>JAYVXB010000029.1:0-8921 GCA_043785585.1 Deltaproteobacteria bacterium | reverse complement strand
GGCTCGACGGGCGCGATCTGCGCGAGCTCCCGATCGAGCAGCGACGCGAGCTCCTCGAAGCGCTGCTGAAGAGCGCGCCCGCGCCCATCTCATTCTCGCGCGCGATCGAAGGCGATCTCGTGGAGATCCTGACGCTCGCGAAGAATTCCGGGCTCGAGGGGCTCGTCGCGAAGCGAAAAGGCTCGCGCTACGTCGCGGGGCATTCGCCGGCGTGGCTCAAGCTCAAGTTCGAGCGCAGGCAAGACTGCGCAGTGTGCGGGTACACGCCGCTCTCGGGGACGAAGGACGTCGTCGGCGCGATCGTGCTCGGCGTCGTGTCGTCCGACGATCCTGCGAAGCTCGTCTTTGCGGGAAAGTGCGGCACGGGCTTCGACGATCGAACGCGCAAGGCTCTCGCGCGGCGCCTCGACGCGATCGCATCGCCAAAGCCGACGGTCGAGGGCGCCCCTCGCCTCCCCGGTGTTCGATGGGCGCGACCCGAGCTCGTCGCGGACGTCGGGTTCGCGGAGTGGTCGCGCGATCACCACCTTCGGCAGCCGCGCTTCCTCGGCTTCCGCGACGACAAGACGGCGAGCGAATGCGTACGCGACGCGGACGCCGAGGCGCCCGAGCACGAGGCACGCGAGGTCGCGCCGCCGAAGACCACGGCGAACGCGGTGAAGCTCTCGAACGCGACGAAGGTGCTCTTCCCGCGCGACGGCATCACGAAAAAAGACGTCGTCGACTACTACACGGCGATCGCGCCCGTGATGCTGCCGCACATCGCGGGACGTCCGATCAACCTGCAGCGGTGGCCGAACGGGATCGACGAGGAGAGCTGGTTTCAGCACAACCTCCCGCCGAAGGTCCCCGACTACGTCCGCGTCGTCGACGCGGAACGCAAGAAGCGCCTCGTCGCCGAGAACGTCGAGACGCTTCAATGGCTCGCGAACCTCGCGGCGCTCACGCTCCACCAATGGGCGAGCCGCGCACCCAAGCTCGACGAGCCGGACTACGTGGTCCTCGATCTCGATCCGGGCGACGAGACGAAGTGGAGTGAGGTGATCGAGGTGGCGCAGGCGGTGCGAACGCTCCTCGATGCGTTGCGTATGCCGAGCGCCGTGAAGACGAGCGGCAAGCGCGGGATCCACGTGTTCGTTCCGATTCGTCGTGGACCGTCGCACGACGAGGCGACCGCGTTCGGCGAGCAGATCGCGCGCGCGGTCGCGAAGGTGCTCCCGAAGATCGCGACGATCGAACGGATGAAAGAGAAGCGCGGCGGCAAGCTCTACGTCGACTACTTGCAAAACGGCGAGGGGAAGACCGTGGTGTCGCCCTACACGATCCGCGCGGTGGACGGCGCGTGCGTATCGACGCCGATCGCGTGGGACGAGGTGACCGTCGATCTCGATCCGCGCGCCTTCACGATTCGCAACGTGCCGGCGCGCGTCGCCGAGCGAGGCGATCTCTTCGCGATCGCGCTCCGCGAGGGCTCCGCGATCCCGACGCTCGGTCGTTGAGCGGCGTGCCGCGCGTCAGTGTCCCGACGCGAGGCGTGCGTCGTCGTCGTCGCGCGCTTCGTCCGCGGCGATGACGTCGCGCAGCGCAGCGAGCGCTTCGGCGGGCGTTCTCCCCTCCGCGCGCCAGCGGCGATCGTTCGCGATCGGCGCGCTCGCCTCCCACGTCGTCGCACCGAACATCGTTCGCGTTCGACGCAGGCGAACGTCGTCGCCGATCTCCTCGATGATCGCGCCGACGTCGGCCGTAATCGTGCGCCGCGCCTTCTGCAGTCCCGGGCCGCCCGCGCGCGCGCCCACGAGATCGAGGCGCCGCGTGCGAATCTCTCCGCGGTAGCGCGTGATGGCGTCGAGGCACTCGCGCTCGCGCCGTCCGCTCGTCCCGCTCTCGGCGCGGTACGCGCGCACCAGCGCCAGCGCACGACGAGACGCTTCGTAGTACCCCGCGATTGATTCGCGCACGCGCCGCCTCGCGCTCTGCTCGCGCCAGCGATCCTGCATCTCTTCGTCGGCGACACACTCTTCGCAGAGCGCATCGCTCGCGTCGACCGGCGCTTCGCAAAGCTGACAGCGACCCGGCTCGGGCGCGAGCTCCTTGGCGGCGAGACGCACCGCTTCGGCGAAATACGAATCGAGCGAGAGCTGAACGTCGGTCGGCATTGCACGCGTAGTGTACGAGACAGCGTGCGCGGAGGCCCAACATCAGCGCGCTGCTCGGAAGTTCAGCGTGATGAGCGTGCTACCGTTCCCCAGACATGCGCGCCCGCTTCGCGATCGCTTCGCTCACCACCGTCGCTGCCCTAGCCTTCGCATCCGCCGACGCGCGCGCGTACTGCCAGACGACGACCGAGAAAGAGACCGCGGGGTACGATCCGTCGGTCAGCGGCTGTTGGACGACGGGCGTGCCCCTCAAGTGGAACGCGCGTGACGTCAACTACGGCCTCGACGTCGGCGCGAGCACGCAGGTGTCCCTCGCCGACGCGAGGACGGTCGTCCGCGATGCCTTCACGAAATGGAGCACCGCCGTGTGCGCGACGACCGATGCGGGGACGACGCACCCGAGCATCACGCTCCACGACGTCGGCCCGACCGACGCCGCCGCGACCGATTGCGGGCTCGTCGAGTGCGATCCGACCGTCCACGACACGCACCACGACATCGTCTTTCGCGACGGCGTTTGGCCGCACAACGATCCGAACAACACGCTCGCGTTGACGACGGTGACGTACGGCATCCACACCGGCGAGATCTTCGACGCCGACATGGAGATCAATTCGCACGATCACAAGCTGTCGATCGCGAGCCCGACGCCGGCCGGCGCGTTCGATCTCGGGACGATCCTGACGCACGAGACCGGCCACTTCATCGGAATGGCGCACTCGAACCAAGGGACAGCGGTGATGTTCGTGCGCTACGTGGCGGGACGGATGCAGCTCACGCCGGACGACGTCACCGGCGTGTGCACGATCTATCCGCCGGACTCGGGCTCGGGCTCGTCGAACGGCAATGTGAAAGCGGGCTGCGCGTGCGGCACGGCGCAGAGCGACGGCGCGACCGGAGCGACGGCGCTCGGCGGCGCGGCGACGCTCGCCCTCGCGGCGACACTGCGTGCGCGGCGACGGCGTCGCGCGCGATAGCCGACGCGACCGACGTTCGACGACTCTTCGCTACTTCTTCGCGCGGCAACCCATGAGGCACATGAGGTCGCCGTTGCAACCGCAGTCGCCGCCTGCGGGCGGCTTCGGCGGTGGCGGCTTCGGCGGCGTCGCCGGATCGCCTGCTGCGGGCGGCGGCTTCGGCGGCTGAACGCCCGGCGGCGGCTTGACGCCACCCGGCGGCGGCTTCTTTGCGGCGGCGGCGACGGTTGCGGACGCGGACGTCGTGGATGCGGGCGTCGGATCGGCCGTCGGCGCTACGGACGCGACGGGCTCGGTCGTCGTCGTCGGAGCGGCGGCGGCGGCAGCGCTCGCCGATGCGGCAGCCGCTGCGGCCGCGGTGTCGCGGTCGCGACCCGACTTGACGACGATCGCGACGGCGATGATCGCCGCGAGCGCGACGACGGTCGCGGCGATGACGAGGATCACCGCCATGTTCTTCTTTTGCGCGGGCGGCGCGATCGATCCGACGGGAACCGCGGGTGCATCGAAGCTGCCGAGCGGCGCCCCGAACGGCGACGCGAAGGGCGAGCCAACCGTCGACGGGAAGAGCGCCGCGGGAGCGTCGTCGAGGCCGCCACGCGACGTCGCCGCTGCGCTTTCGGTGAGCGCCTTGAGATCGATGAGACCAGAATCTTCTTTGCGCGATCCGCCGCCCGTCACCGCGACCGGCGCGGGTGTCTCGGTGCGCGTGAGCGCGGACAACGAGAAGAGGACCGACGTCTCGTTGCGCTGCCCCGTCGCGCCCGCAGGCGACGCATGCATCGGCATCCCGCCGCTGCCGTCGAACGCAGGCGCGCTCGACGCGACTTCTTCCATGCCGGCAGCTCCGCCACCGCCGAACAGGTCGCGCGTCCCACGCGACCCTTCGCGCTTCACGACCGCCGCGCGTCGCTCCTCGGCGGCTGGAGCCGCAAAGGCGGGCGGCGGCTCGTAGGCCGGCTGCTCGTACGCCGCGGCGACGGGAGCTGCCTGCTCGTGCGACGACGGCGCGTTCAGCGCCATCACGATCGACTCGACCTGCCCGACCGGCATCCAGTCGCCCATGCCGTCGGTCCAGACGAACGTCTCTTGATCGATCACGCGGTCGTTGTACGCGGCCACGATCTCCGCCATCGACATCGTCCGCTGGTCGCCGTCCGCGACGTTCACGGTGAAGCTGGCGTCGGCCGCTCCGCCGGGCGGAACGTCGGCCGCAGGCGCCGAGTGCGCGCCGGCGCCGTTGACGATGAGGGTCGCGCCGCACTTCTTGCAGCGGATCTTGACCGTCTTGCCTTGGACCTTCTCGTCCGAGACGTTGTACTTGGACTGACAGGAGTCGCAGGTGATCTTCATGTGGTCATTGCCCGTGTTTCAGCAACATAGCGTAGCAAGTCGTCGCCCATACCGCTCCTTTTAGACGTAGCAGGAGTCCTTCTGGTTTGACGCTTGGGGCATCGGATCGGTCCGCGAGCGTCTTTCCGGGGGAAGAAATGGGACCGTGCCGCGTAAGCCTCCTTGCATCGCCCACATTGGGCCAGACAGGGAGCCTGCCGTGCTTACGACCAAGAAAATCCTCGCTTTCGTGCTCTTCGCCTCGACGGCGATCGGCATCACACAAACCGGTTGCAGCAAGAGCAGCGACTCGACGGTGCGGCACTCCGCCCGCGGCGAAGAGTGCGGGACGACGAACGACTGCGCCGACGGGTTGTCGTGCGTTCCGCGAACGGGAGCCGGCGGCGGCGTCTGCGTCCAGGGAGAGTTCAAGGTCGCGCCCACCGCGAAGGAATGCGCCGTCATCCAGTGCGCGGCCCCGGCCGATTGCTGCCCGAAGACGGTGTCGGCGACGTGCCAGCAAGAGCAGCAGAGCTGCATGCAGGGCATCACGAGCGCGTGCGACTTCTACAACAAGAACTGCGTCTGCGACGGCTCGAAGTTCTTGTGCGAGAGCGGCTCGTGCAAGGCGCACTGCACGACGACCACCGACTGCGGCGGCATCGGCCAATGCACGAGCGGCAAGTGCGTGCAATGCACCGACGACTCGCAGTGCACCGGCGGCAACCTCTGCAACAACAACGTCTGCACGCCTCCGTGCACGAGCGACACGGACTGCTCGTCGTTCAACCGTTGCACCGACGGACGTTGCACGGCGTCGGGCTGCGCAAGCGACCGCGAGTGCATCGCGGCCACGAAGAACGTGACCGCGGTCTGCACGAAGAACGCTTGCGTGGTCCCGTGCGCGACCGACCTCGAGTGCGGCAATCCGCAGGACTACCACTTCTACTCGTGCATCAAGAACCAGTGCATCTACGTCGGTTGCGGGAGCGACAAGGAGTGCCAGCTTTACCTCGGTCAGCAGGGCGGCGGCACGCACAGCGGCCAGATCGTCTGCCGCGACAAGCCGTAGCGAACGAGCCGCTTTTGGCGGTCGAAACCAGTCGAGACTCCGCGCGTGCCTTCGGGCGCTCGCGGAGTTTTCGCGTTTGTTTTGACGCGCCGCGCTTGACTTCGTAACGCGTCGCGTTATGTAAGAGGATGCGCGGCCCATTCGTAGGCCGCGTCATCTCCGAGGAGGCTCGCGTGGAACCGATCGTCACGATGATTCAAGAAACGGGGCAGCACGTGTCGAAACAGAGCACGGCGCTCGTCGCCCGCACGCGCGACGCGGGCGCGACGTTCGTCGAAGAGACGCGCGACGCGGGGCGCGAGCTCGTTCATTTCGTTCAGACCGAGGCCAAACGCTGGAAACGGTACGTGCGGCTTCGCGTCGTCGCGCTCGAGAAGGACGCGCGCGCGACGCTCACGCCCGTCGGCCTCGAGAAGCGGGTGCTCGTCACGGTCGACGGGACGCTCCGCGCGATCGACGCACGCGTCCGCAGCCGACTCACGGCGCTCGAGAAGAGAGCGTCGAAGAAGCCGGCTGCGCGGCGCGCACGAAGCCTCGCGCGAAAGAAGTCCGTCGGCGGAAAGTCGAACGGCGCCCAAGCGCACGCCGCTCACTGAGGCGAGCGTCTACACCAGTTTGAGAAACACCGTCAGCCAAGCGATGAGTGCGAGGCCGGGGACGACTCCCGAAGCGACGAGGTAGATCAGGTTCGCTCGGTTCTCGTTCTTGGCCTCGTCGGCGCGGACCATCGCGACGTTGAATCCGATGTGGATCAAAATCACGATGTAAGTGGCGATCATGAACTTATCGAGCCGCGTGAGATAGCCGACGCTCGGCAAGCTCACGAGCTGCCCCACGTGGAACATGACTGCCACGGAGAGCGTCCCGGTCGATCCCGCAAGGCGCGCCGCCGCCCCCTTCGGCTTCAACAAAAGCTGAAAGCCTGCGACGAGCAGCAGGATGAGGATCGGGATGAGCCCCTTCGCGAACGCCGCGACCGCCGGGCGCTTGATGTCGACGTTGAAGTAGACCATCGACATCTTCTCGCCGTCGCCCTCCTCCTCCACCTCGATGTCCGCCTCCCACTTCACGAGCTCCCAGCCCGGGAGCTTTAGGTGGTGCGGGCCTTCCATGATGTGCGTGTGCGTCGGGTCGGAGTCGATCTCGTACGTGATCTGCTCGGCGTCCGATTTGTCGTAGATGACGATCGGGAGCTGGTGCGAATCGAACGGGTACTCGGAGAGATCGAGCAACCCCGAGAGCTCGGCTTTCATTTTGTATTTCTTGAAGAGCTTCTCGTCGTGGAGCTTTTCGGGCTTTCCGGTGAGCTTGCCGTTGAGGACATCGATGTTCGGTTTGCACGGCTCGTGATCGCAGTGGATGCTGATCGTGAACTCGGCGTTGAAGGTGCCCACCGCGAGATCGAGCTTCTCCATGCTCGTCACCGCGATGCCGATCTTCATCTTCACCGGCTCGTGATGCGTCGGCATCGGCTCGTCGGCGTCGTCGTCGGCCTTCGGGGCGGCCGCGCCCGGATCGTCCTGCTTCTTCGGCTCCGGCTTCGCGTGCGGATCCGGATGCGCCGGATCAGGCGCGGCGCTGGCGACGGCCGAGAACGTGAAAAGCGCGAGGAGCAACGCGAAGAACGTCGTGAAACGCCGCATGTTCATCCTTCGTCCGAGAAGAACTTCTGATCGATCGCGATCGCCGCGAGCAGCGCGACATCGCGCGGAAGAACGCCGTTCGTCGTGACGGCGAACTTGTCGCGGAGCGCGAGCTGCTTGGCGATGACGAGGACGACGTTGCCCTGCGCGTCGCTGCACTTGAACTCGCCGCCGAAGAATCCGCCGTCGGCCTTGTACTCGTTGGCGCCGACCGTGAGCGTGAACCCCTTCTTGAACGCGAACATCGGGAAGGCGAGCACGCCGAGGGCTTGCTTGTTGGCGTCGAAGCACTCGAACTTCGTCTTCATGAAGTTGCCGGCCATCGACGCGACCTCGGGCCCCTCTTTGCCTTGCACCATGTTGAGCTTCGGCGTGGCGGTGAGGACCTTGCCCTTCACGGTGGCGAGCACCTCGGATGATCCTTGCGCGGTGACTTCGTACTGCGGCCCAAAGCTGAGGAGCTTCTGCGTGACTTCGTAGGTTTCCATGGTCCCGTCCCTTCTGGTATTCGCACGGCGAGCGAGCCAGCCCCCCCGCGTGGGTTTGTTCTACGTGCCGCCGCCCCGGACCTCCCCGACATGGATCCGCGAACAGCGGCGCGACGTTCCCATGTTCCGCAAAGATGCGCTACGGTCCCGGCCGTGCGCTACTACGTCACCCTCGATCCGGATCCCGCGCAGCCTCCTCTCCTCGTCGACGTCGTCGAGCTCCCAAGCGGTGGGCTCGAAGTCCGCGTCGACGGAAAGGTCGTCGACGTCGACGTGCTTCCGGTGCGCGGGCAGCTGTCGATTCGCGTCGGTGGGCGGGTCGTGGATCTCACGATGGAAGGCGTGCCACCCGAGGTCGGCGCCGTCGCGAGCGGCCATCGCTCGTACGTCCGCGTCGAGAGCGAGCGCATGCGCTCGGCCGACCACGCGCGCAAGGGCCGCGGCGGCGACGCCGAGAAGATCGTGAAGTCGCCGATGCCGGGCCGGGTGATCCGCGTGCTCGTCGCGAAGGGCGACGAGGTCGCCGCGGGTCAGCCGCTGATGGTCGTCGAGGCAATGAAGATGGAGAACGAGATCCGCGCCAAGGCAGCCTGCACGGTCGCGGAAGTGCACGTGACGGTCGGCGCGACGGTCGAGGGGAACGCGAAGCTGGTGACGCTCGCGTGATGCGCGCGCGATGACGCCACCGAAGCTGCACCTCTTGCACGGACCGACGCCGCTCGTGAAGCGCGCGCGGCTCGACGAGCTCCTCGGAGTCGACTTGTGGATCAAGCGCGACGATGCGACGGGCGGCGCAGCGGAGGCAGGGAACAAGCTGCGGAAGCTCGAATTCTTGTTGGCGGACGCTCGCGCGAGGGGCGCGGACATCGTGCTGACGTGCGGTGGAATCCAGTCGAACCACGCACGCGCGACCGCGCTCGCCTGCGCGGCGACCGAGCTCGCGAGCGTTCTCTTCTTGCGCGTCGACGGCGCGGCGAGCGGACCGGACGTCGCCGCATCGCGCGACGCGCTCCCGCGAAACGGGAACGTGCTGCTCGATCGGATGGCCGGCGCAGAGCTGCGGCTGGTGACGCACGCCGAGTACGCGCAGCGGGACGCCATGATGGACGCGGCCGCGGTGCGGCTCGCCGAGGCGGGGAGGCGACCGTACGTGATCCCGGAGGGGGGCTCGAACGGGCTCGGCTCGATCGGATACGTCGAGGCGATGCGCGAAGTGAGCGAGCAACTGTCGGCGGGACTCGGCGGACGCGCGA
>JAYVXB010000028.1:0-25941 GCA_043785585.1 Deltaproteobacteria bacterium | reverse complement strand
GCGCCGAGATCTGCGGCAAGCCTGCGGCGGGCGCCGGCAGCGGTGCCGAGATCGCGGGAAGACCCGCCGCAACGGAAGGGAGACCGGCTGACACCGCGGGGAGACCGGCTGACACCGCAGGGAGACCGGCCGATACCGCGGGAAGACCCGCCGCGACGGCAGGGAGTCCCGCCGACACCGCCGGAAGTCCCGCGGCGACCGCAGGGAGATCCTCGAGCTCGCGCGAGCCCGAGCTCCCCTTCGTCGACCGGATCGCGGGAAGCCCAACAGCGACGGGCGCTGGTAGATCCGACTCGAACGACTTCGTCGCGCGCAACGCAGCGCCCTTCGCCGCCGGCAGCCCCGCTGCAACCGCAGGAAGATCCGCCCCCGCGAGCGCAGGAAGATCCGCCCCCGCGAGCGCAGGAAGGTCGGCGTCGATCTCGCCGAATGCGGGCATCGGTGGCGCGGCCTTCGGTGGCGGCTTCGGAGCGGCTGGAGGAGGAGGCGGAGGCTTCCTCGCGACGTTCGCGGGTAGCGCAGGCGCGACGACGGGAAGATCGCCCTCGTCGAGCGAGCCGAACACGGCCGGGAAATCCGAGGGCAGCGGCGCCTTGGCGATCGGCGTGGGCGGTGGCGGCACCGGCGGTGGCGGTGGCGGTGGCGGTGGCGGCGGTGCGGCCGCTGCCCCCGGAGCGGCGGGCGCGACGCCGAGCATCGTCTTCGCTTGCGCGCGCATTCCTTCGGGCTTCGTCGGGCGCGTGACGGGACCGGCCTTTGGTACCGCCGGCGGTGCTCCCCCCGCCGCGCTCTGCACGACGAACGAGTGCCCGCACTTGGGGCAGCGCATCTTCAAGCCGGCTGCCGGAACGCGGCGCTCGTCGATCTGGTACGGCGCCTTGCACGACTCGCACTCGACCTTCAGCATCTTCGAGCGAGCGTAACACAAGCCTCGCGCCAACTTGGAACGCGGACGTCAGGTGGCGACGCGGTTTTTCCCGCCACGCTTTGCGCGGTACATCGCTTGGTCGGCGGCGCGGAAGACGCCTTCCGCGTCGGGCGCGTCGTCGGGCATCGCCGCGACGCCGCAGCTGAGCCCAGGGTGAACGCACACGCCGTTCTTGTCGTAGACGTGCGCGACGACCGCGACGCGGATGCCCTCGGCAATCGACATGGCGTCGACCTTCGAGACGCCGGGCAGCGCCGCCGCGAACTCGTCGCCGCCGAAGCGCGTCGCGAACGCCGTGGGAGAGCTCTCGCCGAGAACCTGGCCGATGACGTGACCCGCGGCGCCGATGCAGAACGCGCCCATGTCGTGGCCGTGCGTATCGTTGATCGCTTTGACGCCATCCATATCCATCACGATGATGCTCACGACCGGCGATTTTCCCGTCTGAACGGCCGACACCGCCGTCGCGAGCTGCGCGTCGAAGCGGCGCTTGACCCAGAGGCCGCTCAGCTCGTCGACGCTCAGCAAGCGATCGAGCTCCTCGTTGAACACCGCGCTTATCGCATCCTGCTCTTGGAACTCGATGATCGTCCTGCCGATGAAGATGCGATCCCCGGCGCGCAACAGCGCCTCGACGAATTTCTCGCCGTTGACGAGCACGCCGTTCGTGCTCCCCAAATCGACGACGACCCAATCCGCGTTGCCGCGATCCTCGACACGCGCGTGGCGCCACGAAGCGTTCTCGTCGCGCACCGGGAGCTCCGCGCCGGGATCGCGTCCGATGTCGCACGATCGATCGAGCGTGAACCGCACGCCGACGTCGTCGCCCGCGACGACGACGAGCGACGGCGCGGCCTTCTTGCGGAGCTCGGCGTGGAGCGCGGCACGGAGGCTGTTCGAGTCGTCGTCGAAAGGCTTCGTCTTCAGGCGCACCGGGCGGTGCGAGCTCTTCGTGCGCTTTCCGTCGTCGTCGCCAGCCATCGCTGCAAAAGGTAGCATCGCGGCGGCATCATGATCGACCCCGCGATTTCGTACGCCTCGCAGCTCGCTGCGCGCGCCGACACTTTGACGACGCTCGCCATCCACGCAGGGGAGCCGCGCGACCCGGCGACGGGCGCGCTCGATCCGCCGCTCGTCTTGTCGAGCGCGTTCGGCTTCGCCAGCGCGGAAGACGCCGCGGACGCCTTCGACGGAAAGAACGACTCGTACATCTACGGGCGTTGGGCGAATCCGACCGTGGAGGCGCTCGAAGCGAAGCTCGCGGCGCTCGAAGGGACCGAGGCAGCGTGCGCGACGGCGAGCGGAATGGCGGCCGTGAGCGGCACCGTCATGGCGTTCTGCGAAGCGGGCGATCACATCGTCGCGCCGCGATCGATGTACGCGGAGAGCGCGCGCCTCTTTCGCGAGCGGCTGCCCCGCTTCGGGATCACGACGACGTTCGTCGACGCGCTCGACGTCGCCGCCTACGCCGCCGCGATCACGCCCGCGACACGTGCGCTCTACATCGAGACCCCCGCGAACCCGAACCTCGCCGTCTCCGACATCGCCGCGATCGTCCTTCTCGCGAAGGCGCGCGGCTTGACCACGATCGCCGACAACACGTTCGCGACGCCGTTCGCGCAGAATCCATGCGCGCTCGGTGTCGACGTCGTCGTTCACTCGATGACCAAAGGTCTGGGCGGGCACGGCGACGCGATCGCAGGCGCGGTGTGCGGGAGCGCAGAGCACGTGACGAAGGTGCGCGATCTCGTCGTCAAAGGGTTCGGTGGCGTTCTCGCGCCGTTCAACGCGTTCCTCGTCGCGCGCGGGCTTCGAACGTTCGCGCTTCGGCTGCGGCAGGCGAACGAGAGCGCGGCGATCCTCGCGGCGCGCCTCGCCGAGCATCCTCGCGTCGCGAAGGTCCACCACCCGTCGCTGCCGTCGCACCCCGGGCACCTCCTCGCGACGAAGCAGATGCACGCGTACGGTTCGCTCCTCTCGTTCGAGCTCGCCGCGACCGCTGCGACGAGCGCGATCGACGCGGGCCGGCGCACGCTCTCGCGCGTCCGCGTCCTCACGCACGCGGTCAGCCTCGGCGACGTGCGCAGCCTCATCGTGCACCCCGCGTCGACCACGCACTCCACGATGCCGCGCGAGACGCGCGAAGCCGCCAACATCACCGACGGCCTCCTTCGCGTCAGCGTCGGCATCGAAGCCGCGGGCGATCTATGGACCGACTTGTCACAAGCGATCGAGACTGCTTGAAAAAGAAGGGGCGCCGACGCCCCGATGACGTGCTAACCGCATGATGACGATGGACCGGCTCGTCGTCGTTGGTGCGCGACAGCACAACCTGAAAGACGTCTCGATCTCGCTTCCGCGAGGCAAGCTCGTCGTCTTCACCGGGCCTAGCGGCTCCGGAAAGTCGTCGCTCGCGTTCGACACGATCTACGCCGAGGGTCAACGCCGCTACGTCGAGTCGCTCAGCGCGTACGCGCGGCAGTTCCTCGAGCAGCTCGCGAAGCCGGACGTCGAGCGGATCGAAGGGCTTTCGCCAGCGATCGCGATCGAGCAACGCCCGCTGTCGAAGTCGCCGCGCTCGACGGTCGGGACGGTGACGGAGATCGCGGACTACCTGCGTCTCCTCTATGCGCGCGTCGGGACGCCGCATTGCCCGCAATGCGGAAAGAAGATCGAAGCGCAGACGGTGCAGCAAATCGTCGATCGCGTCCTCGCGCTCGCCGAAGGGACGAAGCTGTCTGTGCTCGCGCCGATTTGCCGCGCGCGCAAGGGCGAGCTGAAGCTCGAGCTCGAGCGGCTGCGTCGCGAAGGCTTCGTGCGCGCGCGCATCGATGGATCGGTCGTGGATCTCGGCGACGAGATCGAGCTCGATCGCGCGAAGGCGCACGATCTCGACGTCGTCATCGATCGCCTCGTCTTGAAAGAAGGTTTGAAGGGACGCCTCACCGACAGCGTCGAGCTCGCGCTGAAACAGGGCGAAGGGCGGCTGCTGGTGGCGGTCGACGGGCAAGAGCCGTTCTGGTTGAGCGAGCGCTTCGCGTGCGTCGATTGCGGGATCTCGCTGCCGCCGATCGAGCCGCGCATGTTCTCGTTCAACGGGCCGCACGGCGCGTGCCCCAGCTGCGACGGGCTCGGCTCGCGCGACGTCGTCGATCCCGATCGCTGCATCGGCGACGCGCATCACTCGCTGCGCGAAGGCGTCGTGCTCGCGTGGGGACGGCGCGCTTCGGTCGCGCTCGCGACGGAGCTGTCGCGCGCGGTCGATGTGCTCGGCGTGAGCCCCGACACGCCGTGGGGAAAGCTCCCGGAAGAGCAGCGCAAGGCGATCCTCTTCGGCGGTGCAGCGCGCGCGAGCAAAGAGAAGAAGCGCGGTCGTCCCAAGTCGTACGAAGGGGTCGTGCCTCGCTTGCAAGCGCGCCTCGCGGCGGGCGACGGCGATCGCGTCGACGAAGACGAAGATCCCGAAGAGGGCGGCATCGCCGACGACGAGCTCGGACGCTTCCTCGTCCGCCGCACCTGCGACGCGTGCAAAGGTCGGCGCCTCCGCCCCGAAGCGCTCGCCGTGAAGCTCGACGGCAAAGACATCGCGCGCCTCGGCGAGATGCCGCTGCGTCACGTGCGCACGTTCACCGAGCAGCTCGGCGCCGGGAAAGCGACGCAACCGTTCTCGCCGCGCGAGCGCGCGATCGCCGAGCCGCTCCTCAAGGCCGTCGCCGCGCGCCTCGGCTTCCTCATCGACGTCGGTCTCGACTACCTCACGCTCGATCGCAGCGCGCAGACGCTCTCGAGCGGCGAAGGTCAGCGCATCCGTCTCGCGACGCAAATCGGCGCGGCGCTCGTCGGCGTCCTCTACGTCCTCGACGAGCCGTCCGTGGGCCTTCACGCGCGCGACAACGCGCGCCTCATCGAAGCGCAGATTCGACTGCGCGATCTCGGCAACACGGTGCTCGTCGTCGAGCACGATCGCGAGGCGATCCTCGCGGCCGATCACGTCGTCGACATGGGACCGGGCGCGGGCGCGCAGGGCGGGACGATCGTCGCGCAAGGGACGCCGCAAGAGCTGATGCGCGATCCGAAGTCGATCACCGGACCGTGGCTCTCGGGCAAGCGCCACCTGCCGATCCCGACGAAGCGAAAAGCGCCGAAGGCGAAGCAGATGGTCTCGATCGTCGGCGCACGCGCGCACAACCTTCGCAACGTCACCGCCGAGATCCCGACGGGCCTCTTCACGTGCGTCACCGGCGTCTCGGGGAGCGGCAAGTCGAGCCTGATCGTCGACACGCTCCTGCCGGCCGCGCGCGAAAAATTGTATTCTGCAACGGCTCCGATCGGCGAGTGCGACGGCGTCGAAGGGCTCACCAACATCGACAAGGTCGTCTCGATCGATCAAGCGCCCATCGGCCGCACGCCGCGATCGAACCCCGCGACGTACACCGGCATCTTTGCGCTTCTCCGCGAGCTCTACGCGGGCCTCCCCGACGCGCGCGCGCGCGGGTACAAGGCGGGGCGCTTCTCGTTCAACGTGAAGGGCGGACGCTGCGAGGCGTGCCAAGGCGACGGCGTCTTGCGCATCGAGATGCACTTTCTGCCCGACGTCTTCGTCATGTGCGACGCCTGCCAGGGCAAACGCTACAACCGCGAGACGCTCGAGGTGAAGTACCGCGGCTACTCGATCGCCGACGCGCTCGACGTCACCGTCGATCAAGCGAGCGAGCTCTTCGAGCCGATCCCGCGCGTCGCCGATCGCCTCGAAGCACTCCGCAAAGTCGGCCTCGGGTACGTGTCGCTCGGCCAACCCGCGACGACGCTCTCCGGCGGCGAAGCGAAGCGCGTGAAGCTCGCGCGCGAGCTCGCCCGCAAAGCGACGGGGCGCACGCTCTACGTCCTCGACGAGCCGACGACGGGCCTCCACTTCGCGGACATCGAAGTCCTGCTCACCGCGCTCACCGACCTACGCGATCAGGGCAACACCGTCCTCGTCATCGAGCACAACCTCGACGTCGTCGCGTGCGCCGACTGGGTCATCGACCTCGGCCCCGAGGGCGGCGAAGGCGGCGGCGAAATCGTCGCCGTCGGGACGCCCGAACAGATCGCCGAAGCGCCGCGCTCGCACACGGGCCACTACTTGAAGGGCGTCCTCGCGCGCGGCGCTCAGGATCGCAACGAGCCCGAGACGAAGCGCAAGCGCGCTTGATCGACGAGAGAGAGAGAAATTCACAGGAAGACGGGAAGGCGGGAAGACCAGAGGAGCGAGAGGTTGGCAAAATCCCTTCCTCTCGCTTCCCGCCTTCCTGTGAATCTCCATACCTGGGCTACGAGTAGTCCTTCTCCATCCGCTCTTGGTCTTCCTTGCAGCGGATGCACAGAGTCGTCTCGGGGCGCGCTTCTAGGCGCTTGACCGAGATCTCCTCTCCGCATTCTTCGCAGACGCCGAACGAGCCGTCCTCGATCTTCGCGAGCGCCTTCTCGATCTTGTCGAGGAACGACTTCTCGCGGCCGCGAAGACGGAAGGTGAACGACTGCAGGTACTCGCTGGACGCGAGGTCCATCTCGTCCGGCAAGTCGTCGGTGTCGAGCGCCATGTCTTGCTCGAGCGTCTGCTTCGCCTTCTTCAGGAGCTCTTCGCGCTTCTCGGTGAGCAGCGTCTTGAACTTTTTCAGAGTCGCTTTGTTCACTGCGTTCGCCTCACTTCGCTTGATGCATCAATCGGTGAAAGAACGACGACGACCATACGGACTGCTGCAGCGTAGACCGTTCCCCGGTGGGGCGAAGCACGTTAAACACCCCTTTTCCGAACGTCAACGGGGCGTGGCATCGACCTGGAAATCGCCTTCTGGTAGAGCTTTTCTCGTGGCGTTCACGGTGAGAGTCGGGATCGACGAGAACGGGCTCGGCCCGCGGCTCGGGCCGCTGATCGTGACGGCGGTGACCGCGCGGACGTTCGGCGACGGTGAGACGCGCGTCGCGAAGAAGCCGCGTGGAAAGCTCGCGAAGCGCCTCGGCGATTCGAAAGCGCTCGTCGCGTTCGGCGATTCGGCTCTGGGCGAAGCGTGGGCACGCGCGATCGCGCGACGCATGCCCGGAGCGAACAGCGCATCGTCCCCCGACGCGCTCGTCCACGCGCTCTCGCTCGACACGGTGGAGCGACTCCGCGCGCCTTGCCCGGGCGAGCACCACGCGCAGTGCTGGAGCAACGAGGGAGAACGCTTCGACGCCGACGACGCGCTCGTCGACGACGTCACGGGCGCTCTCGAGGGGATGGACCGCGCGGGCATCGAAATCGTCGGAGCGCGCGTCGCGATCGTCTGCACGTCGCGCCTCAACGAAGCGGCGGCGCGCGGCGTGTCGCGCTTCGACGTCGATCTGCACGCGATGGAGCGCCTCGCGCTCTCCGCACGCGACGACGCCGCCGAAGACGTGCTCGTCACGTGCGGCAAGGTCGGCGGGTACAACCACTACGCCAACGCGTTCGGACCGCTCAACGGGCGACTCCACACGGTGCTCGTCGAAGGGCGCGCGAAGAGCGAGTACGCGATCCCCGGCTTTGGACGGATCGCGTTCGTTCGCGACGCCGACGCGCACCACGCGCTCGTCGCGATGGCGTCGCTCGTCGGAAAGTGGGTGCGCGATCTGCTCATGCGCCGCGTCGTCCGCTACCACCGCGAGAGCGATCCCGAGCTCCCGATGGCGAGCGGCTACCACGATCCCGTGACGACGCGGTTCGTCCACGCGTCGTCGCTCTCGCGCAAGCGGCGCGCGCTGCCCGACGACTGCTTCGAGCGGCGACGCGCGTCCGCCGCCGCTACTTCTTCGGCGCCGCCGCGCTCCCCGAAGGCGCAGGCGCCGCGCTCGCCGAAGCCGAAGGCACAGCCGAGCTCGCCGCAGGCGCAGGCAAAGCCGTCCACGCGCGCAGCTTCACGAGCTTCTCGTCCCGCGTCAGCTTGAACGCCGCGAGCTTGTCCGGCGCGTCGCCGCCCGTGAGCACGAGCTCTTCGTCGCCGACCACGAGGATCGCGTTCCCCTTGCGCGCGAAGACGTACTCCGCCTTCGGGCGATCCTTCGCCTCTTGCACGACCATCGCGACCGCGTCGTCGCCGACGTCTTTGATCGGGAAGGCTCCCGGCTTCCCCTTGATGAGCTTCATCGCGTCCTTCGCCTGATCGACGTCGTCGCGAAGGAGCACGAGCATCCGGTACCGCTTGTCGCCGTCCTTGTAGTAACCGACCGCCGCCGCGCCGAGCCCCGCGACTCCGAGCGCGTCCTTCGGAAGGTACGACACGCCGAGCGACACGAGGTTCGCGTCCGGGAGCGCCTTCACCGCCGGGAGCTTGTCGTTCGTGCCGGGGAGCTTGTCGGCGATCGCCTTGCCGATGCCGGAGCACGCGGCCTGCCCCGCCTTCGCCATCTGCTCCTTCGTCATGTTCGGATCTTCCGGAACGAAGTTGAGCTCGATGAGGTAGCTCCCCTTCCACACGTACGCGTTCGTCGATCCGACCGCGGCCGCTCCGCCCGCGACGAGCGGCTTCACCGTCGTCTTCAACGGGTCGGCACCGGCGACGACGCGCGTCGTGAACATCGCGTACGCGCCGCCCGGATCCGCGAACTGGTCGAGGAAGATCTGCACGTTGTTCGGCGCGCCCGATCCGTCGACGTAGCGAAGCGACACGACGCGCTTCAGTCCGAGCTTCTTGTAGACCTCGCACTCGCCGTCGAACTCTTTGGTGCACACCTCGTCCATCGAGTGCTTCTCTTTGTCGCCGTAGACCATCGCGTCGCCGTTCGGATCGATGCAGTAGCCGGACGTCGTTCGCGGTAGCCATTCCTTGCTCGTCGCATCCTTGACCTCGCCACCGCCCGACGCGCACACGTTCGGCTTGGCGGACGCCGCAGGAGGAGGAGGCGGCGGGTTGTCGCCGGTGACGCCGGTGACCTTGCCGGGATCGTCTTTGCAACCGGCGAGGGGCGTGAAGAGCCCACCGAGCACTGCACACATCGGGATCGCGACGAAGATGGAGCGGGGTGCCATGGTGAACCTCTGCTAGCACGACGACCGATGCGGAGGGGAAGCCGAGGACGGACGGTCCGCACGTTTTACATACCGTCGCAATCGTTGCTGCGCGCGCCTGGGGAACGCACCGGAAAGCCTCGGTGATTCCTGCATCCGCACCCCGTTCGACGGGGGCATGCAGCTTGCTCGATGCGCCCTGGTGGTCCCATCCATGTCGGCAAGGGTAAGCAGCGTTCGTGTGGCGCTCGGTCGAGCGCGTCGTCGCGCTCGCGGGGCCGCGGGCTTCAGCTTGATGGAGCTGATGGTCGTCGTCATCCTCATCTCGATCCTCGCGATGCTCGCCATCCCGAGCATGAGCGCGGCGCGCTTCGACCGGCTCGCGTTCAGCGAAGCGTCGAACATCACCGAGCTCATGCGCGTCGCGAAGACGCGCTCGCTCGCGCGCGGCTCGGCGGTGCTCGTTCGGATGCAGGCCGACACCCTCGGGAGCGTGACGCCGACGCAGCGCGGTCGCTTCGAGATCTGGGAGGCCGTCGCGCCGAACGCGACGGGCGCCGGGTGGAACCGCACGCCTCGAAGCAGCTGCAAGAGCCCCACGCGCTGGACGCTCGACGCGACGATCCCGCCGCCCGCCGGCGCGAACGCCGCGTTCATCGACGCGGTCGATCTCAACGGAACGTACGACGCGCAAGGCGCGGTGCAGTCGCAGATCATCGATCCCACGACCAACAACGCGGTCGCCGACATGTTCCTCTGCTACACGCCGCTCGGCCGCGTCTACTATTCGATCGCGAACGCCGGTCTGCCCAACTTCGACTTGGCGCAGCCGCTCGTCAACGTGACCGCCGTTCGTGTCTATCGGTACGACGCGACGCAAGCGGCCGATGCGTACTCCGGCTTGAAGAAGCGCGGAACGCTCCGCATCGTCAGCATCCCGTCGGCGGGCATGGCGAGGCTCGTGTCCCGATGAGCGCGATCGTGTCCGCTCGTCGCTCGCGTCGGCCCCGCTCTTGGCGAGCGGCGGCGGGCTACACCGCCGTCGAGGTCATGATCGGGATCACGCTCGTGTCGATCGGCGCGGCAGCGGTCATCAGCATGCAGCGCGGCGCCATCCAAGCGAACCTCGATGCGCGCAAGATGGACATGGCCAACTCGATCGCGCGCGAGTGGCTCGAGCGCCTTCGCCGCGACGCGATGCTCTGGACGCTCCCGAGCCCGGTCATGCCGAGTGGCAACAACTACGCGAGCTCGAAGCTCCTCTCGACGTACCTCGCGTACAACAGCAACGCGACGAACAACTGGGTGTACCCGAACGCGTACCTCGCGACGGCTGCGGTCCCCGACGGCGTGAGCGTCGGCTTCGACATCCTCGGTCGCGATCTCATGCCTGCCGATATCGTCGGCACGAACGCGAAGCCGAGCTCGGCGGTGTTCTGCGTCAACATTCGCCTCAACTGGCTCGTGCTCAATCAGCTCATTCGCGCCGAGGTGCGCGTGTTCTGGCGGCGGCAGCTCTACGTCGCACCGACGAAGGTCGACTGGTGCAACGTCGCCGACGCGTCCGACGCGACGGCGATCAATGGGAACACGTCGGAGTACCACTTCGTCTACGCCGCCACGGCGATTCGGCAGAACCCCGTCCAATGATCCTCTCGACCTCCACTACCGTCGCCGTGAACCGTCGCGCTCGTCGCACGCGTCGCGGCGGACACGGCTTCACGCTGACCGAGCTCACGGTGTCGCTCACCGCCGGGCTCATCGTCGCGCTCGGGCTCGTCGGCCTGTCGCGCGAAGCGACCAACTCGTTCCACGAGGAGGTGCGCATCGCCGCGGCGGAGAGCGGATCGCGCACGGCGATCGATCGCCTCCGCGCAGATCTTCAGCGCGCGAGCTTCATGAGCACGGCGAACATCCAGCGCGATCCGCTCATCGCGGTGAAACCGGGTGACCCGAACGTAACAACCGTCGCGGCATCGACGTTCCCGGCGCTCGCCAAGCTCGCCGGCATTCAGCTCGCCGTTGGCGGGTCGAAGGCCGCGACGCCGCTCTCGAACGTTCAGCTCCCGCGGTCGCTCAATCCGGACGCGATGTACATCGCGGGGAACATGACGTCGACCGATGCATTCGAGGTCCGCAACGTGGCTCCGCCGAACGGCGCGTGCCAGCGCATCACGCTCGCCGTCGACTCGCCGGCGATGTGGCGGATCCTCGCGAGGGAGTACGCGACCGCCGAGGGGGGCGCCGGCACCGCAGGCGCGGCCGACCTCGCGCTGGCAAGCGCGTTCCAGCCGATCGCGGGCAATCGCTTCATCATCCGATTCGCCGATCTCACCGGCCGTTCTCAGTACGTGGTCACCTGCCCGACCGCGACCGGCGGCGCGAGCCAAGCGGCGCCGAACCCGTGGCTCGACATCGACTCGCGCACGCCGATCCTCACGACGCAGCTCACGCAGACGCAGGGCGGTCTCGGCGGCTACGGCACGGGCACGATGGTGAACCCCGTGTCGATCGTCAAATGGGAGATCACGAACGCGCTCCCGGCGGCGCTTCAGGCGCAGTTCCCGAACTCCGACTCGAACGAGTACTTCCTGACGCGATCGTTCATCGACATCACCTCGTCCACGCTCGCCGCGATCCCCGGAACGACCGAGGTGATCACCGAGTACGCAGTCGATCTGAAGTTCGCGTTCACCGCCGACAGCAGCCCGCTCGTCCTCCCGAACGTCGCCGGGACCGCGCCGCAGCCGACGCTCATCGCGTTCGACGCCGACTCGACGAACGCCGCGTGGGCCGGCGACGTCTCCCTGCTCCCCGCGCTCCCCGCGCCGCCGCAAGGGAACACGACCGGCCCGCAGCGCATCCGCGCGGTGCGCATCCGCCTCGTCACGCGCTCCGCGTTCTCGGATCGCACGACGAACATCCTCCCGGCACCCGCGAACCAACAGAACCAGAATTTCCTCTACCGCTACTGCACCGCGCCCCCCGGCGCCGACGGCGGCACGCCCGACTGCACGGTCGCGAACCAGGAAATCTGGGCGCGCGCGCGCACGGTCGTGACCGAGGTCTCGCTCCCCAACCAGTCGAGGCTCTTCTGGCTATGACGTCGTCTCGTCAGTCGCGTTTCGCACGCATCCGATCGACGCGACGCGCACAGAGCGCGGGCGGCATCGTGTTCATCGTCGCGATGACGATCGCGGTGCTCGCGGCGATGGGGATGTATGCGCTCCGCGCGGCGTCGATGGAAGTGCGCACGAGCGGCTACGAACGCCAGAACACGCAAACGCACTACCTCGCCGAGTACGGCGTCCTCGGCGCTAGCCAAGAGGTCAGCGTCACGAAGGCCGAGCTCTACGTCGGCCTGATGATGGGCGCGCTCTCGCGCGACACGGGGTGCCAGTCGCTCGCGCCGGCGTTCACCGTCTCGGGCGCGGTGCAGAGCGATCGCTCGCTCGCGTGCCGTCGCATGGGCGCGACCGAGCTCGGCAACACGTGGCGGAACGGCGGCGCGCAGATTCCGGTGCTCGTTCCTTACGGCGGCACGCCGGCGCAACCGGGCAGCCTCGGCTCGGCGCCGATCGCGGGAGACTTCTTCGTCGAGCTGACCGATCCGGCGAAGACGTCGCCGCCGGCCGGATTCGATCTCAAGCTCGGCTTCTGCTTCGTGCAGATCACGGTCTCCGCGACCGGGATCACGCAGCCAATCATCATCGGCGGTACCGATCCCAACACGGCGATCTTCAGCAGCGAGGGACTCGAGACGGCGCGCGCGCGCATCGTCGCGGGTCCAGTGCGACGCTGCGGGCAGCAGTAGGAGGCGACAATGAAGATGCGTCACCACGAGTCACCTCCCCGCTCTCGTCGCTCGACGGCCTCGAAGGGCGCGCTCGTCTCGGGATGCCTCGTCGCCGCCGGCGCGGTCCTCACGACGCACGCCGCGAACGCTCAGCCAACCGACGAAAACCCGCCGCTACCGAACGTCCTTCTCCTCCTCGATACGTCCGGCTCGATGGAGCGCATGATCGACGGTTCGTACCCCGAGGCGAACAACGCGAACAAGTGCGTCCCGGGCACGCAGACGCCGGCGAACCGCTGGGGCGTCGCACTGCAGGCGCTCACGGGCGATCTCACGCCGTACTACAGCTGCGTCGCGCAGCCGCGTAACTCGACCCCCGTCGCCGCGGGCGCGTACAGCTTCAACGAGGAGTACAAGATCGCGGGGCACCTGCCCTACGACAGCAGCTTTTACATCGACTTCCATCGCCCGGTCGTCGGCTCGTCCCTCGCCACGGCGTGTGTGTATGCACCTGGCGCGCTCCCGGGCGCGGTGACAACGAACGGCGTCGGGCCGAACGGTCTCGGCATCGCGGGCACGTACGCGACCGATTTTCCGTCGAACGCGATCGTGCAGCGACTACTCACTGCGCCGGGGCAAGTGCCGGTCGCGCCCGCGACGACGACGTGCGCGTTCAGTCAGCTCAGCGACGGCGCGCTCGACAGCGCGGTGTCGACGATGCGCTTCGGACTCATGACGTTCGACGTCGATCCCGCGAACGGGACCGGTGCATCGCTCGGCTCGACGCCGCTCGTCCAGAACACGCCGACATCGCCGTTCGACGGCATGTGGAGCTACTTCGCGGGTTGGGACGGCACGGGCTCGTTCGCACCGGCGCAGGGGAAACCGGCCGGATGCAACACGCTCAGCATGTTCGAGGTCGGCGCGCGCAACCCCGCAGCGCCGCCGTGGGAGGGGCGCTTCGTGATGCTCCCCGCGGCGAACGCGAGCGCCGCGATGGTCGCGACGAACAACGACAACATCCAAAAGGTGATCAACTCGTCGCGTCCGTACGGCGCAACGCCGATCGCCGGCATGCTCTCCGACGCGCAGTACTACTTCTGGAACGATCCGGCCGGCCCGCATGCCGCGACGGGCCCGTCCGCCGACCCGTTCGTCACCGGCGGTTGCCGCTCGCAGTACATCATCCTCCTCACGGACGGCGCGCCGAACATGGACCTTCGCACCGCGTGCGAAAACGGCGGACAGTGCCCGTACGCGCAGCGACCCTGGGAGATCACGGCGGCGCTCGCGAACGCCGCGACCGGCCTGAACGTGAAGACCTACGTCATCGGCTTCGCCGTCAGCAGCTTGATCGATCAGGGCGTCACGGTGCAGTGCTCGACCCTCATCAACAACAACACGCTCAACGCGACGTGCCTGCAGAACCCGGTGCCTTCGAACTACCAGGCGTGCTGCAACTTGCAGCAAATCGCGCTCAACGGCGGCACGAAGCACGCCTACTTCGCGGACTCGCCAGGCGCGCTCAACCTCGCGCTCTCCGACATCTTCGGGCAGATCTCGACGCAGACGTCGACGCGAACCGTGCCGGCGTACTCGCCGGTCGTGAGCAATCCGTCGTCGGGCGCATCGCCGACCGCGTCGACGTTCTTGTCGGCGTTCAATCCGGGCGTCGGCAAGCCGTGGTCGGGCGATATCCAACGGCAGCAGCAGGTGTGCACGCTCACCAACGGCACGTTCAGCATCCCGACGCCCGTCGTCACGTATGCGAACGGCGACGACTTCGCGACGAACATCGACTCGCATGCGGGCTCGACGCCGAGGCGCTTCTACGCGGTGCAACCGGCGGGGACGGGAGCGGCGATCGACGCGTCGGCGATCATTCGTCCGTACGTCCCGAGCACGCCACTCGACGGCCTCGGCATCTACAGCGGCACGCAGTACGGGCCGTCGATCGCAACCATCCTCGCCAACGTCACGCCGCTCGCGCTCAACATCACCGCGTCGACGCCGCAGTGTGCGAGCATCCGCCCCGGCATTTTCCTCACTGCCGCGAATTGCGAAGCGCTCACGTTCAACTTTCTCTTCGGACAGCAGTCGACGCCAGGCCTTCAGACGAATCCGCCTCCGCCGGCAGCGCCGCTGCCGCCGGACGGCCAGGGCTTCTTGCCGTTCAACTCGCGCTACTGCCAGTCGGGTTGCACGTCCGGATCGCAGGATCGCAGCGCGCTCGGCGACATCTTCCACGCGACGCCGACGATCGTGGGCGCGCCGACGGCGCTCGTTCGCGACGAGTCGTACCAGCAGTTCGCGACGGCAAACGCAAACAGCAACGTGTACGGCACGCTGAAGCAGCGCCGCACGATCCTCTACGCGCCGACCAACGACGGTCTCCTTCACGCCTTCTGGACCGACGTGACGCAGCAGGAGAACAACGAGCTGTGGGCGTTCGTCCCGCCCGCCGTCATGCCCAGCCTCGTCGGGGAGTACCCGACGGCGCACCAGCTCCTCCTCGACGGCCCCGTCGTGGTGAAGGACGTCGTTTACGCGCGCCAAGCCGTGCGCAGCGCGACCGACCTCGCGACGGCGACGACGGCGTGGCACACGATGCTCGTCGGGAGCTACGGCACGCAAGGTCGCGGCTACTACGCGATCGACGTGACCAATCCGGATCCGAACGCGCAGCCCGCGGGCGCGCCCCAGTTTCGTTGGCAATTGACCAACATGGGCAAGGACAACGCGCAGAACGCGTACGCGAATATTTTCGGGCAGCACGCGGGTACTCCGGCGATCGGGACGGTGTATGCCGATCTCTCCGGCGCAGGGAGCACGACGACGGCGCAGGAATACGGCGTCGCCATCCTTCCGGGGGGATCCGAATCGGGCTCCACCGGCGGTCCGTGCGCACGCGCCGCGGCCGCGACGGGGGCGAACACGTCGACACCACTCAGCAGCTTCACGGGTCGGAGCTCGGTTCGCTGCTGGGGAACGCCTGCGGTCGCCTCCGCCGCCGTGGTCGGTCGGTCGGTCGCCGTCGTCCGGATCGAGACCGGCGAGATCATCAAGGTGTTCATGCGCAGCGCCGATCTCCCGGCGGCCCACCCGCTCATCACCTCGGGTCGCGTCATCAACACGCCGCTCGACTCACCCATGACCGGCATCCCGTCGGTCTACCCGGCCGACACCGGCGCCGTCGCGCAGAAGATCTTCATGTCCGACGCCGACGGCACGGTCTGGAAGTTCGATCTCACGGACGTCAACCCGAACAACTGGACCGGGCAGATGTTCCTCGACGCGTACAAGGGAACGGTCGACACCGACTCGGTCGCCGCGTGGAACCACGGTCAGCCGATCGTGGTGCCGATGGTGACTTCGCTCGATCGCACGGGCTCGGTCGTCCTCAACATTGCGACCGGCGACCAAGAGACGTACACGACGTCCGGCTTGAACTTCATCTACTCGGTCAGCGAGAAGGTGCAGGGGTCGAGCACGTTTACGCTGCGCGCGCAGGTCAACTGGTACTGGGCGCTCTCCCCGGACCCGGCGCACCCGACGGGCGAGCGCGTCTCCGGACCGATGTCGGTCTTCGACGGCGTGCTCTACCTCGCGACGTTCCGGCCCACTTCAGCGGCAGGCTGTTCGGCCGGAGCGCCTTACATCTGGGGCATGGACTACGTCACGCCGTTCGACACGAACGCCTTGAGCAAAGGCGGCCTCGCGCGCCTCGTCAACGCGGGGAGCACGTACCAGTTCATCGATCCGACGGGTGGCAACAACCAGAGCCCGCTCGCCGGACACGTCATCCCCGGCATCTCGATCCAAGCGCAGCCGGCGTGCGCGTCGTCGTCGTCGGGCGCCGACCAGTACGTCCCGGGATCGACGCACACGTCGACGAGCAACGTCACGCCGGGCGGCTACCAACTCTTCGCGCAAGTCGGGACGAAGGGGCTCACCGGCAACGCTGCGGTCGGCACGTACAAGCTCGATCTCCCACCGCCGCAGACCGCGACGGTCATCGACTCGTGGGCCGCGGTCGTCGAGTGAAGACGATGACGAGCCGCGCGTCGCAGCGTTCGTTCGTCGCCGCGGCTGCTCTCGCGGCAGCGACGTCGCTCGTCGGCTGCAAGAACAAGCCGTCGGACGAGACGACCGAAGCGCCGCCGCCGCCGTCCGTGAGCGCGCGTCCGCCCGATCGCCTCGCACCGGACGAGCTCCTCGAAGGATCGGAGACCGCGCTCGGGATCGTCCTGCCGCGCGGCACCCGCATCGACGGCGCATTCAGCGACACGACCGTCAACGCAACGGTCAGCGCGAAGCTCGCTCCCGTCGTCGAATACCTCCGCGCGCGCGTTCGCGACGGGACGCTGGCGAAGGGGCAGTTCACCGCGACGTTCGAGCACGTGAAGGTTCCAGGCCGACCGGGGCGCGAGCTCCGCATTCGCGTCAACGAGGTGACCGGCGTCGGGACGAAGGTCGAGCTCTTCGATTCGACGCCACCGCCCGTCGCGGATCTTCCGAACGAAGAGGAACGATGGAAGGCGGTCGGGCTGACGAAGGACGGCAAATTGCTGGATCCGAAGCACCTCGAGTGACGCGCTGGCGCGCGGCGCGCGGTCATGGGAGAAACGCAGGCGATGCAGCGCTCGCTCGCGGTCTCGCTGGTTCTGCTCACGCTCGTCGCGTGCGGCACGCCGTCCGCGCCTGCGCCGTCCGCGTGCGGTGACGTTCAGGCGCTCGTCGCGGCGAGCGACTACACGTCGAGCGGCGTCGGCGCAGTGGGAACGAACGGCACGTCGTCGCTCCGTCGTCCCGTCGTGGATCTGGGCGGCGATCCGGCGCTGTCGGTCTCGCGCGGGCGCGCGTTCTTCATCGCGCGCGATCAAGATGCCGTCTTCGAGCTCGACGCGCATTGCGGCACGCCGACGAAGAAGTGGTCGACGCACGATCCGTCGCGCACCGGATCGACGAATCCGCAGGACGTCGCGGTCGCTCCCGACGGCGCGCTCTGGGCTCCGCGCTTCAACCTCGCGTCGATCGCGATCGTCGATCCGACGGGCGCGCTCCGCAGCTCGATCGATTTGTCGAAGCTCGACGACGACGGCAACCCAAACGCGACGTCGATCGTGATCGAGGACGTCGGGGGCGTCGCAAAGGCGTTCGTAGCGCTCGCGCGGCTCGACGACGTCGCGGGATATCGATCGACGCGACCCGCGATGATCGTCCGCATCGACGTCGCGACGACCGCCATCGAAACGCAGACGCTGCTCGAAGGTCGCAACGCGTTCAACGCATTGGTCGCGCACGACGGCGCGCTCTTCGTCGCGGCGCCAGGAAACTTCGACGCGCTCGACGAGTCCGCCGCCGGCATCGAGCGCTTCGACGTCGCGACATCGACCACGCGCCTGCTCGTCCATGAGCACGATCTCGGGGGGAGCGTCGCCGAGGTCGCCGTGACGGACGGATGCGGCGTCGCGATCGTCACCGATGCATCGTCGGTGAATCGCACGTCGCTCGTGACGTTCGATCCGATCTCCGGCGCCGCGCTCACGTCGGCGAGCGCGCCGGTGCTCGCGACCGACGGATTCGATCTCCGTGCGCTCGCGTGGGTCTCCTCGAGCGGAGGCGCGCCGCTGCTCCTCGTCGGCGATCGCCGCGGCGCTCCGGGAGGACGCGGCTACGCGGTCCACGTGTTCGAGCGGAGCGGCGCATGCACGCTGCACATGCGTCCCGACGCGGTGTTTCTAGCGCAGAAGCCGATCGCCCTCCGCGCCGTGCCGTGACGCGCGTTCGGTCGCGACGCCCGCCGCGTGCGAACGCGACGTCTGCCGCGCGGCACGCTTCGTTCATCGACAACAAAGTACCATCGCACTGTGAAGCGTGAGACGCTTCGCGCACGCACACGCCATGCAAGTCACCTCCGTGATGCACGCCGACGTCGATGCCGTGAACGCCGCCGGATGGGGCCCCCCGCCGGGTGGTGGCGGACCTGCGGGTGGCGGATACGGCGGGCCTGCCCAAGGCGGCGGACCGCCCGGCGGTTACGGCGGACCGCCCGGCGGTTACGGCGGACCTCCCGGCGGCGGCGGATACGGCGCTCCTCCGGGCGCACCCGGCTATGGCCCGCCCCCCGGAGGTGGCTTCGGCCCTCCCGGTGGTTACGGAATGCAGCCGATGGGGCCCGGCGGTCCGCGCATGTCGGGGCTCGCGATCACGTCGCTCGTCACTGGATGCATCGCGATGCCGCTCATGCTCATCCAATGTTGTTGCGCGTGGCTTCCACTCAGCTCGCCGCTCGGTCTCACCGCGATCATCACGGGAGCCATCGGTGTCTCGCAAGTGAACAAGAATCCGCAGATGTTCCGAGGACGCGGGCTCGCGATCGCCGGGCTCATCCTCGGTTGCATCTCGATCCTGATGAGCGTCGTCGGACTCGTGTCGTCGCTCGACGACATGCTCCGCGAGCAGTGGCGGTAGTCGGTCACCGTGACGGCCACACCGAGCTCCCCTCCTCCCACGAGCACCACGGACGACGAGACGCGCACCGCCGGGCGTGGCGGAATCGCCGTGCTCGGCGCGAAGGTGTTCTTCATCCTCGCGGGCTTCGTGCAGAAGGCGCTCCTCGCACGCGCGATCGGCGCGGCGGGGTACGGCGCGCTCTCGATCGTCCAAGGCATCGCGAACATCCCCAACAACGTCGTCGTCTCGGGCGCGACGCAAGGCGTGAGCCGCGCCATCGCACGCGCGCGCGGTCACGAGGACGAGGCGCTCCGGGCAACGTTGCGCGTGCACGTGCCTCTCGCCGTCATCATCGGCGTCGGGTTCGTCGCGCTCGCGCCGGCGCTCGCGGCTTGGGAACGCGCGCCCCACGTCACGCTGCCGCTCATGGTCCTTGGCGGCGTCATGTTGCTCTACGGCCTCTACGCGCCGCTCATCGGTGCGATCAACGGGCGTCGCCGCTTCGGACGGCAGGCGGTGCTCGATGTGACGTTCGCAACGTTGCGGACGGCGGGGATGGTCGGCGTCGGCTACCTCTTCTTGCATCGAGGGATGAGCGGCGCGCTCGGCGCGACCGTCGGGTTCGTCGCGGCCGCAGCGTGCATTCTTCCCATCGCGCTCCGCTGGACCGGGATCGGAAAGCGCGGCGTCGAAGGCCCGTGGTCGCCGAAGCCGCTCGCGTACTTGCTCGAGCTCTTCCCGCTGAGCGCCGCGCAGCTCTGCACGAACCTGATCCTCCAAGCCGACGCCATCTTGCTGCGACGCTTCCTCGGCGACAGCGCGAGCGTCGCAGGGCTTTCCGCGGACGACGCCGACACGTGGCTCGGCTACTACAACGCCGCCCAGCTCTTCGCGTTCCTTCCCTACCAGCTCCTCTTCAGCATCACGCAGATCCTCTTCCCGATGCTCGCGCGCGCGAAGGCCGAGGGCGATCGCGCCGCGGTGAAGCGCTTCGTCGCGAGCGGCGCGCGGCTCGGCGCGATCGCGTGCGGGATGCTCGTGAGCGTCGTCGCGGCGTTGCCGTCGCAGCTCGTCGCGTTCGCGTACCCGGCGGAGTTCGCGGAGCCGGCGGGCGCTGCGCTGCGCATCCTCGCGCTCGGGCAAGGTGCGTTCGCGATGCTGGCGATCGCGCTGACCGTTCTCACGAGCCTCGGCTACGAGTGGCGCTCGACCGCGATCACGGCAAGCGCGGTGGTGTGCATCACGGTGGCCTGCTTCGCGTTCGTTCCGGGCGCGACGTTCGGGCAGACGCAGCTCGTTCGCACGGCGATCACGACGTCGGTGGTGCTCGCCGCGGCGCTCGTCGTCGCGGGGACGATGGTGCGCGCGATGACGGGCGCTTTCGTTCCGTTCGCGACCGCGGCGCGCGCGGGGCTCGGCGTCGCGATCTGCGCCTACGGCGGACAGTACCTCCCGAAGATGGGCAAGCTCATGACGCCGGTGCTCGCGGTGGGCATCGTGCTCGTTTACCTCGCGATCCTCGTCGTGACGCGCGAGCTTCGCGCGGCCGATCTCGAGCCGGTGAAGGCGCTGCTCGGCAAGAAACGCCGCGCCACGTAACCATCCGGTCGGTGACCCTACCGATCCCCCGCGGGTCGCAGCTCTCAGCCGCCGATGGGAGGCGCGCCGCCGCCGCTCTGCGGTCCGCCGCTGCCACCCGGACCACCGCGCAGCCCGTGCTTCTGCACGAGGCGATGCAGGTACATCCGGTCCATGCCCGCGGTGCGCGCCGCCTTGCTCATGTTCCCGCCGGCCGCTTCGAGGAGCGCGCCGAGGTACGCGCGCTCGAACGTGTCGACCGCGGAGTCCTTCGCGATCTTGAACGGCACCCCGATGTCGACCGCAGTGCCCGCGATCCCGGTCGCCGACGGCGCCGACCTACGCATCGCCGGGCTCGCCTTCTGCAGCACCACGGTGCGTTCGACGTAGTTCCGGAGCTCGCGCACGTTCCCCGGCCAGTCGTGCTTCGCCATCTCGGCGAGGACGTGCGGTGGGAAGAGGCGCTCTTGATCCGGCACGCCGAGCGCCGCGAGAAAGACGCGGAGGAGGATCAGCAAGTCTTCGAGGCGCTCGCGAAGCGGCGGGACGCGCACGTTGATGACCGACAAGCGAAAATACAGATCTTCGCGGAAGCGCGCGCGGTTCACTTCGCGCTCGAGGTCGCGGTTGGTCGCGCTGACGACGCGCACGTTGACCTTGCGTGGTCGCGTCTCGCCGACGCGGCGGATCTCGCGTGCTTCGATCGCGCGGAGCAGCTTGGGTTGGAGCTCGAGGGGCAGCTCGCCGATCTCGTCGAGGAACACGGTGCCGCCGTCGGCCGCTTCGAACGCGCCTTGGCGATCGCGATCGGCGCCGGTGAACGCTCCGCGCACGTGCCCGAAGAGCTCGCTCTCGACGAGGTTCGGGGAGATCGCGCCGCAGTCGACGACGACGAACGCGCGCTCGGCACGCTGGCTGCGCTGCACGATCTCGTTCGCGACGAGCTCTTTGCCGGTGCCGCTCTCGCCTTCGATGAGGACGTTGATGTCGGACGCTGCGACCTTCTCGAGCAGCGCGAAGAGCTTGCGCATCGACACGCTCGTCCCCGCAAGCGAGCCGAACGCAGGGATCATCGGCACGATCGCTTGCCCCGCCGGCGCGACGGCGCGCACGCGCACGATCGAGTCGCCGAGCGAGAGCGTGGCATCGGCCGACAGGTCGGCGTCGCGGATGCGTACGCTCTCGAGGCGCGTGCCGTTGAGCGATCCCCAGTCGCGAACGCGCCACGCGCCCTCTTCGCGGACGAGGCGGCAATGGAAGCGCGAGACCGCGGGATCGCCGAGGACGAGATCGTTCGAGGAGTGCGTCCCGATTCGGCAGAGATCGCCGTCGTACGTGACCGTGCGCGACGTGGGTCGTCCGCCTTCGCGTTCGACCGTGAGGGCGAGGCGCGGGATCGCAACGGTATCGACGAGCTGGCGGAGCGTCGCCACGGACTGCTCGTCTCGGCGAAGGACCGTCGGCGGACCGTCTTGTGCGTGCGGGAAGAACGACGACGGGCGCGCGATGCTCGGCGACGTCACGGGCGCCGACGGCGGACTCGGCAGCGGCGCGGAGCCCGGAAGGATCGGCGACGAAGGCGGACCTGCAGCGGCGCCGCTCGCGCCGGACGGCTGCGACGCAGGCGACGAGGAGCCGACGCGCGGACGCGGTGGAGTCGGCTGAGGCGGTGGGAGAGGACGGCGCGGAGTCGACACGCAGGGTCAGAGTATGGCACCCGAGCGCGTCGCGGGGGAGCGACTTACGGATCCTTCGTGCGAAAAATCGGCGCCGAGGTCGAAAATTGCGATGGACCGGATGGATCGAGCGCGACCAGGCGCGGTCGAAACGCGATCAGCGAGTCGGGCGCTTCTTCGCGTTCGCCCCGCGCGCGGCGGGAGCGCCGGCGGCCTTCGTCGCGGTGGCCCGCTGCGCAGCGCGCGCGTCCTTCACCGACGGCGAAGCACCCGCGACGGCGCGCGGCCGCGCCGGCGACGCCCCGACCGCACGCGCCGGTGCGGGTGTCCCCACGGGCTTCACGGCGGGCACGTTCGACGCGGCGTTCGCGATCGGAGACGGCGGTGCCGCGAGCGGCGGCGGCGTCGGATCGCCGACGACGGCGACGCGAGGCGCGACACGCCAGCGTTGCTCCCGATCGCCTGGCGCGACGAGCGCACCGGGCGTCGTCAACGACGCGCCGAGCTCCGGCGGACGCGCGAGCGAACGCATCCCGAGCCCGGCGACCGCCCCGAGACCGCCGAGGAGAACCACGGTAGCGAGCATCGCTGCCAGCGACGGACCACGAGCGCGCGCCGACTCGCTATGCCGCGCGCGCGGCAGCGGCGGCGGCGAGTCGACGTGCGTCGTACGCACGATGTTCGCAATGACGGGCGGCGCGGGCCTCGCGACCACTTCGACCTCCTCGATGAGATCGTCGGAGCCGATCTCTTCGACGTCTTCGTCGGTGTCCGGGCTGCTCGTGATGCGCGAGAACTCGAGGACGGCAGGCGCCCTCTCGAGGACCCGACCGGTTCGCAAGGCGTACTTTTCGTTGGCGGGGGCTGGGCTGTGCATCGTGAAGACGCCTGCAGCAAGGGCGGTGCCCCGAGCGTCGGCGGGTCGGTCGATCGATGGATTCGCGTTCGACGTCGGCGACTTGGCGACCCAAACGCGCGACGTCGGCGCACAGCAACGGCTGATGGCGGGAGGCAGCAAGCTGCGGACTCATCGGCGCATGGCCAGGTGTGCGTTAATTCGCAAAATGGACAGCAATCATAGGCCTTTGCGGAAACGGCGCGCGCCTTGATAGGGAAGCGGCGTGGAGGTTCTGCCCATGCCCCGCTTCGCCCGATACGCGCTCCTCGTTCTGCTGCTCGTCGCCGCCGTCGTGGCCCCGCGCGCCGCCCGATCCGAGACGCGCAGCGCGGCGCGCCCCGCGAACGCGAAGGGTGGCCCGGCCGGCGACACGAGCGACGGCCGCGCCATCGGAGCGCCGTACCGCGCGCGGATGGGCTACGCCGATCTCTACATTCCGTCGTTCTTCCAAGTGGAGCGCGGCGCGTACGACGTCATCGTTCACTTTCACGGCGTCGCGAACCTCCAAGAAGACAACATCGAGCGCGCACGCCTCAACGCGGTCGTCGTGAGCATCACGCTCGGCATCGGCTCGGGCGCGTACTCCGGGTACTTCGAGAGCCCGCGCGCGTTCGATGCGCTGCTCGAGAAGGCGCAGCACGAGGTCGAGAAGAGCGGTCGCGCACCGGGCGCGCGCCTCGGGCGAATCGCGCTGAGCGCGTGGAGCGCGGGCTTCGGCGCCGTCGGTCGCGTCTTGTCGCAACCGGGAAACGCGGAACGGATCGATGCGGTCCTCCTCGCCGACGGACTGCATGCGAACTACTTGAACGGCCGGAAGATCAACGACGAAGCGCTGGCGAAATACGTGGCGTTCGCGTCGGCTGCCATGCGAGGCGACAAGCTCTTCGCGTTGACGCACTCGTCGATTCAGACCGAGGGATACCCGAGCACGACCGCGACGATCGGCGAGCTTCTCACGCTGACGGACGTCGCGAAGACGGCGACGCCCGGCCGCATCGGCGTTCGCAACATGCGCCTGCTCTACCAGAGCGACCGAGGCGACTTTCACGTGAAGGGCTACGAGGGGATGGGCGTGCAGGACCACATCGATCACATCAAGGCGATGTACGATACGATGTTCCCCTACCTGAAGGCCCGCTGGTCGCGGCGCTGAGCGGACACGACGACCGGCGTGCGCGCGGCGAGACCCGCCCGCCGCGCGCAACACCGACTTCCGCTGCGCGCTACGCTTCTGCGTCCGTCCTGCGCCCGGGACGAACCGGTCCTGCCGCGAAGATCGCCTGGCGCAGCGTGTTCTGCAGCTCGGGGCTCGCAGCGAGCGTTTCGCGCGAGCGTTCGCGCCCGTTGCCGAGCGGTGATCCCGCGAAGTTGAGGTGGTTGCCGCTCTTGTCGACGAGGCCGCGCGAGACGCCGAGATCGATCAGCTCGGACATCGTGTCGACGCCGGCGCCGTAGCGGATCTCGAACTCGGCCTCGGTGAACGGGGGGGCACATTTGTTCTTCGCCAACTTGACCCGCGTCCGGCCGCCGACGAGCTCGTCGCCGATCTTCACCTGCCCGATGCGCCGAACGTCCATGCGCATCGACGCGTAGAACTTGAGCGCGTTGCCGCCGGTCGTCGTCTCGGGCGAACCGAAGGTGACGCCGATCTTGTGGCGAAGCTGGTTGATGAACATGAGCGTCGTACCCGTACGATGCGCGACCGCCGTCAACTTGCGGAGCGCCTGGCTCATCAGGCGAGCCTGCAGTCCCATGTGCTGATCGCCCATCTCGCCCTCGATCTCCGCCTTGGGCGTGAGCGCCGCCACGGAGTCGATGACGACGAGATCGACGGCGCCGGATCGCACGAGCATCTCGCAGATGTCGAGCGCCTGCTCTCCGGTGTCGGGCTGAGAGACGAGGAGACGATCGGTCTCGACGCCGATGCCGCGCGCGTACGTGACGTCGAGCGCGTGCTCGGCGTCGATGAACGCGGCGATCCCTCCGGTGCGCTGCGCTTCGGCGATCGCGTGGAGCGCGAGCGTGGTCTTGCCGCTCGACTCCGGCCCATAGATCTCGACGACGCGACCGCGCGGGTACCCGCCGACTCCGGTCGCGAGGTCGATCGCGATCGAGCCCGTGGGAATCGTCGCGACCGGCTCGGTCTCTGCTTCGTCGCCGAGCGCCATGATGGCGCCCTTTCCGAACTGCTTTTCGACCGACAACACAACGCTCTTCAGGACCTTCATCTTGTCTGCGATTTGCTCGAGCATGGACGTGCGTCTCCTTCTTTGATCGACCCCGTTCATCGCGCGCCGCCCCGGGGCCGAGGGCGGGCGCAAAACCACGGATGTGGCGTCGAGCGCTAGGCGGCGGCGGCGACGCCTTCGCGATCGAGCACGCGCAACGAGATGGCCTCGGCGACATGTGCCGGACCGATGGTCGAAGCGCCTTCGAGGTCTGCGATCGTTCGGGCGACGCGCAGGACTTTGCCGTAGGCGCGAGCCGACAACGCCAGTCGCGACACGGCCGACGCGAGTAGGCGCGCGCCGCTGTCGCAGAGCACGGCGACCCTCTCGAGATCGCGTGCGGAGAGCGAAGCGTTCGTCGTCGCTCGCACCTCGC
>JAYVXB010000027.1:0-8968 GCA_043785585.1 Deltaproteobacteria bacterium | reverse complement strand
TGCGACGGCGAGGGCTACGAGACCGTCGAGATGCAGTTTCTCGCCGACGTGTCGCTCCTCTGCCCCGTCTGCCAAGGCAAGCGCTTCAAGCCCGAGGTGCTCGCGGTGAAGCACCGCGGCCAGAGCATCGCGGACATTCTCGCGATGACCGTCGATCGCGCGATCGCGCTTCTCGATCCCGACGACGATCGCGACTACGTGTTGCGACGCGCGCTCGATCCGGTCGTTCGCGTCGGCCTCGGGTACTTGCCGCTCGGGCAGCCGCTGTCGACGCTCTCCGGCGGCGAAGCGCAGCGCCTCAAGCTCGCGCGCGCGCTCAGCGAGACGCCCGCGGGGACGCTCTTCGTCGTCGACGAGCCGAGCGCGGGGCTTCACGCCGAAGACACGGTGTCGGTCATCTCCGCGCTCCACTCGCTCGTCGACGAAGGGGCGAGCGTGCTGGTGGTCGAGCACGATCTCGACGTCATCGCGGCGTCCGACTGGGTCATCGATCTCGGACCGGGCGCAGGGCCGCACGGCGGACGCGTCGTCGCCGAGGGAACCCCCGAGCAAATCGTGAAGACGAAGTCGAAGACCGCGATCGCCCTCCGCGCGCGCTCGAGCCCGACCAAGACCGCGACCCCGACCTCGACCTCGACCCGGACCGTGCACTCCCCCGACGCGATTCGCATCGAGCACGCCCGCGAGCACAACCTCAAAGAGATCTCGCTCTCGATCCCGCACGGCAAGCTCGTCGTCGTCACCGGTCCGAGCGGCTCCGGAAAGTCGTCGCTCGCGTTCGACGTCGTCTTCGCCGAAGGGCAGCGCCGCTTCATGGAGACGCTCACGCCGTATGCGCGGCAGTTCTTGCCGACCCTGCCGCGCCCGGACGTCGATGCGGTGTGGGGCGTGCCTCCGTCAATCGCGCTCGAGCAGCGCACGGCGCGCGGCGGAGCGAACTCGACGGTCGCGACGGTGACCGAGGTCGCGCATTACCTGCGCCTGCTCTTCGCGAAGGTGGGCGAGCTGTTTTGTCCAAAGTGCAACGCGCGCGTCGCGCCGATGTCGAGCGACGAGCTCTTCGCGCAGCTCACGTCGCAGCGCGATTCGACGAAGCGCACGCTCTACGCGCCCGCGGTGCGCGCGCGCAAGGGGACGTACTTGGATCTCTTCACGGCGGCGTCACGCGCAGGCGTCACGGCAGCGCGCGTCGATGGAGCGATCGTCGCGATCGATCCGCCGCCCAAGCTGGCGAAGTCGCGCGAGCACACGATCGATCTCATCGTCTACTACGGCGCGCTCTCCGCGCTCGATCGCCCGACGTTCGAACGCGCGCTGTCGTGGGGCGCCGGCGCGGTGCGCATCGGCACGGGCGCGCCGACGCCGAAGCCGAAGGATGGCGAGGACGTTCGCTCGACGACGCGCGCTTGCTCGGCGTGCGGGACGGGCGTGCCCGAGCTCGATCCGCGGTGGTTCTCGTTCAACACGAAGCAGGGGCAGTGCGAGTCGTGCCTCGGGACGGGCGTCGAAGGCGGACCCGAAGCGCACGCGGCGGGCGAGACCGATCGCTGCACGACGTGCAAGGGGACGCGCCTCGCCGCGATCCCGCGTGGCGTGAAGCTCGCCGGCGAGACGTACGCCGCGTTCACGGGGCGCGACGTCGCGGGCGCGCTCGCCGAAGCGAAGCGCTGGAAGTTCACCGGCAACGAAGCGGCGATCGCCAAGGCACCGCAGGCCGAGCTCCTGCGCCGTCTCGCGTTCGTCGATCGCGTCGGTCTCGGTTACCTCGCGCTCGATCGTCCGGCGGCGTCGCTGTCCGGAGGCGAGATGCAGCGTCTCCGCTTGAGCGCACAGCTCGGCAGCGGCCTCACCGGCGCGCTCTACGTCCTCGACGAGCCGACGATCGGTCTTCATCCGCGCGACACGCGCGCGCTCATCGCGAACCTCCGCGCGCTCGTCGATACCGGGTCTACGGTCCTCGTCGTCGAGCACGACGCCGAGACGATCCGCGCGGCCGATCACGTCATCGACATCGGACCGTGCGGCGGACGCGGCGGAGGCCACGTCTCGAGCGAAGGCCCCGCGGCCAAGGTCCTGAGCGATCCCGCGTCGCCCACCGCGCGCGCACTCGCCGAGACCGCGCGCGTCGATCGTCCGCGCCGACCGCTCGCCGACGCCTGGATCGAGCTCTCCGGCGCGCGCGCGAACAACCTCAAGGACGTCACGTTCCGCGTCCCCGTTGGACGCATGTGCGTCGTCGCCGGCGTGAGCGGCTCGGGCAAGAGCACGCTCGTTCGTCACGTCTTCCATCCGGCGCTTCGTCGCGCGCTCGGCCTCGTCGCCGCCGAGCCCGGCGAGTTCAAATCGCTCAAAGGGCACAAGGCCGTGAAGCGCGCGCTCGCCGTCGATCAGTCGCCGATCGGTCGCACGCCGCGCTCGGTGCCCGCGACGTTCCTCGGTGTCTGGGACGATCTGCGGCGCCTCTTCGCGTCGCTCCCCGAAGCGCAGACGCGCGGCTACACGCCGGCGCGCTTCTCGTTCAACACGCCGACCGGCGGACGCTGCCCGTCGTGCGAAGGGCAAGGCGTGAAGGTCTCGGAGATGGCGTTCCTCCCGGACGTCGTCTCACCATGCGAGGACTGCGGCGGCGCGCGCTTCGAGCCGTCGACGCTCGAAGTACGCTACGCGGGGCTGTCGATCGGCGACGTGCTTCACCTCTCGGCCGAAGACGCCGCGAAGGTCTTCGCGAACCACCGACGCATCGCGCGCCCGCTCCAGACGATGTGCGAGCTCGGCGTCGGCTACGTGCAGATCGGACAAGGATCGAACACGCTCTCGGGCGGCGAAGCGCAACGCCTGAAGCTCGCCGCCGAGCTCACCGCCGGAAGCGCGCACGAGGCGACCGTCTACGTGCTCGACGAGCCGACGACCGGTCTCCACTTGAGCGACGTGCGACGACTCTTGTCGATGCTCGAGCGTCTCGTCGAACGCGGCGACACGCTCGTCATCATCGAGCACCACCCGGACGTCATCGCATCCGCCGATTGGGTCATCGAGCTCGGCCCCGACGCAGGCGCGGCCGGCGGCAGGATCGTCTTCGAAGGTGAAGCGCGCAAGCTGCCGAAAGCGCGGACCGCGACGGGACGCTTCCTCGCGGAAGCGACCCCGTAGCGATTTCACTTCGGCGCGGGCTGCTGCGGCGCCGGGAGCGGCTGCGTCGTGCGCGGCTGGCTCGCGTCGAGCGCCTTCGCCGCCGCGCTCGATCCGCGACGATGCGTCTTCTTGTAACGAACCGCGACGCCCGAGTAGTGCCCCGGCTCGCCGTTCCCTTCGTGGAACTCGACGCCGACGATCGCGTCCGCGCCCATCGCGGCCGCCTTCGCGCGGAGCGCCTCGAGCGCGGCGTCGCGGTGACCCTTGTCGCCCGAGACATCGAGGAACCCGAGGAGCTCGGTCTTGCGCTTCATGTCTTTCGACTCGAGCACGGCGATCTTGTTCGCCGGTTTGGCCTGCGCTTTTTGGATGGCCGCGGGCGCGGAGGGCGCCTTCGGTGGAGTGGCCGCCGAACGCGAGCACGCGGGGAGCATGGCGAGAACGAACGTGACGAGCAGAATCTTTCGCATGACGACCTCCTAGAGTGGTCCGTGATCGTGAAGTCGTCATCGCACGCGTCGTGCCAGTGGGAATTTCTCCGCCAGCGTGCAGATTCTCCGCATTTTCGGCCATTAAATCGGCCACCGCGTCGCAGCGCGCGGAATCGGGCGGAGCGCGGCGCCCCGGCGATCGACTCGAGACCTCGCGATGGAGGATCCCACACTGCCGCCGTTGCGTTGAGCGGACGGCGTTCGAAGTCGCGCTACACTCCCGCACCCTCATGACCACGCTCACCGTCGACAACCCGTTCACCGGCGAAACCGCCTGCACCGTCACGCTCGCCGACGCCGCTGCCGTCGACGCGACGCTCGATCGCGCACGCATCGCTGCGCGCGCTTGGCGCACGAGCGCGATCGCCAACCGCATCGCGCTCTGCGAGCGCGCCGTCGCGACGATGGAGTCGCGCGCCGACGCGATCGCCGCCGACATCACGCGGATGATGGGCAAGCCGCTCGCGCAAGCGAAGGGCGAGGTCGCCGGAATGGCCGCACGCGCGCGCCACATGATCTCGATCGCCGAGGCGTCTCTCGCCGACGTCGCGCTCCCGCCGAAGGAGGGCTTCGAGCGTCGCATCGCGAAGGAACCGCTCGGCGTCGTGTTCGATCTCCCGGCGTGGAACTACCCGCTCCTCACCGCCGTCAGCGCCGTCGTCCCCGCCGTCCTCGCGGGCAACTCCGTCATCGTGAAGCACTCGCCGCGCACGCCCCTGTGTGGCCAGCACTTCGCACAGGCGTTCGGCGGATCGGGCGCTCCGAAGGATCTCGTCCAGGCGCTCGACTGCGATCACCCGACGAGCGAGCGCATCGTCGCGGATCCGCGCGTCGACTTCGTCGTCTTCACCGGCTCGGTCTACGGCGGGCATCGCATCCAAGAAGCGGCGGCCAAGCGCTTCGTCGGCGCGTGCCTCGAGCTCGGCGGGAACGATCCGTCGTACGTCGCCGAAGATGCGGATCTCGAGAAGACCGCCGAGAGCATCGTCGACGGCGCGATCTACAACGCGGGTCAGAGCTGCTGCGCCGTCGAGCGCGTGTACGTGCATCGCAGCGTGTACAAGAGGCTCGTCGAGCTCTGCGAGCCGATCGTCCGCGCGTACGTCATGGGCGATCCGGCGGATGCGAAGACGACGCTCGGTCCGATCGCGCAGGCGGGTCACGTCGGCGAGCTCGAAGCGATGGTCGCGGACGCGCGTGCTCGCGGCGCGCGTGTCGTCGTCGGCGGGAAGCCGGCGCGCGTCGGCGATCGCGGGCGCTTCTTCGAGGCGACGCTCGTCGCCGACGGGACGCAAGACATGAAGCTCTTCCGCGACGAGTCGTTCGGCCCCATCCTCCCGCTCTGCCCCGTCGACTCCGACGAGGATGCGATCGCGCGCATGAACGACTCGCGCTACGGCCTCACCGCCAGCATCTGGACCAAGGATCGCGATCGCGCGGCACGCATGGCGCGCGCGCTCGAGTGCGGCACCGTCTTCATGAACCGCTGCGACTTCCTCGATCCCGCGCTCCCGTGGGTCGGCGTCAAAGACTCGGGCCGCGGCGTCTCACTCAGCGCGCTCGGCTTCGATCATCTCACGCGACCGAAGTCGATCCATTTCCGACTCGCGCTCTAGCAGGCGCCCTCGACCGCGACCGCGATGCCGTCACCCGCGCTCCGCCCATGGCGCGATGGCTCGCCGAGCTATGCTCGATCGATGCCCACCTCCAGGCGCGCGAGGCTCTTCGCCCTTCTCCCCACGCTCGCCGCCGGTCTCGTCACGTCGAGCGTAGCCGCAGAGACGTCCGACGCGCTGCGCGTCCAGGCGGTGGGCGGCGCAGGCATCGGCGCGATCTCTCAGATTCGAGGAGCGCGGACGATCTCGACGGTCGTCGGCCCCACGTTCGCGCTCGGCGCAGGCTTGCTGGGCGCGATCGATCCAGAGTGGGAGCTCCAAGCGCGCGGCGTGGTGGAGTACTCGCCGGCGCACACGCAGTCGGGCGCATCCGTCCCCGTAGTCTCGTTCGCCGTCGACGCCGGCGCGCGCCGCCGTTTTGCTGCGCAGTCGCCCTGGTTCGTCGGAGCCGGCCTGCGCGTCGGCTGGCTGACGGCCACAGAAGAGGCGACGCTGGAGCGCGAGCCGATCACGAACGCGGCGGCATTCGGCGGTGTCGTCGCCGAGCTGCTCGGCGCGACGTTCGGACGCGCGCGCTCGTTCGAGGTTGTCCTGCGTGGCTTCGGAACGTTGCTCGTGTCCCTATCGGTGCGTCCCGCGTACTCCGGCGGCGTGTTCGTCGGTTGGGTATTTCTCTGAGGGACGGGGTTCGACGAGATCGTCGTCGACCTCGCCACCCCAGCTCGCCGCCCGTACGGAAGAGGGAGTGCGGACTCCTTGGCGCGTTTGGTATCGTCGAGGGCTCCCATGCACCGAGGGAGCATTCTCCACGCGATCCCGTGCGACCTGAAGCCCCTCCCCATCGGGGCGCTCGAGGTCTTCGTTCTGTCGTGCTCGACCGGCGGCACGGCCGAGCAGGTCGCGGATTCGGCGGGGCTCGAGGTCGAGGAGCTCTTGAAGCTGGCGCGTCGGCTCTTCGATCTCGGAGCGCTGTCGGTCGACGGAGTGAAGGCGAAGCCGAAGCGTCACACGCCGCTGCGGCGTACCGAGTATCCGTCGGCGCCACCGCCCGCCGCCCCGCCCGCGAGCCTCGTCCCCCCGGACGTCGCGCCGGTGCCGCGACCGTGCCCGGATCTGCGGTCGCTCGGCATCGGTCCGCGCGAGGGATTCATTCTTTCGCAGATCGACGGCGTGACGACGACGGCGGACCTCCTCGAGATCACGCACCTGTCGGCGCGCGAAGTGAGCGACGCGCTCCGTGCGCTGGAGGCGGCGGGCGCGATCGATCTCGCGCACGGCAAGCGCGACGCGCGTTCGACGAGCGGTAGCAAAGCGCCGCCGTCGCCCGCGACGAAAGCCACGTCATCGGGCTCGATGAAAGCGACGCGGTCGGGCTCGATGAAAGCGTCCTCGCGATCGACGAAGGCGCCTCCGCCGCGCGCGTCGAAATCGCCCCCGCCGCAAGCGCCCACGTCGCCCTCGCTGCCACCGCGCGAGCCCGCACCTCCCGCGGAGCAGCGCCGGTCCGAGATCCCCGAAGCGGATCGCGTTCGGATCGCCGACGACGCCGAGCGCTTCGACGGTCTTGGTCACTACGAGGCGCTCGGGGTCGAACGCGACGCAGACGCGAAGACGATTCGCCGCTCGTACCACGCGCTCGCCGCGAAGTTTCATCCGGACCGCTTCTTCAACAAGAACCTCGGTTCGTCGCGGCAGGCGCTCCATCGAAGCTTCGTGCGCGTCACGCGCGCGTACGAGGTCTTGTCGAAGAAGATCACGCGCGACGAATACGACGCGACGCTGCCGCCGCGACCGCTCGCACCCGCGCCCACGCCCGCTCCGACTCCCGCGCCGTCGCCGATGCCGGCGATCGCGCAGCCGCCGAAGGTGCCCGACGAACCACCGCGCACGAGCGTCCGCGCCCCGCCGTCGCCGCGGCCACCACCGCCGGGTCCCGTCGTGGTTGCACCGGCGTCGGGCGCGCCGCGCGTCGCCGCGCCCGCTTCGGATGCTCGGCCCGAGTCGGCGTCGACGCGCGCGGCGGTCCCCGCATCGGATCCCAAGCTGCGCGTGACGAGCGGGAAGACGCGGACGTCGGCGCAGGAGCACGTCGATGTCTTCGTGCGCGCGGCGAAGGAAGCGATCGAGCGTGACGATCTCGTTGCGGCCGCGAACCACTACCGCCTCGCCGCGCAGTGCACGAGCGATCCTTCGATCCGCGCGGCGCTCGAGGAGACCGACGCCAAGGCGCGTGCGCGCGTTCGCGACGTGAGCCTCACCGCGGCGCGTGCGGCGGAGCAGGCTGGACGGTGGGCCGAGGCCGCGGCGAAATACGTGAAGGCGCACGGCGCGAGCGCTGTGCCGTGGATCGCGGAGCGCGCTGCGAACGCGCTGCGACGCGAGGGGGCCGACCTGCGACGCGCCGCGCAGCTCGCCGAGCAAGCGGTCGCGGCCGAGCCGAACGACGTCGGCTACCGCGTCACGCTCGGCGAGATCTACCTCGACGCGGGCCAAACCGCGCGCGCGGCCGTCGAGTCCGCTCGTGCGCTCGCGCTCGCGCCCGCCGATCCGCGCGCCAAGGCGCTCGCGAGGATCTTGGCGAAGACGAAGCGGGCGTAGGTGTGCCTCTTCACGTCCGCTTCGACGTCGCGGTCGGGCGCACCGAAGGCTCGGCGAGCCGACGCCTACTGCGCCGTGAGGTTCGCCGTCGCGGGATGCACCAAGTACGCGCACCCTTGCGACGCCCCGAGCTGGCACATCGCCTGACCGAGGTCGACGTTGAGCAAGTAGGTGCCGGGCGTCGCGATCGACGTGGCCGGGATGGTCTCCTTCGTGACGTCGCTCGCGATCGACGCGGGCGAGGTGTACTTCGACACGAACGCGCCGCTCTGCTTCGAGAACAGCTCGACGACGGTGTAGTCGGCCCCAGCTTGCGTCGGCCACGTGACGTCGAGCGCTTGGTTCGTCACAATCGTCGCCCCTTCCATGGGCGAACTGAGCGCCGCGCCGAACGCAGACGCCTCCGTGCTCATCGTCCACGAGACGGGCATCGCGCCGAGCGCCGCGTGCGACGTCGTGAATTGAAACGGAGAGGTCGCTGCCACCGCGGGGCTGAAGAGCACGAAGTAGCTCTTCGTCCCGCTCGAGTTCGTGACGTACGGCATCGGAGTCGGTGACGCCGTCCCTTGAAACGCGACGGTCGCGTCGGTCAGCTCGTGCCCGGTCGCCGGATCGTAGACGTGCGCAGAGACGAACTGCAGCTTGCGATCTGCGCCGACGATCGTCTCGAGGACCTCGAGCTGCACGGGGATGACCGTCAAATCGAAGCCGCCGTTGTTCGATCCAATGGGCACCGTGAAGCGACCGCGCATCGTCGTGATCGACGCGCCCGTCGACGGATCGCCGATGCGCGCGACGCCGCGCAAGTAGTAGTGCGACCACGGTGCGAGGTTGCTGAACGCGAACTTTCCGTCCTTCGCGAGGATGTGCGAGTCGACAGGCTTCACCGCTCCGTTCGGGAAGACGCGATAGAGCTCGACCTTCGCCGTCTGGTACGTCGCGGTGAAGCCCTTCATCGTCATCGTCCCCGAGAGGCACGACATCGGGTCGCCGTCGCACGCCGCAGTGGCGGGAGCGACAGCCGCGTCGTCTGCTCCGCCATCTTGGACGAGCCCTCCGTCTTGTGCGTCGGCGTGATTGTTCTGCGTGCACGCGACCGCGAACAGAGCGAGCGACGAGACACTGATGGCG
>JAYVXB010000026.1:0-8973 GCA_043785585.1 Deltaproteobacteria bacterium | reverse complement strand
AATCCACGTGCGGAGGCGCTGCAGCGCTTCCGCGTCGAATTCGAATCCGCTGTTGTTCGGCATCGCGCGCGGCGGCGACGAAGCCGGGGGCGCTTTGCGGAGCGTGTTCCAGAGGCGCGTGGTCTCCGGCGTCTGCGAGCCGCCCATCGGGACGATGGAGTCTTTTCCCACCATGCCGGCGTAGCACTCGTCCTTGGTGCGCCCGCACAAGAAACCGCTGAAGCTCGTGCCGGTGTCGCCGGCGCTCGCGTGGCAGCCCGCGGTGCCGGCGCAGTCGGCGTGACCCGGCCCGAAGCAATCGCGAAACAGATCGCTCCACGTCCCCGCGCCGCCCTTCGCGCAACCGGTCGGCGGCGCGACGGGAGGAGCCGCGTCGAACCGCGCATCACCGCCCGTGACGTCGAGCGGCGCGTCCGAGCAAGCGCCGAGCGCGATCGCCATCGCGACGGACACGAGTGCCGCGACGAGGGTCGCGCGGCGTTCGCGGGGGGGAGCGTGGAGGGGGACTGGTGTCACGGGAGAACCGGAACAGGGTCCCGTCAGCGGTCCCCGTCGTCAAGTACGAGCGTGCATCAGTACACGATGCCGAGAAACAGCCGCACCGTCTGCGCGCTGGCCGTGTCCCAGCCGCTGAGCAAGTTCGACTTCTGCTCGCCGGGCAGGTAGCTGAGGCCGCCGAGCGGGAAGAACACGCCGTACTGCAGCATCGCGAAGAAGCCGCCGATCTTTGCGGGATCGTCGTTGAGCGTGCCGTCCTTTGCCTGAAAGTAGATCTGCATGTCGAGCTCGACGCCGAGGTCGCGCTTGTGACCCGGCGTCTGCACGAATTCGCTCGCGCGGCTCCAGATGATCGCCGCGCCGCCGCCGAGCTTCTGCCCGTTGGCGTTCCGCAAGAAGTCGTAGTCGACGCTCGGGCGGAAGTAGTACGCGCCTTCGACGCGCGACAGGATGTGGCGGAAGAAGATGAGATCGACGCGGTAGTCCGGGTGCATGCGGAACGTCGAGATCGGCCCGCGCGTGTTGAGCTCGGGCTGAAGACCGCTCGCGCCCGGATCGAGCGACTGCGCCCACGGATCGCCGCTCGCCCAACCGAAGCCGAACTGCAGCCGCAGCTTGTCCTCGATCGCGCGGTACTCGCTCTGCGTCGTGAGGCCGTACTGACGGACCTTCACCGGGTTCGAGATGTCGGCGCTCGCCGGCGAGTTCTCGATGCTTCCGTAGATCGTCGCGAGCTCGGCCTCGAAGCGGAACTTGCGCCAGAGCATCTGGACCCAGAGGTCCGGGATGATCGCCTGCACGCCGCGGTGCTCGAGGTTCTTGTTGTTCGTCGACGAGAAGTCGGCGGTGAGCGGCGTGTCGCCCGGCTTCACGTCGAGGAGCTGCGTGCGGTAGACGGTGTAGAGACCGCCGTTGACGACGAGGTCGCCGCGCGCGAGCGCGAGCTTCTGCATCTCGGCGTTGGTGCGGTGCGCGACGAAGAGCACCCACTCGTTGACGTTGTTGAGGTTCGACGTGTTGTACGGCTGCCCGCCGTAGACGTCGTAGGGGGACGCGTTCGTCGGCCCGGTCGACACGAAGTCCCACGCGCCTCCGAAGTAGAGGTCGATCGACTTGATGCCGCTCACGAACATGATGCGGTCTTGCGTCGTCTGGTAATCCGAGTCGATCCCGTCGCCGGAGTTCGCGACCATGCCGAGGCCCCAGTGGCTGGGCATGCGACCGAAACGCACGAGGCCGATCGGGCTCTGGTACTCGCCCCAGACGCGCTTCACGTCGATCGAGTTGCGGTAGCCGTTGACGCCCGCCGTCGGCGGTCCTTGCGTCGTCGAGAACGCACCGAGCGGCGCGTACCCGTTGTACTGGTACGTCGCGCCGCGCCCGTTCGAGATTTGGTACGCGTCGGGCGTCGATCCGAGGACCAAGTTGTCGAGCGCGTCGATCTGCGAAAGGATCCGTAGGTTGTCCGAGATGTGAAGCTCGGGGTTGAGGCGAAAGCGCATGTTCGCCCCCGCCTGCGTCTTGTCGATGCAGCGCGTGGTGCCGTTGGGATCGCACAGATTGACCGGGTGATCGGCGCCGGCGGAGTCGCCGTAGCTGTGATCGATCGGCTGGTTCCACAGGTGCTGCGTGTCGCCCGGCGTGTTGTGCCGACCGAGCGAGAAGTTGTGGAACACCTCGGAGCGCGTGCGCAGGTAGCCATGCAGCTCGAGGACCGGCCGCGCGCGTCCCCACCAGTCGTCGCTGTAGACGTCGCTCGGGCGCGCGCTGCCCGCGCCGCCATCGTTGGGTCGCTGCTGCCCTTGGCCGGCGAGCGCTTGCTGATCCTTCGTCGGATCGACCGCGGCCGGGCCCATCGTCGCGGGGACGAGAGGCGCGCGTCGCGGCGGATCGGGCGTCGTCGCGGGCGTCGCGGTCGTCGCGGGCGGCGGCGGCTGCGGCGCGGGCGCTTGCGCGGATCCGGATGCCGCGGGCGGTGCGGCGGGCGGATCGGCCGCGCGCGCGATCTGCGTCCACGCCAACGGCGCACCGATGCTGGCGGACACAGCGAGCAACAAAGCGACTGCGCGCCGCGCCGGACGAGACGAGGGCGCGGTCACGGCGAAGGAGTCTCGCGAGAAGCGCATGGCAGGGGCGCCTTGTAACACGCCTCCTCCGTTGCCGGGCACGCGAAACGTATTCGCGCAAACGCGGAGTTAGCTGGATTCGCTGGGCCCTTCCAAGACGGCGAGAAACGCCGCGACCTCGACGCGAAGCTCGACGAGCTGCGCGCGCAACTGCTCGCCGTGCGCGGGCGCGCGCTCCTCTTCTTCGCGAGGCTCGACGCCGCTGCGTTGCAGTTTCTTCTTCGCGCCGGCGATCGTGAATCCTTCGGCGTAGAGAAGATCGCGAACGCGAAGGAGGTTCTCGACGTCGCGTCGCGAGTAAACGCGCTGCCCCTTCGCGCTCTTGCTCGGACGAATGCTGCGAAACTCGCGCTCCCAATAGCGAAGCACGTGCGGCTCGACGCCCACGAGGCTCGCGACCTCGCCGATGCGAAAGTAGAGCTTGGGCGGCAGCGATCCTCGGCTGGACTCGGACATGGGCGGTGCGCGAGCGGGGCGACGGGCCCGCTAGTCCTTCGAGTGAGAGAACGTGTCGGATCCGGAAGCCGCGGCGGGTACCGCCGACGTGGGTCCAGAGCTGACGTTCGGCGGCGTGGGCGTCGACGAGCGGGGGTCGGCGAGGCGCGGGTTGAGCGCCATCTTGAGGATCTGGCTCGCCTTGAACGTGAGGACGCGCCGTTCGCTGATCTTGATCGGATCGCCCGTCTGCGGATTCCTTCCAGGACGCTGACGTTTGTCGCGCAAGACGAAGTTGCCGAAGCCGCTGATCTTGATCTTCTCCCCCTTACCGAGGGTCTCTTTCATCATCTCGAAGACCAGATCGACGAGCTCCGCCGATTCCTTGCGCGAAAAACCCCCCACCTTCGTGTAGAGCGCCTGGACGATCTCAGCCTTCGTCATGATCGTCTCTTCTCCCCCCGGCCGGCTTACGGCTCAACAGAAGGATACTAAACGCTTTTGCGACAGGCGCGCTACCGCTTCGTTAAGCTGCGGTCACGAGGAGGCTACGCGGTCGCGATGTGGCGCGATGCGGCTCTACGCCGCGAGCTCTTCGCCGTCTGCGGCCGCCGACGGCGGAACGCTATCCATCTCACGCGCGGGCGTCCCGAGCGCGGCCTGCTCGATCGCCGACTTGCGACGCGCACGCTGCTCGCTCGCAACGAAGAACGCGACGTAGCCGTACCCGAAGGTGAAGAGCATCGCGAACGGCGTCGCGAACCAGTGCCCCGTCTCGATCGACGCGACCGTGCTCGCGAGCGAGAAGAGGCAGAGCCCGATCTCGACCATCGGCAGATCCGCGCGCGCGTGGTAGCGCCCGAGCTGCGTGCCCTTCTTCGGCGTGCGGACGAACTCGCCTGCCATCGACCCGAGTCCGTCGAACACCGCCATCGTGAGGTGCGGCGCGAGCCCCGCGCCGAGCGCGAGGAGGGCAGGCAACTGGCGAAGCGCCCCAAGCCGGCTGCGCCCCTGCGCCGCCTCGGCCATCGCGTAGAACGCGAGGAGCGACCCGGTCGTCCCGATGCACAGCGGGAGGTCGATGATCAGCATCGTGGCCGTGTCGGTCGCGGGCATGAGGATGAGCGCGGGCAAGAGCAGCACGCTCAGGATCACCATGAGCGGGTACGCGAAGTGCGGCGTCAGGTGGAAGAACGCCTCGATGCGCTGGCCGACCGTGAGGTTCGACTCGGGCGACATGACCCGCTTCATCAGTTTGCGTGCAGTCTGCACGGTCCCCTTCGCCCAGCGGTATTGCTGCGCGCGGAACGCGCTGATGTCCTCGGGGAGCTCGGCCGGCGTGACGACGTTCTCGCGGTAGATGAACTTCCATCCCGCGATCTGCGCGCGGTACGACAGATCGAGATCCTCGGTCAGCGTGTCGTGCTGCCAGCCGCCTGCCGTCTCGATCGCCTTCGCGCGCCAGATGCCGCCCGTGCCCGAGAAGTTGAACAGCCAGCCCGACGCGGCGCGCGCGCGGTTCTCGACGAGGTGGTGACCGTCGAGCATGAGCGCTTGCGTGCGCGTGAGCAGCGAGTGCTCGCGGTTCATGTGGCCCCAGCGCGCCTGCACCATGCCGACCTTCGGGTCGGCAAAATGCGGGACGACGGAGCGGAGGAAGCCCGGCTGCGGAAGGAAATCGGCGTCGAAGATCGCGACGAGCTCGCCCTTCGCGACCTTGAGGCCCGCGTCGAGCGCGCCCGCTTTGTAACCGACGCGATCGACGCGATGGATGTAGACGATGTCGAGGGCGTCGCCGCCACTTTCGCCGTCGCGAAGCTTCTCGACCAGGTCGCGCACGAGGAGGCGCGTCTCGTCCGTCGAATCGTCGAGCACTTGGATCTCGAGGCGATCGCGCGGGTATTCGATCTTCGCGACGTGATCGAGAAGACGCGCGACGACGGTCGCCTCGTTGTAGAGCGGGAGCTGGATCGTGACGTGCGGAAGGTCCGTGCCGTCTCGTCCCGACCGAGCGAGCTCTTCGTCCGTCAGCGCGGGCACGCCTTCTTTGAGCGCCTTCAGCTTCTTCGTGTGCCTCAGAACCGTGAGCACCATGTGCGATCGGTGGAGGCCGTACATCGCGAGGAACAGCAGCACGGCGAAGTACGCGGTGCAGAGCGCAAAGTGCATTCCCCATGGGTGCCACTGCGACGGGCACGCATTGTCATCGACTTGTAAATCGTTGCACCGGATTGTCGGCGCACCGCGTCATGCAGACCTAGCGCAAGTCGATGTTGAAGTAGCCGCCGACGCCGATGAAGACGACGGCGTGCGAGGAAGCCTGGAAGTTCGTCGCGTCGACGCACGTGCCGTTTCCGTCGCAGATGCTCGCTTTTCCGAACGAGCCGATGCCGAGCTCGACCTTCGGGATGATTCGAAACGTGCGCGCGGCGAGGATGTGGACGCCGGCTCCGATCAGAAACTCGCCGCCGCTCAGCGATAGCGAGCTCGAGGTCTGCACGCCGGCGGTCGTCCGCTTCACCGTCTCCGAGAAGGAGCGGAAGTCGGCGCCGATCTCGCCGTAGAATCCGACGCCGTTGGGGTTCGAGATGTACGCGAGCAACGCGCCGAACGCGACGCTCGACGCCGTCGCGGTGTCGTACTTGCCGAACTGCGCGTCGACCTGGCTCCCTTTGCTGAAGCTCGCGCCTTCGAGGAAGAGCCCGATGTAGAAGCTTCGCCCGAAGCGCAGGCCACCTTCGAGCGCGATCGCGCCGCCTGCGGACGCGTAGTCGCTCATGTTGATGGCGGTGCCGTCCGTCTGCTTGTACGCGTCGCCGGTCGGGATCGAAACGCCGAAGCGCGCGCCGAGAAGGATGCTCGAGCTCACGGGCTTCTTCGCCGCCTGCCATTGATCGGGCGGAGGCGGCGGGGGAGGCGGAGGCGGCGAGCCGTTCCCGCCGTTGGGCTTCTGCGCGTCGTCCGCAGGGTTCGGAAGCGGCGCGGCTCCTCCGGGACCGTAGGCGACGCCGCCCGTCGACTTGAGCGCGAAGGTCAGCACCTTCTTGTCGCGCTCCTTCAACGTGATCGACTGCTCGCTGCTCGCATAGCCAGGGGCAAACACGAGAAACTTGTGCGTCCCCGGATCGAGCGGAAGCGGCTCGCCGACGAGCGCGGAGTTGAGCGTCTGTCCGTTGAGCTGCACTTGCAGGTTCGGAACGTTCGCCGGCGAAACGTCGAGCTTCACCGTCGGCACGCGCGGCTCGACTTGCCCGAGCTCGACCTTCGCTTGCTCGACGGCTTGCGAGAACGCCGTGGGCGAGCCGGCGGGGAGCGGCGTACGAATGAGCGTGCGGTACGTCTCGGCCGCTTCGACGATCTTTCCGGTCATCGCTTGGCATTGCGCGATGCGAAGAAGGTTCGTCGGTGCGCTGAAGACGCGCTGCGCGCGCTGGAACTTGTCGAGCGCCTCTTCGTACTTCCCCGCGCTCTGGAGCTCGTTGCCCTCGGTGAAGAGCTGCCGCGCGGCGGCGCGCTCCGAATCGCTCACCTGCGCGAGCGCGACGCCGCCCGTCGCCGCGGAGAGCGCGAGCGGCGTAGCTGTGATCAGAGCCAAAGCAAAAGAGAAGCGTCGTCGCATCGTTTCCTCGTGGTGCGCGGCGCGCGCCTTGTCAGTAGCCCGGATCGGAAGTCGGTTTCGTCGGCGGCTTCGTCGGAGTCGTCGTCGGCACGGACGTGGCGGTCGTCGTCGGTTTGGTGGTGACGGTCGACTTGTCGGTCGACGTCGCGGTTGCGGTGGCCGTCGCGATCGCCGTCCCCGTGCCGCTCGGGCGGAAGCCTGCTTTTCCCGTCGCGGTCGTCGTCGCGCTCGGCGTGGCGGACGCGGATGCCGACGCGGTCGCGGTCACCACTGCGACGCCGACCGCCGTGTTCGTCGCGGTCGCGCTCGTCGTCGCGATCGCAGTCGCGCTTCCCGTTGCCGTCGATGTACCGCCGCCGTTCGCTCTGCCGCCGCCCGAGAACTTCACGATCGCGAACGCGCCGACCGACACCCCGATGAGCGCCGCGAGGATCGACGCGACGACGACGCCGCGCGACGACGTTCCCTGCCCGCGCGTCGAGCTGACGAACGGCGCTGCGGTCATGCCGGGGCTCCCTTGACCGCCTTGCATGTAGGCCGGCGTGGCTGCAGGCGACGGCGACGTCGACGGGATCGCGCTCATCGGCCCCGGCGTCATCAGCATCGGCTGGTGTTGCGGCGACGACGGCGAGTGCTGCATCGCTGGCGGCGGCCCGTACGCGCCGTGCTGCGGATACTGCGGATTGCTCGACGTCGGACCGCGCCGCACGCTGAGCCCGGCCGCGAACGCGAGTCCTTCGGAGAGCTCGCTCGCAGAGCTGAAGCGCCGATCGGGCTCGCGATCGAGCGCGCGCGCGAACCAGGCGTCGAACGCCGTCGGGAGCCCCTGCACCACGTGCGACGGCGTCGGGATCGGCGACGTACAAATCTTCACGAGCAGATCGCCGACCGACTCGCCTTCGAACGGAAGCACGCCAATCGTGCATTTGTACGCGATGACGCCGAGCGACCAGAGATCGGTCCGATGGTCGACGTTGCGGAGCCCGCGCGCCTGCTCTGGTGACATGTAATAAGGAGTGCCGAGCACCGCGCCCGTCTTCGTGCTCGAGCTCACGCCTTGCTGTCCAGGCGGCGGCGCCATCTTCGCGATGCCGAAGTCGAGCACCTTCGCGACCTCGTCGTCGTCGTCGGGCGAGCGCACGAGGAAGATGTTCTCGGGCTTGAGATCGCGATGGATGATCCCCGAGTCGTGCGCGCGCTGAAGAGCGCGGCACACTTGGCCGAGGACGCGAGCGGTCTCTTGGAGCGACATGCGACCGACGCGATCGATCCGCCGATCGAGCGGCTCGCCGACGAGCATCTCCATGACGATGTACGGACGCCCGGTATCGGTCACGCCATGATCGAAGATCTGGATCGCGTGCTTCGATTGGATCGTCGCCGCGGCGCGCGCCTCGTTGTCGAAGCGGGCGCGCGCTTCGTTGCTCGCGGCGTACTCGGCCTCGATGAATTTAATCGCGACGCGAGTCCCGAGCGACGTGTGCCGCCCCTCCCAGACCGAGCCCATGCCGCCACGGCCGATCAACCGGACCAGCTCGTATTTCCCAGCGACGAGACCCGTCACTGGCGGTGGGAGATGCTCTTCCTCGGACATGGTGCTGCCACCGACAGGGTAGACGACTCCAAGCGCGTAGGTAAGACGAACGCGCGTTGGGGGAATTCAAGGCGCCTCTAAGTCGTCCGCGTCGCCTGCGCGGTCCGCGTTATGGTCCGGCGCCATGCCCGCCCGCCTTCCCGACCCCGGGGCCGAAGGGGTCCTCTACTTGATCGACCTTTCTGGGTACGTGTTTCGCGCGTACCACGCGCTCCCGCCCCTCTCGAATTCGAAGGGTGAGCCGACGCACTCGGTGCTCGGGACGGTGAACATGCTCCAGAAGATCGTGAACGAGCGCCGTCCGAGCCTCTTCGCGGTCGCGATGGATTCGAAGGGGAAGACGTTTCGGCACGAGATCGACCCGCGCTACAAAGCGACGCGCCCGCCGCCGCCGCCGGATCTCGGGCAGCAGATGGCGCGGTGCGAAGAGGTCGTCCGCGCCTACAACATCCCCGTCTATCAGCGCGACGGAGTCGAGGCGGACGATCTCATCGCGACCGTCGTGGCGCGCGCGCGCGAGGCGAAGACGCCGGTCGTGATCGTGAGCGCCGACAAGGATCTGATGCAGCTCGTCGGCGACGACGACGAAGGCGTCGTGCTCTGGGACTCGATGCGCGATCGCGTGTTCGGTCCGGAGGAGGTGCGCGCGAAGTTCGGCGTCGCGCCGAGTCGCGTGCGCGATTTCCTCGCACTGACGGGCG
>JAYVXB010000025.1:0-25970 GCA_043785585.1 Deltaproteobacteria bacterium | reverse complement strand
TCGGTCAGGCGCGTGACAGACAGGCGACCTTCGCGTCGCAGGACGTCGCCGAGCGTCTCTCCTTCGAGCCGCTCGAGCACCAGAAACGGCTGATCGTCTTCCCAGCCATACCCGAGGAGGCGGCTCACGAACGGGCTCTGCACGCCGGTCAACAGCACCGCTTCGCGCGCCAGACGCTCGCGAAGCTCGTGCGAGCCACGCGCCGAGGCGTCCAGCACCTTGATCGCGACCTCGCGGCCCGTCTCGACGTGCCTCGCGGCAAAGACGCGCGCCGTGGCGCCCGACCCGAGCGGGCCCGCGAGCTCGTAGTCGTCGAGGCGCGTAGGGGCGAGAGACATGCGGCGGGAGCGTCAGCCTAACATGTGGCAGGCGTGCAGGCGCGAACACGCCCCCTCGCGCATTGCGAAGGGGGACCGGCGCTGGTAGAGTCAAGATCGGTTTAATAGATCTTCACGAAATCCGAGGACTTCTCGCCTACTTCAAGCGCGCGAATCCCGATGCGCCAGCCCGACGACACCCGACCCGCACCACCCGACCTCCCCTCGTTTACCGTGGAGGAGACGCCCAGTCTCAACGAGGCAGGCGAGCTCGAACGAGGCCGCGTCCCCAAGGGGACCGCGGGCGCGTCCGCCTCAGGCGACGACTCCGATCGGCACGACGGAACCGGGCTCGTGCGCCACGACGTCGCGCTCAACGACGAGGACATCGACGCCGACGCCGCGAAGGTCGTGCGACGCCTCGAGCGGAGCGGCTACCAGGCGTACCTCGTCGGCGGTTGCGTCCGCGATCTCCTCCTCAGCCGCCGCCCGAAAGACTTCGACATCGCGACGAGCGCCCGACCGGACGACGTGCGCGCGCTCTTCCGCAACTGCCGCATCATCGGCCGCCGCTTCCGCCTCGCGCACATTCTGTTCGGCGCGGGCAAGGTGATCGAGGTCGCGACGTTCCGGCGAAATCCGGCGATGGATGTGCCCGAGGACGGCGAGATCGACGTGGACGAGGACATCCTCATTCGCAACGACAACGTCTTCGGCGACGCGCACGAAGACGCGATCCGCCGCGACTTCACCATCAACGCGCTCTTTTACGATCTCGATCGACAGCAGGTGCTCGACTGGTGCGACGGGATGAACGACATCCAGCGCCGGGCGATCCACACCATCGGCGATCCGACGGTGCGCTTCCGCGAGGATCCGATCCGCATCCTTCGCGCGATCAAGTTCGCCGCGCGGCTCGATCTCGGCATCGCGCCGGACGTGTACGACGCGATGGTCGCCTGCCGCGAAGAGCTCTCGAAGGCGGCGCGTCCGCGGCTCTTCGAAGAGCTGTTGCGGCTGCTCCGCGGTGGCGCGGCGCACCGGTCGATGTGGCTCCTCTGGGAGATCGGCGCGATGTCGATCGTGCTGCCGGAGCTCGCGGCGTTCATCGACGACGACGAGGCGACCGAGGGCGGCGGACAGCGCTTCTGGAAGAAGATGGACGCGATCGATCAGCTCACGAAGCAGCGCGGTCGCCCGCTCGACGACACGGTTCTTTGGACGGCGCTGCTGCAAGAGCCGCTCGACGAGGCGTGCGGGGGACCGAGCGGGGGCGAGCGCGACAAGATTCGCGCGGCGAGCGATTTCCTCGAGCCGATCATCGCGCGGATCGCGATGCCGCGGCGGATCGCCGACGGCGTGCGGCGGATCGTCGCGATGATGCCGCGCCTGTCGACGGGCAAGGCGGGCCGCTTCGGGCGGACCGAGCTCATGGAGCCGGCGCTCGACGTGCTCGAGCTCGACTGCATCGCGCGCGGCAAGAACACCGAGGCGATCGAACGCATGCGCGAGACCGACGTCGCGCCGCGATCGCAACGCAGCAGCCAGGGAAGCGGCGTTGGCCGCACCCCGTCGCACCGCTCACCGAGGCGCGGTCCACCGCGCGGAGCGCCGCGCGGGTAGCTCGTTAGTTCGCGGTGATCTCGACGCGCAGCAACTTGCGCCCGATGAACAGGTAGTCGCCGTGCGCGAGCTCTTTCTCCGCCTTGAGCCGGATGTACGTCCCGTTCCGGCTGTTCAAGTCGGTGAGCGTGAGCTTGCCGCTGCTCTCCTCGAGCTTGCAGTGCGACGCGCTCATGTAGAGATCGCCCGGGAAGTTCAAGTCGCCGCCTTCGCGGCCGATCTGCAGGCCCGACGCGCGCGCGACGACGCACATCCCCGCCGCGCCGCCTTGCAGCACCTGCACGATCCGGAACGGGCTCTGGTGCTTCGGTGACGAATAGAAATACGTCCCGTCCGGCGCGGGCCCGTCGCCCATCTTCGGCGTCGCGTCGATCCGGAACAGCTGCTCGCCCGCGAGAAAATGATCGCCCGCGCTGATGTCGACGGTGCCGCGCACGCGCCAGAAGACGCCGTTGAGCGATCCCTCGTCGCGGACGACGAGCTTGCCGCCGCGGTAGAAGAGGTTCGCGTGTTTCGGCGAGACGAACGGATCGTCCGGGAAGACGAGCTGCCCGTTGCGACCGACGACGTGCTGCTCGGCGTTGAGCTGGTAGCTGAGCCCCTCGACGCCTTCGCCGCGGATCAGGATCAGCTTTGCTTTGCCGGGAACTTGGAGCTGCCCGAAGAACTGCGTGCGCGCCGCGAGGATCTCCGGCGGCATCGCGGCTCCGCAGCGGCCGCAAAACTTGTGGCCCATCGGCACCGGTGTCGAGCACGACCTGCAAACGAAGTTCTTTGCTTGATCCATCAGCTCCTCCAGGGACTGGTGCTGCGATGCTGCGACCGGAACGCGCGGCTCGGAGGCCGTGCGAGGTGCGGCGCGCATGGCGGCCGAGCCCCGGTTGTCGAAAGCGCCGGACGACGATACCGCCGACGGGCCTGCTTGCGCAGCTATTGCGTTGATCGGGGCGGATACCCCGGGCTCGGAGCCTTGGCGCGGTTTGAGCGGCTCGCCCAGAAACGAAGGCGGAGGTGGCTCGGTGAGACCGGGCGAGCGACCGCTGAGGGGGCCTGCGATGCGTTCGGGCTTCGTGAAGAGCGCGAGCGCGTGGTCGCACGACGGACACGCTTTCGTGCCCATCTCGGCATAGGTGTCGCAACGTCCGCAGACGATCCCGATCTCGAAGTCCACGTTGGCGACGCGAGAGTAGCAAAAACTACCAGATCACGTTGAATCGGTGCGCGGCGTCGCCAAAGCCCTCTTTGCCCCAGAGTCGGAAGAGGACGTGATGGCACGAGGCCGGCTCGATCTGCCCGTAATCGCGCGAGTCGAGATGGATGTAGCGGTTGTCGCTGACGAGGTAGACCTTGCCTGCCTCGACGGTCGCCTTCACCGGAACGCCGGCGCGCGTCTTGGCGCGGTAGGCGCCGAACTTGATCTCGCCCGTGTCCTCCATCGAGCACGAGAGCTCGACGTCTTGGCCGGTCTCGGGGTGCTTCATCGTGGTCGGCTCGCATGCGTACGGAGACGGGTTTCGTTTGGCGTCGACGCTGACGTTGTCGCCTTGGATGTCGATCTTCTCGCCGGGCTTCGCGAGGACGCGCGCGACGATCCAGCCGCCGGGGTTGGTCGGGCGCGGATCCGCGCAGCGCACGAGGGTGCCTCGCTCGGCGCTGTGGCTTCGCGAGACGACGAGGATGTCGCCCGCACGGATCGCCGGCTCGACCGACGCGGCGAGCATCGCGTCGTCGGCGGGAACCGTCCATACGTCGAACGCGGTGAGATAGAGGACGCCGCCGATCGCTCCGAGGATCCCGAAGACCCAGAGGAAGACCTTGAGGACTTTCATGGCGCACTACAAGTAAACGCCCAATCGCGAGGTCGGGCAAATCAGCCGTGAGGAAGAGCCACCGTCACCTCGGCGCCTCCCTCGACGTTCCGCGCCTCGGCCGTACCGCCGTGCGCCTCCGCGATGCGTCGGACGAGCGCGAGCCCGAGGCCCGTGCCGCCGCCGCCGACGCGCGCGCGCGAAGCGTCGCCGCGGACGAACGGCTCGAAGGCGCGCGGTAGGAAGTCGGGCGCGAAGCCGGGGCCGCGATCGCGGACGGCGAACGTGAGCGATGCGCCTTCGGTGCGCACGGCGATCGCGAGCGGCGCACCCTCGGGGTGTCCATGCGCGCGCGCGTTCGCGACGAGATTGTGGAGCGCGCGCGAGAGGAGCGCGGCGTCGGCTTGCACGAGGACATCGTCGCCGACGTCGCCGGCGTCGATCTCGATCGGACCCTCGGAGCTCTCTTCGGCGGCGCGCTCGCGCAGCCACGGGACGATCGCGATCGGAGCCTTTCGCAAGTCGGCGAGACCGGCACGCGTGACGGCGAGGAGATCGCCCAAGATCGCGTCGACCTCTCCGAGCTGCTTCTCGATCTCTCCGAGTTGCACGATCGGCGAGCGGCGGCTCTCGGGGGCGGCGTCGTCGCTGACGCGATCGCGCGCGATCTCGAGCGCGACGCGCGCGCGTCCGAGCGGCGACCTCAGCTCGTGGCTGATTGCGCCGAGGAGCTCGCGCTGCCCGCGCACGGTCGCTTCCACGCGACGCGCCATGCCGTTGAACGCGACGGCGACGCTGTGCACTTCGCTCGCCACCCAGCGCTTCGGTGCGTCGGCGATGTCCGTGCGAAAGGCGAGATCGCCCGCGCCGAATCGATCCGCGGCCTCGCCGAGTCGCTCGAGCGGTCGCGCGAGTTGGTTCGACACGTGACCGGCGGCGACGATGATCACGAGCATCGCCGCGAGCAGACCAAGCCCGAGTCGCCACACAGGCGCGGGACGGAACCCTCCGCCGTAGCGCTCCATCTGCAACGCGCCGACGAGATCGCCGCCGCGCACGATCGGAACGAAGACGCGCTCGGGCCCGTTCGGAGCGAAGAGCCCGCCGCGCAGCGCGACGCGCTTCACGTTTGGCGGCAGCTTCGTCGGATCGCGGAAGAGGCGAACCTCGAAGCCCGTCACGCGCCTCACCTCGTCGACGAACGCGTCCGTCGCTTTCGGATCGTCCCACGTCGTAGCGAGCTGCGTCGACACGTTGCGCGCGAGCACCTCGGCGCCCGTCGTGAACGCCTCGGGCCGCGTGCACCCGACGACGAGCGCGCTCGTCGCGAACGCGACGAGGATGGCGCTGAAGAACCAGAGGAACAGCCGAGTCCGGAGGGTACGAGGGCCGCGCATCGTAGGTGTGGTGTGCGCGCGTGCGGGCTCGGCGTCACGCGCGTTTACGAACTCTTACAAGCGCGCGCGAGCCCTTGTTGAGACCGACGGGTCGCGTCAGGCTTCGCTCGGACGCACGAGCACGTAGCCGACGCCGCGCACGGTTCGAATCATCTTCGGCTCGCGCGGATCGTCTTCGAGCTTCTGGCGGAGGTGGCTCACGTGGACGTCGAGCGAGCGATCGACCGACGGATCGTATTCGCCGCCCTTCACCGCGCGGGCGAGCTCTTCGCGCGGCACCGTCTCGCCTGCGCGGCGTGCGAGCGCGACGAGGACGCGGAGCTCGAACGACGTGAGCTGCACCTCGGCACCCGCGAGCGTCACGCGGTGCGCGGGGACGTCGATCTCGAGCGCGCCGATCCCGATGCGCTCGGCCGCGGTCACCGAGCGCGATCCCTGCACGCGTCGAAGGACGGCGCGCATGCGCGCGAGGAGCTCGCGTGGGTTGAACGGTTTGGGCACGTAGTCGTCGGCGCCGATCTCGAGACCGACGATGCGATCGGTGTCGTCGCCGCGCGCGGTGAGCATGATGATCGGGACGTCGTGCGACTGCCTCACGCGACGGCACACCTCGAAGCCATCGATCCCCGGAAGCATCACGTCGAGCAGCACGACGTCGAACGATCGCGCTTCGAGCGCCGAGAGCGCCTCGAGGCCGGCCTCGACGTGCACGAGCTCGACGTCGTGCGGCTCGAGGTACTCGGTCAGGAGCCGCGCGAGCTCGCGATCGTCGTCGACGAGGAGGGCACGCACGTTGTCCATCGGATACCATGAACGCATGGCTCTTTCGCGGCTCCGTCGCCGCTACTTGGTCGCGATGGGGCTCGGCGCGTGCACGCCGGCGACGCCGCTCGTGAGCGCACCGCTCTACGAAGGCGACGCGGCGACGCTCGTCGCGAGCATGCCCGACGCGGGTCGCCTTCCGTCGCCGACCGCCAGCATGCCGAAGCAGATCGTGAGCGATCCGCCGGAGCCCGTCCCGCCGAGTTGGCCGCATTCCGAGAATCGGATCTGCAAAGACGATCTCGATCCGCCGGGGCGCGCCGAGCTTCCTCCGCCGTTCGAAGCGTGCCCGAAGCGCGGCCCGTCGGCAGGGCAGTTCAGCGCGAAGGCGACGCGCGAGGCGCGCTCGAACGGCGCGGGCGAGTCGTGTTGCTACGTCGTGTACGGCGGAATGGCCGTACCTGGGCGCGCGCTCCGTGACGCGGACGATCGCGCCGTCGTCGCAGGCTCTGCGACGCGCAGCGACTGGAGCGCGGAGGTGCGTCCTCGCGTCGATGCCCTGACGATGGCGGAGCGCGAAGAGCTCGCGCGCACGTGGCTCGCGACGGCGGCGCTCGAGCACGCGTCGATCGCGTCGTTCGCGCGGTTCGCGCTCGACCTGATGGCGCTCGGCGCGCCGCCGCATCTCGTCGCGGGTGCGCACGCGGCGGCAGAGGACGAGATCGTCCACGCGCGCATCGCGTTCGCGATCGCGTCTGCCTACGCGGGAGGCGAGCTTGGCCCCGGCGCGCTCGCGTTCGACGGGCGGCGCGCGCCGCTCGACCTCACGACGTTCGCGCGCGAGACGTTCGTCGACGGCTGCATCGGCGAGACGATCGCCGCGATCGACGCGCGGGAAGCGTCGCGTAGCGCGGACGATCCGTCGCTACGAAGCGCGCACCGTCGGATCGCGCGCGACGAAGAGCGCCACGCCGAGCTCGCGTGGCGCGCGCTCGCGTGGGCCGTCCGCGAAGGCGGCGATCCCGTCCGCGATGCGATTCGCGCCGCGCTCGCGAGCGCACGGACTTCCGCGTCGCCGCTCGCCGAGCGCGCGTTCGCCTCGGTCATCGCGCCGTGCGCGACGGCGCTCGTCAGCGCGTGACGTCGCTCGCGTCCATCGCGAGCGCGGCGCGCAGGTGCCCCTCCGCGCGCTTCGACCAAGGTCCATTTTTGTGGTCGCGCAGCCAATCGCGAAACGCGTCGGCGGCCGCACCATAGTGCCCGCGTCGGTAGTGGAGGACCCCGCGCGCGTAGGCTGCCGGGTACGCGGGGTCGATCGCAGCGAGCTTGTTCACGCGCTCGAGGCGCCACTCTTCGATCGCGAGTCGCTCGCCCGCGTCGATGGCGTCGCACTGCTTCTTCTCGACGGCGCCGCGCCGCGCCGCTGCGACCGCGTCGCGCTTCGCCTCGGATGCGTGCGGATGCTGGAGATAGAAGCGGTAGAGGACGCGCATCTCGTCGACGGTCGGCGTCAGCTCGGCGCGCCCTTCGAGACCGAGGAACGCGTCCCACATCAGCTTGAAGACCACGCGGCGCTCGGGATCGCCGAGCAGCACGGTGTGGTCTTTGACCCACCCATCGCGTCGCATTCGGCGAACGAACGATCCTCCCAGCGCGCCGAGCTCGTCGGACTGCTTGCCGCTCGCCTCGAAGCTCCGCACCTCCACGAGGAAACCTTCGAGCTGCGATGCACGCAGCCGCACGAGCGCGTCGATGCCGTCCTTTGCGCCTGCGGCCTGGAGTGTCTCGTCGACCTTCACGCGCGCGGTTTGCAACTCGGAGCCCGAGGCGTCGCGCGCTTCGAGAGTGTGAAACTCGCGGATCGCCGATCCGAGCGCGCGCACGTCGTCCGGGAGCGCCTCGGCGCGCACCCGTTCCGCGAGCGCGCGATCCGCCGACGCGCGCGCGTCGAACGCCGCCGAATCGACGATCGGCAGCGGCAGCGCGTCGGGTGCCGCCGCGCGCGGAAGGACGAGCGGCCCGAACGCGAGCGCGACGCCCAGCGGAACCAGCGCCAGAAGCACGCTCGAACGCTTCTTCGCGTTCTCCTCTTCGCCGTCACTAGCTTTCATCGATGCGCTCGCCAGCGATGGTATCATCGGATCGAGAGACGCTGGCCGAGAGGAAGAGAGAGAACGTGTTCGAGAACCGTCGGTACTCACGCGCGCCGTTGAACGTCCCTGCGGAGTTCGTCGCCAAAGGCGGCAAGGATCGCGTCGCCGGTAATGCGAAAGACATTTCTGTGGGCGGGATGTTCCTCGAGACGTCGCAGCCGCTCGGCCACAACGCCGCGCTCGTCGTCCATGTCATGCTCCCTGGAGAGAAGGCGCCGTTCGCCCTCCCGGGGATCGTGCGCTGGACTCGTCCCGACGGCATGGGCATCCAGTTCGAGATGCTCGGCGCGCGCGAAACGCACGCGATCACCCAGCACACACGCTCGCAAGCGACGTAGCCGCGACGCGCGCGCTGGGTACGCGGCGTGCGCGTTTACTGCGCGTACTGGTAGTCGATCGGGATCGACACGGTGGCGCTGCGCGTGAAGCGCACGCGGTAGATCGCGGCGGTGGCGCATGCCTGGGCTTCGGGTGCGAGCGGCGGGTTGAAGCGCGCGAGCTGGACGGTCCCGTCGTCGTCGGCCTGGAGCTCGATGACCGTGCTCACGATGAGCTTCACGCCGGGCGCGGGCGGGCGCGCGGCGAGGCAGGCGCGGACGGCGCGTGCGATCGTCGCCTCGGCGTGCGGATCGGGCGTCGCGATGGCCGGTGGCTGCGCGCTCGGCGCGAGCCCGAGCTTCGGTGCGCTGGCGACGATCGGCGCGGGAGCGGCGGGCGTCGGCGAGCTCGACGTCGTCGGCAGAGTGGGCGCGAGCGCGACGGGCGCGGTGGGCGCGACCGCGACAGGCGCCGGAATCGCGAACGCGACCGCTGCACGCACGGCCGACGGCGCGTGATCGATCGTCAACGTCGCGGCAGCGTTCTCCGTCGCGAACTCCGCGTGCGCCGGCGCCGTCACGAGCTCGGCGTACGTCGCACCGACGCTGCGAAATGCGACCGGCGCGCCGATCGACACGACGCCCTCGGTGAGATCCACGACGGCGCGCGAGCCGTCGCGCGCGACACGGAAGTGCGTGCCATGAACCGCGACGCGCGAGGCGCCGACGTCGACCGCGAAGGCCTGGGCGGTGGTGGTGACGGGCGTGACCTTGGCTTCGAGGGCGCCGCGATCCAGCGCGATGACGAGCGTCCCGCGCGACCGCGTCACGACGATGCGCGACGCGGGCTCGACCCAGAACGCGACTTGGCCTTTTCGCTCGACCAGCACGCGCACGCTGCCGCGCGTCTCGACGACCGCGTGCGCGCCGACGGTCGTTCCCGCCGCGCCCGTTGCGACGACGCGTCCGTCGATGAGGAGCTCGCCGTCGCCTTCGCGCGCGACGATCGCCCCCGCGGCAGGCTCGATTTCCGCCGTGGGCGACTCGAGGCCATCCACGCCGGGCGCGTCGTGTCCGCGTCCGACGAGCAGCGCGATCGCCGCCGCCGCCGCGAGCGCGCCCGCGATCGGCAACCACATCACGTGCGCGCCGCGCCGCCGCTTTTCCTCCGCGTCGACCTTCATTCGCGCGAAGAGCTTGGCGTCGACCGACTCCCAATCGACCGGCGGAGCCTCGGTGGCGACGCGCGTCTCGCGCGAGAGGCGATCGACCGCGCTCGTCTCGCCGACGGAGCTCGTCTCGTTCTTGGGAACGTTCGGGTCGTGGCTCACGACTCGCCTCCCGATCCATCCGATGCCTTGGAGAACGTCGCCTTGAGCGCGGCGAGCGTCGGCTCTTCCGCGATGAGCGCTTCGAGCTCGCGCCGCGCGTAGAAGAGTCGCGTGCGCACCGTCAGCACCGGACACCCGACGATCTCGGCGATCTCCGCCGGCGGAACCCCTTCGAGCTCGTGGAGAACGAACACGACGCGCTTCTTGTCGGCGAGCTTCTCGAGCAGCTGCGAGAACACGCGAACGCGCGCGCGGCGGTCGGCGTCTTCGTCCGGAAGCACCGCTTCTTGATCCGCCGTGACGTCCGACGGCTGTTCTTCGCTGTAGACAGGCCGGCTGCGCGCCGCGCGCCGATGCATGAGCACGACGTTGACCGTGACGCGATGGAGCCACGTCGAGAACTTGGACTGCCCGCGGAAGTCTTTGAGGCTCTTGTAGACCTGGAAGAAGACTTCTTGGATGACGTCGTCGGTGTCGCTCCGCGCGCCGAGCATGCGGTAGACGAGGCGCGCGACGTCGTTGCGGTGGCGCTCGTAGAGGACGCGAAACGCGGCGGTGTCGCCGGTCGCCGCGCGACTGATCAGCGCCTCTTCGTCCGCCATCCGCGGCTTCACGTTGTCGCGGCCCCCTCGGCTATCCACGAGACGCAACGGTAACAGCGCGTGTTGCAGGGCGGTGGCACTCACTTGCCCATTGTGTTGCGGCAAAACGCGACGCATTCAGTCGCGTTGCGCTTGCCTGAACGCGCACAGAGACCTACGTGCGGCGGCGATTCAGCAAGTCACGAACATCGACGAGCACGAGCCCCAACGTCACCGCGACGGCGAAAATGAGCATGCCCCGAGGCTGCGCTCATCTTCGAAAGTGGCCCAATTTTCGGCGAGCCCACGCCGACACGCCCGACTCGAGGCGGCCGAAAGACTAGAACAGCGTCTTGAGGTCGACTTTTTCCTGCTTCTTCTGCTCGAGCAGGTGATTGATGGCCTTGAGAAGGCGCGTCTTCGTCGGGCCGCTGATCGTCCCGCCCGTCATCGCGGCGGCGAAGGCGCGCGGCGTGACCGGACGACCCGAATGCGGCTTTCGCGGCTCTTTCACGCCCGTATCGCCCTCGGCCTTGCGCGCGCGGCGCTTGTTGAGGCGGATCGCGCGGTCTTCGACCGTGAGCGACTCGAGCTTGTGGGACGCGGCGAGGATGCGGCGCGCGTCGAGCTTCTTGGCGGTCAGGAACTTGGAGAACTTCGAATCGGACTTCGTGTCGGACATCGTATTCCTCGGGTTTTTCCGTGCGTAGCGACGCGGGCGCGGGAACGTAGCGGACGCCGGGGCCTCGCGCAAGGCGGGGAATCGGTCGCGAGCTTACGTTTTCGACGAATCGCCCCAGGCGGCCCGCGCGTCGATCCCGAGCTTCGCGAACCGCGGCACGTAGTCGCGCTCGTACGTCTTCTCGAGCTGCGCGGCGTACCGTGCGACCGGCATGAGCCCCCACGCGAGCTCGTCGGGCGTGAACGCCGCGTCGCGGAGCCCCGCCGGCGCGTAGAGGTCGCGGATGCGCGCGAAGTAGCTCGGCAGCTCGCGCATCACGAGCGCGCGGATCGCGTCGCCGCTCGGAGACTCGAGGAGCCAACCGAAGAGCTCCCAACCGAAGTCGCGATGGCGGACCTCGTCGCGCAAGATGCGATCGAGCGCGCGCCTCGCCACGGGGACGCGGCATCGCTCGCGAAGCTCCTTGAAGAGGCGCACCGCGACGGTCTCGCCGAGGCAGAAGACGTCGACGCACACACGCGCGACGTCGTGCTCGAGCGGCTCGGCGCGCGTTCGTCCGAGCTCGAGCGAGTCGCGATCGAGCGCCGGCCCGCCGGTCCCGCCGCCCGCGACGAACGTGCGATGGCTCAAGTCGGCGTGCGCGAGCTCGTCGCGAACGATGCGGAGGCCGTCGTGGATCAAGTCCGGCGACGCGCCGATCTGAATGAGCCACAGCGTGAGGTGCTGCGTCACGGCCGCGGATCGGTACTCCGCTTCGATTCGCCGCATCCACTCACGCTTCGCGCGCTCCGGCGCTGCTGCTCGTTTCATCGCGCGCGATCGTAGCCGTTCGATCGCGTCAGTCGGTGTGATTTGCATCGACGCTCGCGTCGCCGACGTGCGCGTCCGGAATCCCCGAGTCCGGCGCGGGCGGATTGCAGCTCGTGCGCGAGATCGTCCACGTTCCGCCGGAGCAGATCGCTTCGACGTTGTTCGGCAGGCCGTTGCACATACCGGCGGCATATGGGCACTGAAAGTTCGACGGGTAGCAGTCGCACGCCGCGCCGCTCGTCGGCTGCGTGCTCGGGCACATCGGCGCCGGAGGATTTCCGATCGCGACGCTCCACGTGCCGTTGTTGCAGCTCGCGCTCGTGGGCGAGCATTTGTTTCCGTACGTGCACGACTCGGTGCCTGCGCACGCGGTTCCCGACGTGGGCATCGTGGCGGGGCATCCGGCGGGGTTGCCGCTGTCGTCGGTGCCTCCGTCGGCCGGTCCGGTGGTCGACACGCCGCCGCACGCTCCGAGGAGCGCGCTGGCAGCGCCGACCGTGACCACGAAGGAAGAGCGAAAACGTCGTCTGGTGCGCATGATCTCGAACCATCGCACGGGCCGTGCCGAGGCGGCGGCAACGGCAAAAGAGGCTGCTGCGGCATCGACGAGCGCCCCGCGGTGTGCCATTCCTAGCCGCCGCGCGACCGGCCGACCCTGCTCGACGCCGCGCCCTCGCCGCCCCATAGAGCATCGAAGACTCGGAGAAGCCGCCATGCCCCAGCTCCCGCCCGTCTACATCGTCTCCGCCGCGCGCACGCCGATCGGCGCGTTCCTCGGTTCGCTCTCGTCGCTCCGCGCGCCCGAGCTCGGCGCCGTCGCGATTAAGGGCGCGCTCGCCCGCGCGAAGCTCGCGCCCGAGACCATCGAAGAGGTCTTCATCGGCAACGTCCTCTCCGCGGGCATCGGCCAAGCGCCCGCGCGCCAAGCGTCGATCTTCGCCGGCATCCCCAACACGGTGCCGTGCACGACGGTGAGCAAGGTGTGCGGCTCGGGTCTTCAAGCCGTCGTGCTCGCGGCGAAGACGATCGCGGTCGGCGATGGCGATCTCGTCCTCGCGGGCGGGATGGAGTCGATGTCGAACGTGCCGTACTACCTGGAGAAGGCACGCAGCGGCTACCGCATGGGCGACGGCAAGCTCGTCGACGGGATGATCTTCGACGGGCTGTGGGATCCGTACTCGAACGTCCACATGGGGACGTGCGGCGATGCGTGCGCGAAGGAATATGCGTTCTCGCGCGAGGCGCAGGACGAGTTCTCGAAGGAGAGCTTTCGGCGCGCGGTGGCGGCGCAAAAAGAGGGGATGTTCGACGCGGAGATCGAGCCGGTGAGCGTCGCGCAGAGGAAGGGCGATCCGCTCGTCGTGAAGCTCGACGAAGGTCCGACGAAGGGCGATCCGTCGAAGTTCGCGTCGCTGCGTCCGGCGTTCTCGAAGGACGGGACGATCACGGCGGCGAACGCGTCGTCGATCAACGACGGCGCGAGCGCGCTCGTCCTCGCGAGCGAAGCGGCGGTGAAGAAGCACGGCCTCACGCCGCTCGCGAAGATCGTCGGCTGGGCGAACGCGGCGCAGGCTCCGGAGCGGTTCACGACGGCGCCGGCCAAGGCGATCGACGCGGTGTGCGCGAAGCTCGGCCTCGCGAAGGGCGACATCGATCTCCACGAGATCAACGAAGCGTTCGCGGTCGTCGCGATGGTGACGGCGAAGCTGTCGGGGCTCGATCTGGCCAAGGTGAACGTCCGCGGCGGCGCGGTGGCGCTGGGGCACCCTATCGGATCGAGCGGCTCGCGTATCCTGACGACGCTCGTCCACGCGATGAAGGATCGCAACGCCAAGCGCGGCTGCGCGTCGATCTGCATCGGCGGTGGCGAGGCCATCGCGCTCGTCGTCGAGCGCTGATGCTGCGTCCGCGGGAGCTGTCGCGTTCCGTCTCCGCGTTCGCGGCGAGAACGCCGACGCTCCTGCCCGCGACGCACACGAACAGCTACGCGCTCGGCGGGCGCGACGTCGTCCTCGTCGAGCCGGCGACGCCGTACGAGGACGAACAGCGCGCGTGGATCGAGTGGGCGCGCGCGCTGCCGTCGCAAGGCCGAACGCCGGTCGCGATCGTCGCGACGCACCACCACATCGATCACGTCGGCGGCATCGACGTCCTCGCGCGCGAGCTCGCGCTTCCGATTTGGGCGCACGCGGAGACGGCGTCGCAGCTCCCCGATGTGACCTTCGCGCGAAGGCTCGCGGACGGCGACACGATCGATCTCGACGGGCCGATCCCCGAGCGATGGACCGTGCTCCACACGCCCGGCCACGCGTGGGGGCACGTCTGCTTGTGGAACGCGGACAGCCGCACGGTCGTCGTCGGCGACATGGTCGCGAGCGTGGGGACGATCCTGATCGCGCTCGGCGACGGCGACATGCGGATCTACCTCGAGCAGCTCGATCGCCTCGCGCTGCTCGATGCGTCGGTCGCGCTTCCGGCGCACGGCGATCCGATCGACGAGCCGACCAAGCTCTTTCGTCATTACGTCGCGCATCGTCTCGCGCGCGAAGCGAAGATCGCGGGCGCGGTCGCCACGAAAGGCGCGAGCGGCGTCACCGACGTCGATCTCGTGACGATCGCGTACGACGACGTCCCGCCGCACGTCTGGCCGATCGCGCTCCTCAGCTTGCAAGCGCACCTCGCGAAGCTCGTCACCGACGGTCGCGTCGCGCTGCGCGATGGAAGGTATGCTTCGGCGTCATGAGCACGAGCTGGGAGCCCGCTTTTCTCGCGGTGAGCGCGACGCTCGGCGAGCCGTACGACGCCGCGCTCGCGGCAGTCGGCGACGCGGGCGCGCTCCACGCGGCGGCGATCGTGCGCGGGCTCCGCTCGACGAAACGCGAAGCACGCGCGCAGGCGATCGCGTCGGTGCTCGCGGAGATCGTGCGCGATCTCGACGACACGAGGCTCGCATGGCCCTGACGCGCGGGCGCGTGGTGAAGGCGGGGAGCAGCGGCGACGCGACGCACGTCGACGAGCCTGCGTTCGCGCAAGGGCCGAGTCGCGTGCAGATGCGTCGCGTGACGGCGGAGGCGGTCGAGGTGTACGTGCGCGCGACGAGAGCGCTCGACGCGGCGCATCGCGAGGCCGAAGCGATCGTGACGAGCGCGCGCGCGAGCGCAGCGTCGGCGGCGGGCGACGCGGCGCGCGAGGCGCAGCAGGAAGCCGAGGCGAAGCTCGCGGCGGCGTGGCTCGCGCTTCGGCGTCGCGAAGAAGACTCCGCCGAGCGCGACATCGATCGCGCCGTGACGCTCGCGGTCGCCCTCGCCGAGCGCGTGGTCGGTGCGTCGATCGAGCTCGATCCGAAGCTCATCGCGTCGATCGCTCGTCAAGCGCTGGCCGAAGCGCGCGGCGCCCGGCGCGCGATCATCGACGTCCACCCGCTCGACGCCGCCGCGCTCGGCGAGCACGTCGCCACGCTCCCGCTCGCCCCCGACGCGGTCGAGCTGCGCCCAGACTCTTCGCTTGCACGCGGCGACCTTCGCCTTCACACCGATCTCGGAACGCTGGATGCCAAACTCCACCCAAGACTCGAGCGACTCGCAGCCGCCCTCCGCGACGCCCTCCGATAGCGTCGCGCCCATGCCCGGGTCGCCGCCTCTCGCGTGGCGGACGAACCTGTGGCTGTTTCTCGCGACGGTCGCGAGCGTGTTCGTCACGGGCGCGATCAACGATCCCGCGCCGCTGCTGTCGCGCACCGCGCTGGCTCACGGCGCCCAGTTCTGCGGCGCGCTCCTCGCAATCCTCCTCGCGCACGAGTTCGGTCATTTCATCGCTGCGCGCATCCACAAGGTCGACGCGACGCTGCCGTTCTTCATCCCGATGCCGCTTCTCTCACCGTTCGGCACGATGGGCGCCGTCATCCGCATGCGCGGCGTCATCGCGACCCGCGCGGCGCTCCTCGACATCGGCGCCTCCGGTCCGCTCGCCGGCATGGTCGTCGCGATCCCCATGTACATTTGGGGCGTTCGTCACTCGACGCCCGTCGCGATCGAAGGCATCGGCGATTCGATGTCGCTCGGCGAGTCGCTCCTCACGCGAGCTCTCGATCACTTCGTCGCCCCCGCGATCGAGCCGGGCATGGATCTCATGTACTCGCCGATCGCCTTCGCCGCGTGGGCCGGCATGTTCGTCACGATGATCAACTTGATCCCCATCGGACAGCTCGACGCCGGCCACGTCGCGTACGCGCTCTTCGGTCCGCGGCAGGATCGCATCGCGCAGTGGGTCCACCGCTCGATGCTCGCGTTCTTCTTCGTCAGCCTCATCAGCTACGCGCTCCGCGATCTCCGCGCCGGCATCGGGCTCATCCACATCGATCGCCACGTAGGCAACTCGCTCTTCTGGCTCATCTGGTTCGAGATGGGCGCGATCCTCGGCGCGCTCTCCGCCCGCGCACTTCCTGCCTCGGCGCGCGAAGAGCGCACCATCCCGATTCGCACGCGCATCGTCGCGACGATCGGCCTCGCGCTCGTGGCGAGCTTCGGGCGCGGATCGCACTCGCCGCTCTTGTGGATCGGCTGGTTCGTCTCGCTCGGACTTCTGCTCGCGATGGAGGTGAAGTGGGGCGCCCTTCGCAAAAACAACCTCCTCGATCACCCGCCGACGAGCGCCGCGCCGCTCGGCATCGGTCGCACGATCGTCGCGATCATCACGCTCCTGCTTTTCATCCTCCTCTTCATGCCGACGCCGATCGCGCTCTAGCCGTGATCCGCTTCTTCGCCATCGCGCTCGCGCTCTCGCTCGTCGGATGCACCAGCTACGCGCGCGACGTCGAACGGATCTGCCTCGCGCCGAGCCGGTCGAAGTACGAGACGAAGAACGCGATCGATCGCGAGTCGCAGATGAAAGAGATGATGGAGTGGGCCGAGTCGCAGGCGGCGACGACCGAAGGCAAGGCGCTCACGCAGGATGTGCTACGCGCCGCGATGTACGCGCGCGCAAAGCTGCTTCGCGACGCGCAGAAGAAGTCGTCGCTCGGCTCGTGCGAGCTCGCCGATTGGGTCGAGTCGGGCGAGACGTCGCGCGTCCGCTGAGCGTCACCGCTTCGGGTGACCCTCGGCGCACGTCCATCCCGAGGGCAGCTTCGTGCGTTCGTCGCAGAGCGCGCTCTCGAGCTCGACGATCATCGTCACGTTGGCCTCGCTGAAGTTCGCGCCTTCGATGTGCGCGTCCTTCAGCGTCGCCGCGACGAGCGAGGCGTGCATGAACGACGTGTTTCGCAGGTTGGCCGACGTGAAGTCGACCCAGTCGCAGTCGGTGCCGTCGAGGTTCATCCCGCTGAGATCGCCGCCTTGGACCATCGCGTTCGTGAACTTCGTCGCGCCGGCGCTGCGCAGCGATCGGATCGCGCCGACCGCGGTGCTCGGATCATTCGACTGCAGCAAATTCGTCGCGCCCGCGATCGTCGCTTGGCCGCCGAGGTCGACGACCAACCCGATCGCGACGCCGACGCCCGCGACGACGAGCCGCGCCTTCATCGCGGGAATCGGAAGCGCGAACGTCAGACCCGCAAAGCCGACGGCCGACAGGATCCGCCACAGGATCGCGAACGACCCCGTCGTGTACCCGAGCAACAGCGAGACGCCGAGCAGCAGCACGCCGACGAGCGCTGCGCCGCGTGTCCACGTCGGAGTCGGCTCCTTCGGCGTCGCTCGCGTCGCACGAACAGCCGGGTTCCTCGCGGTCACCGGCGGCTTCTTCCCGCTCGCGGGCGCGCTCGCGTCGGGTCGTGCGGGCGCGCGCTTCGGCTCGGGCGCGGCGTTCGGCTTCTGCCCGGGCGTGAACGCTTCCTTCGGATTCGCCTCGTGCACGTCGGGGTGCGGGGCTCCGACGATTTCGGACTCGGCGTAGTGATCGAGGTCGGCCATGAGCAGCGCGACGCTCGCATAACGACGCGCGGGTACCGCTGCGATCGCTTTTCGGAGAATGCGCACGAGCCCGCCCGGCGCGATCGCCGCGAGCTCGTGGAGCGGTGACAGCTCGTCCCGCGCCATCGGCGGATCGCGATCGAGCAACAGGAAATGAAGGAGCTGCCCCGTCGCGAAGACGTCCGACGCGATCGTCGGCGCGCCACCCGCCTCGACCTCGGGCGCGACGTACGGCGCGCGCGCGTTGTCGGCAACGAGCGTCGCGGGATCGTAGAGCGCGGCGTCGGCGATCACCGGTTTCAGGTCGTCGTCGAGAAGCACGCTGCGAGGCGCGAGGCCGCCGTGAATGATGCCTGCTGCGTGTAGCCCTTCGAGCGCTTCGCAGATCTTTCGCATCAGCTCGAGGCGCCGATCCATCCCCCACGACAACGCTGGAAGGTCGGACGCGTTGCCGACGCTCCAGAGGTCCGCCGCGAACGCGCGCCCGTCGGGTTGGACGGCGCGCAGACGCAGCACGCCCGGCACCGGAGACTTCGTCGAGAGCTTCAGCAGCTTGAGCGCGCCCGCGTGGAACGCGTACGTGGCGTCGTCGGACACGGACGGCTCGAGCACGTAGACGCCGACCTTCGCCCCGTCGTCGGCCTCGCCGCGCCATACTTGCGTCCGCGCATCCGCGTGCAGCATTTGGACGAGCTTCACACCCGCGACCGTGTCGCCCGCCTCCGGCATCGCTTCCACGCTACGCGCGCGAACCGACTACCGCCAGCCCCCGGCCTCGTAGACGTAGGTCCCGCCTTGCAGCGAATACGTTGGCGCGTGCCACGACTGCCCCGTCGGCGCGCGCTCCCAGTGCCCCGGTATCCACGTGTATTGCATCCCGCTCCAGTGCCAATAGCCGGGCAACCACACGGAGCCTCCGCGTTGCGTCGCCGGCTGGGCTTCGCGGACGGGCTCGGGCGGAGGGCCGTTCACGACGACGCCGCGCGCAGGCGGCGCGGTTTCGTTCACCACGCACGCGGACGTCAGCCCAGCGATCGCGACAATCGCGCACGCGGACACGACAAGCCGAGCCGTCTGCTGAAGCATCGAAAGGACCCCCGTTGCAACTCTACCACGGGATACGCACGCGCGCGGCCGACGCTTCCCCGCTCGATCCCGCTTGACCTCTTCGCTGTGCCCCCGCACCGTTGGCGGCACAACGAATGGATCCACGCGCAGCGCTCGCCCACGACCTCGCCACGCTCCCCGCGGACGTTCGCGCTCGGCTCGACGCTGCGGGTTTCGACGATGCGTGGCTCTACGAGGTCGCCGCGACGCTGCACGGATCGACCGGCGACGCCGCGGCTCGACGCGACGCGCGCAACCGCATCACGGGCACCGTGCGCGGACCTTCGCCCGAGGAAGTGCCGCCCGCGCCCGAGCGCGGTACGCCGGAGGGCGATCGCCTTTGGGAGCGCGGCGACGAGATGATCGCGCGCGGCGAGCTCGCGCTGTGTGTGATGGCGGGCGGGATGGCGACGCGCATGGGCGGCGTCGTGAAGGCGCTCGTCGAGGCGCTTCCCGGCGCGACGTTCCTCTCGATGCGTCTCACCGAGAACGCGAAGTGGAGCTGGCTCTCGGGACGGCCGGTGCCGCTGTGGCTCATGACGAGCGAGGCGACCGACGAGCCGATCGCCGAAGCGCTCAAAGCGCACAACGCACCGAAGCACGTCGCGCGCTTCAAGCAGAACCTCGGGCTCCGGCTCACGCCCGACGGGCAGCTCTTTCGCGAGGGCGAAGGCGCGGACGCGTCGCCGAGCGAGTACGCGACCGGTCACGGCGATCTCCCGGACGCGCTCCGCCGCTCGGGATTGCTCCAGACATTTCGCGCGACGGGTGGCAAATACGTCTGGATCGCGAACCTCGACAACCTCGGCGCGACGATCGATCCCGCGATCCTCGGTCACTTCGCCGAGACCGCGAAAGAAGTGATGGTCGAGGTCTGCGCGAAGGTCCCGGGAGATCGCGGCGGCATCCCCGCGTGGGCAAAGGCGTCTGCGGACGCGCCCGAGCGCCTGCAAGTGCTCGAAGAGTTCCGCTTGCCAAAGACGTTCGACGCCGCGACGGTGCCCGTGTTCAACACGAACACCTTCCTCGTGAAGGCCGACGCGCTCGACGAGAGACCGGTGAAGTGGAGCTGGTTCGAGGTCGAGAAGAAGGTCGACGGCAAGCCAGCGGTGCAGTTCGAGCGCCTTCTGCAAGAGCTCACGGCGGCGATGGACGCGGCGTACGTCACGGTTCCGCGCGACGGCATCTTGTCGCGGTTCTTGCCGGTGAAGGACTTCGACGAGCTCGCGCGGCGGCGCGCGGACATCGAGGCGGTCGTGCGCGCGCGAGGGTTGCTGAAGTAGTCGTCGCGAGCCGATAAAACGGACTATCCTCGCCCGACGCCGTGCATTTCGAGATCGCTCACGAATTCGACATTCCGCTCGACGCCCTCGAGCTCGCCGTCATCTCGCCGACGCTCGTCGACAAGCTCGCGCCGAAGCTCAAGAAGTCGAACATCGAGGACATCTCGCAGCGGTCGCACGACCTGAAGGACGGCGTCCTCGAGCGCGTCTGGCACTACCAAGCGAACGTCAACGTGCCGCCGTTCGCGCGCGGCTACGTGACGCGCGAGATGTGCGCGTGGGACGAAGAGTCGACGTACGACTTGAAGCGGCACTCGTCGAGCTGGAAGATCGTCCCGAACGTGAAGCCCGAGTGGCGAAAGTATTTCGCCGCGTCGGGCACGTACCGGATCACGTCGCTCGGCGACGGGCGCGCGCGGCGGATCGTCGAAGGGACGCTCGAGCTTCGCGTGCCCCCGGTCATGCGGCAGGTCGCCGAGCGGATGATCCTCGGCGAGGTGAAGAAGACGTTCGAGGCCGAAGCGGCCACGCTGCGCGACATGGCCACTCTCATCTAGTCACGTTCGTCGTTTGGGTCTCCGACCCTCACGTCACGTTTGTTTTGGGGCCTCGGCCCCAAAAAAGCAGAAGGAATGACGATGCGATTCTCGATTCGACGGACGGCGCTCGCGGGGTTGGCTCTCGGGCTGACGTCTGCGGGCGCGGTGAGCACCGTGCAAGCGGGCGAGCCGTTTCCGGCGCGGGCGTCGCGCGTGTTCACGCCTGGGCGCAACGCCGCGAGCGACGACAGCAGCGACGCGGTCGTGACGAACCCGGCGAACCTCGCGACGCTCCCGTCGTGGGAGGCGCGCGGGACGTTCGTGCGTTGCTCGGACGACGTGTCGGTCAACGGATGCGGCTGGTCGTTCGCGCTCGCGACGCCGCTGTTCTGGGATATCGCGACGGGGCTGCGCTTCGATCTCGTGCAGCCGCAGTGGGGCGCGGAGCAGGGCGTCGGCGCGGGATTTCCGTACCGCGGCTTCGACTACGGGTGGCTCACGTGGGGGCTCGGAGCGCGCCTCGGCGAGTCGCTCGCGTTCGGGATGAGCCTTCAGCGATCGTATTCGAACAATGCGTACTTGAACGATCTCGTCGGCGTCACCGCGGGTCTCACGTGGCGTCCGAGCGGCGTCGTCGGGTTCGCCGCGGTCGCGCACGACTTCAACGGACCGAGCGTCGCGACGATCACGCCGAGCGGCCTCCCGGTGCTCGATCGCAGCTTCGTCCTCGCGATGGCGCTTCGCCCCGGCGGCACGCGCGCGTTCGAGCTCGGCGCCGAGATGAAGTACCTCGACGGGAGCCAACAGTGGCTTCCCAAAGTCACCCTCGGCGTCGACGTCCCTGGCGTCGGTCGCATCCGCGGCGACGTCGAGATGGCGCACATTCCGAACGACGATCGGCGTGGCGTGATGGGCTCGGCCGGTCTCGAGATCGCGTTCGATCGCGTGACGGCGGGCGGCGGCGCAATCTTCGGCAACGGGCTCGGCACGTCGACGAGCCTCGCCGAGTACGCGACGCTCTCGTTCGGTGGAGCGCGCGCGCCCGGCGTGCCTCGCGCGCAGCGCGCGGTGTTCATGCGCCTCGAGGCGACGCCCGGAAACCGCGGGCACGTGCAGCTCCTCCGCAAGCTGTGGCGCATCGCGGAGGATCGCGAGATCGCCGCGGTCACGCTCGTCCTTCGCGCCGAGCCGGCCAGCTCGTACGCGCACGCCGAAGAGCTCGCCGACGCGCTCCGCGTGCTGCGCGCGCGCGGCAAGCGCACGCTCTGCAGCTTCGAGGACAACGCCGCCAAGTCGCTCTACGTCTGCGCGAACGCCGACAGGATCGTCGTGAACCCGGCCGGCGGCCTCCGCTACTCCGGACATGCGACGACGTTCCTCTACTTCGCCGGCCTCTTGAACAAGCTCGGCATCAAGGCCGACTTCGTCCGCATCGGCGCGCACAAGAGCGCGCCCGAGCAGCTGATGAACGAGCAGGGGAGCGACGCGGCGCGCGCGGATCACGAGGACGTTCTCCGCAACGTGGAAGCTGTCTTCGTGAAGAACCTCGCGCAAGGCCGGCGTCTGCCCGAGGACAAGATCCGCGCGTCGACGCGCAACGGCCCGTTCGTCGCCTCCGAGGCGCGCGAAGCGGGCTTCGTCGACGGCTTCGCGTTCGACGACGAGCTCGAGCGCGTGACGCAGGATCTCGTCGGCGCGAACATCCGCTACGAAAAATACGAAGACGACAGCTCGATGCCCGCGGCGTTCGGTCCTTCGCCGAAGGTCGGCGTGTTGTGGGTCGACGGCGACATCGTCGACGGACGATCGATGCACATCCCGCTCGTCGACATGAAGCTCGTCGGCTCGTACTCGATCGTCGACTCGATCAAGGCGCTGCGCGACGACGCGACCGTGCGATCGGTCGTGCTTCGCATCGAGAGCCCCGGCGGATCGTCGATGGCCTCGGACGTGATGTGGCGCGAGCTCACGCTCCTCGCCGAGAAGAAGCCGCTCATCGTGTCGATGGGATCCGTCGCGGCGAGCGGCGGGTATTACATCGCGACCGCGGGGAAGATCATCTTCGCGCTGCCGCTGACGGTCACGGGTTCGATCGGCGTCTTCTACGGCAAGGCCGACATCGCCGAGCTCATGAAGAAGATCGGCGTCAACACCGAGACCTTCCGCACGGCGCCGCGCGCCGACGGCGAGTCGCTCTATCGGCCGTTCACGCCCGAAGAGAAGATCGAGCTTCAGCGGAAGGTCGGGCAGTTCTACGACACGTTCCTCGATCGCGTCGCGGCGGGGCGGCACATCTCGAAGGACGAGGTCGACGCAGTCGGGCAAGGGCGCGTTTGGCTGGGGCAGCAGGCGATCCAGAAGAAGCTCGTCGATCGGATGGGCGGCATGCGGCACGCGCTCGAAGCGGCGCGCGATGCGGCGGGGCTGCCTGCGGATGCGCCGCTCCTCGAGCTCCCGAAGATCGAGCCGACGCTGATCGATCGCGCGATCAAGCTCGCGGGCGGTCGCTCGGCGCAGGCACAGATGATCGACGCGCTGCCGCTGCAAGTGCGCGCGATCGCTCGCGCGTTGGCGCCGCTCATCGTCTACGAGAAGAACGTGGTGCTCGCGCGCATGGAGTGGACGCCGGACGAAGGGGAGACGTCGGGCCCCTGAGGCGTACGAATCGGGAGCCCTCCTTGCCGGAGCCTCCCGATGAATGCGACTCGCAACCCGACGCTGATGTCCCGCGGCGCACTCCCGCCGCCTAGAATCGTTCCCTCCACCGTTGCGCACGATGCCCACGCGTGGTTATTGGCGAGGCCCGGAATGAAAGATTGGTACGTCTATCAAGCGGATGGGAACCACATCGGGCCCGTCTCGACAGATCTCCTGGCGCGCGGAATCATCGCGGGCAAGGTCCCTCGCGACGCGCACTTGGGCGCGCGCGGCGACACGCAGTGGTACCCACTGCTCTCCATTCCAGAGATTCAGCAGGCGATCGCGTCGCTGCAAGGTCAGAACGTCGGCCCGCGTCCGATGAGCTCTGTGCCGCCGACCGCGCCGCCCGGAAAGGACGCGCCGACGCTGCGCGATCTCGCGCAAGACTTGTCTCCGCCCGCGCCGGCTCCCGCGCTCGCCCCGCCCGCGCCCGCCGTCGCCGCCGTCGCCGAGCCCGCTGCCGAAAAGAAGGAGGAGAAAAAATCTCCCCCTCTCCCCCCCGCGACCAAATACATCCCGATCGCGATCTTCGGCGCGTGCGCGCTCATCGGCCTCGTCGAGGTCGGCATCTCGTTCGCGATCTCGCCGTCTGCTCCGCCTGCATCGAGCGCGAGCGGGGCGCCCAGCGCCGCGAAGAAGTAACTCGTCACGCTGCGCGCAGCGTGATCATCACTACGGCCGGCGCGCTCCCGAGGCGCATCGGCGGTCCCGTCGTGCCGAGACCCGGGTGCACGTAGAGCTGCGCCGCGTCGCGTGCGTAGAGCCCGACGTGGAACGGATGCGTCAGGTGCGAGAGGGACAACCAGCGGTAGAGGAACGGCACCGCGATCTGTCCGCCGTGCGTGTGTCCGCTCAGCGTCAGCGCGACGCCGCGCTCGGCCGCGTCGCGAAAGCGCACGGGATCGTGCGCGAGGAGGATCGTCGGCATGTCGGCGGGGCGCTCGGCGAGCGCGAGATCCATGTCGTCGCGCTTGGTCCACGTGTCGTCGATCGCGGCGAGGTAGATCTGCCCGCCGCCGCGCTCGATGACGAGCCCTTCGTTGCGGAGCACGCGCGCGCCGCGCGCGACGATGAGCTCGATGAGCTCGCCCTCGCCGAAGTAATCGTGGTTGCCCATCGAGACGAAGACGCCGTCCTTCGCCTGGAGCACGCCGATGACGTCGGCGATGTCGTGATGGAAATCGGTTCCGCTCGTGACCATGTCGCCGGTCACGACGACGAGATCCGGCGAACGCGCGTTGGCGGCGCGCGACCATCGTTCGCCCCACGCGCGCGGCGTCGTCGAGCCGATGTGCAGATCCGACAGGTGCGCGATGCGGTAGCCGTCGAACGAAGGGGCGAGACCCGCGAGCACGATCTCGACCTCGCGAACGTAAAACCAGCGACGGCGCACGAGGATTCCGTAGCCGCACACGACGAGACCGAGCGCGTACGTGACGAGGTAGAGATCCATCGGCACCGTGACCGGTACGCCGCGAACGAGCTGGACGATCGGCGCGATGATCGAGCCGAGGACCGCGGGCACGATCGTGAACAAGCACGCGCACCAGTGGATGAAATAAGGGATGTCGACGAGCCACACGAGCGCGGCGTGGCGGCGGCGATCGGGCATCGCGGCGCGCGCGCGTCCGAGGAAGAGGCCGATGCCGGCGACGCCCACCGCGAGCCCGACGAGCCACGGTCGCGCGATCCCGACGCGCTGGGCGCCGCGCGCGATCGCCGCGACGACCGGCACGTGGAGCACGATCGTCAGGAGGATCAGGAAGCGTAGAAACCGGCTCATGCGCGGTCGATCGCTGCTCGCGCGCGCTGCGCCGGCCTTCAAGCCAACGTCCCCTCGATGACCGCGCCGTCGTCGCAGATCGCGCGGACGATGCCGGCGCTGGCCCAGACCGCGATGACCGCTGCGGTCACGCCGACGTCGCCGCTCATGCGGAGCCAGCTCCCCTTCGATCGACGCAAGAGTCGCGACTGCGCGGCGCCGGCCCACGCCGCGCCGTCGTCGCCGATCGTGAGCGAGAGGATGTCGCGCGTCGTCTGCACCGCTTCGAGCTGCGCGTCCAAGCGCGACGACACCGAGAGCGCGTGTCCGCCCGCGCCGACGGTCACTGCGCCGCCGTCTGCGAGCGGCGCGATCGACGTGAGGTGTCCGGCGCACACGTTGCCGACGTGCTCGACGACGCCGAGCTCGAGGCGCACGAGGGCTCCCCAGTCGCCGCACGCGAGAAGCGTCCCGCCGCGAAGGCGCGTCGCTGCGCGGAGCCGCGCGCACTTCGGCGAATCGCTGAGCAGCGTGAGCCGCCCGTCGACGATCTGCGCGACCGTCCCCATCGTTCCCCACGGCGACGTCGTCATCGATTGACGCACCGGGCGCTCGCCGACGAGCGTCGTCGTGCCGCCCTCTTCGACGAACGATCCGTGGAACGTGATGTCGCGATCCGGCACGCTCCACGTCTCGTGCTTGCCGTTCGCCGACAAGCGCACCGCGGTGGCGCGATCGCCGTAGACCACGACGTCGCCCGTCGCAGCGCACGCGATCCCGCGTAGCAAGCGCACGTCGACCGACTGCGGCAAGGCCACCGCCGACCACGTCTGTCCTTCGAACCGCGCGAGCCCGCTCGGGCCGATCGCCATCGCCGTCTCGCCGCTCG
>JAYVXB010000024.1:0-8993 GCA_043785585.1 Deltaproteobacteria bacterium | reverse complement strand
CGAGCGGAGCTCGACGGCGGGGATTGCGCTGCTCGTCGCGTCGGGGAGGAACGACGACGCGTTCCGATGGGCGCGGCGTGCGCGCCGTCGCGTGCTCGCGGGGCTCGAGGCATCGCGTCGCGTCGCGCGATTCGGCGAGATCGAACGCGCGCGATGGGACGATGCGGCCCTTCGCTACACGCGCGAGCGCGCCGCGATCGACGAAGAGGCCGCGCGCGATTGGAAGCTCGCGGTCGACGACCTCGGCCCGGTGCGCGCAAAGCGCCAAGCGCGCGAAGCTTCGCTGCGCGGCGCGCTCGAAGAGTTGCTCAGCGTTCTCGCGAGCGGAGATCGAGCCGTGAGCCCCGCGCCTGCGTTCGCCGCGGCGCCGCCGGAGCCGGGCGAGCTCTTCTTGCTCTTCCACGCGGCCGCGCACGGATGGACGGGGATCGCCGCGGACGCCTCGGGGATCACCGTGTTCGCGGTCGCGCCGCTCGGCCCCTCCGCGAGCTCCGACGATCTCGCGCGCAGCCTCCTCGCACCCGCGCGCGCGCGGATCGATCGCGCGTCGCGCATTCGCGTTCTCCTCCCGGGAGGCCTCGCGCGCGTCGACGTGCACGCGCTTCCGTGGAACGGTGCGCCGCTGATCGCGCACGCGCCGGTGGAGTACGGCCTCGATCTCACGCGCGCGGCGGCGACGGACGCGAACGCCGATCGACGCGCGCTCGTCGTCGGCGATCCGCGCCGCAACTTGCCCGCGGCCCGCGCCGAGGCGCGCGCGGTCGCCGCCGCGCTCACGGACGCCGGAGCGATCTCGGTCACGCTGCTCGAAGACGGCGCGGCGACGCACGCCGCAGTCGTCGACGCGCTCACGCAAGGCTCGCTCTTCCACTACGCCGGACACGCGACGTACGCGGGCGAGGACGGCTGGGACAGCACGCTCCCGCTCGCCGCGAACGGCCGCCTCCTCGTCTCGGATGTCTTGGCGCTCCGCCGCGCCCCCGCGACGATCGTCCTCTCCGGTTGCAGCGCGGCCGGCACAGCGAGCGCCTCGCCCGGCGACACGTTGGGGATCGCGCAAGCGTTCCTCGTCGCGGGCAGCGAGGTCGTCGTCGCGCCGACGCGCCCCGTGTCCGACGAGCTCTCCGCCCGCTTCGCGCGCGCGCTGTACGACTCGCTTCGCACGACGCCCGATCTCGCCCGCGCGACGCGCGACGCCGAGCTCCGCTTGCGCGAGCAAGATCCGACGAGCGACTGGGCGAACTTCCGCGCGCTACGCCGCTAGATCGCCGGGCGCTCCCGAGCCTCCGAAAAAAAATCGACGGTGCCTCCGTTAGGTCCGGTGCCCTCGTGTCGTATGAGCGCTTGCATTGGGCGCATTCGGCGCACGCTGCGATTCACTGCGGGCGCGCGGCGTTGCGTCGCGTTGCCGTCATCGCTCCATCTTCCCCATGCCCTCGCGCAAGCGAAGGGCGACCCGAGGCAACATCATGAAGACGATTCTCCGCGCGACCGCATCTCTCCTGGCCCTCGGTCTCTTCGGCTGCGCCGTCGAAACCTCGTCGTCCGACACCGAGGCGTCCTCGCAAGCGGTCACGCACGCGCCCGTCGTCGGTGAGTTCCAGCACTGCGGCGGCTCGGTGCGCCACGCGCCCGTCTGCGACACGGGGCTCAAGTGCCAGCTCGGCACCCCCGCGGACAAGGGCGGCATCTGCGTGAAGACGGGCGTCGGCAAGGCGTGCGGCGGATCGATCCGCAACCCGCCCGTCTGCGACCGGGGCCTCGAGTGCGTGCTCGGCCCGATCGCCGACAAGGGCGGCACGTGCAACTACGCCAAGGCGGGCGAGACGTGCGGAGGCTTCCTCGCGACCGCGGTCGAATGCGGACCGAACCTACAGTGCACGCAGCACATGGACCGACCGGGCGTCTGCATCGTCGTCGCGCTCCAGGGCGAGCACTGCGGCGGCTCCGCGAACAACGCGCCCGTCTGCGCCACTGGCCTCGTCTGCGTGCTCGGCTCCATCCCGGACAAGGGCGGCATCTGCGAGTGAGACGAACCGCGCGACCTCCGAGCTTCGCGCGTCGCTTTGTTGCAACCATTCGGCGTGGAGGCCTCTCTGTATCGTCACCATGCCATTCCATACGAAGAGGTGTCCGCTACGCTTTCTTGGACGACGGTTCTTGGCTGTGACGTCCGCGACTCTCGCGATCGCCTGTAGCGGAAGCGACGCGACCGTCGTCGGAGGCACCGATCCCGACGCCGCAACGGACGCGAGCGGCGGTGGCTGCCGCGCGGTGCTGACGCGCACGGCGATCACTTGCAATTGAGCTACGGCCGTCAGTCGCGGACGGACGCGTCGCTCGACGAGTGAACGAAGCACTTCTCGAACGCGTCGATCTGCGACTTGCAGGTGAGATCCTTCGACGTCTCGGACTGACCGTTCACGCAGATGAAGCCGGCGTTGGGATCGCACGCCAGGAGTGTCTGGTAGTCGGCGAGACAACGACTGCACGAGTCCGCGTCGCTTTGCGAGAGCGGCGTGTCGTTCGGGCAGATGCGGTCCCCCGCTTTGAAGCACGCGCCTGTGCTCGAGCTCTTCGTCGTGCTCGAGCAGGCCACGGAGACGACCGCGAGAAGGACGACGATCAAGAGCTTCACGATGCCTCCCACTCTACGCGCGCATCGTCTTCAACGCCGCCGACCACCGCACGAGCTCGTTCAGCATGTCCTTCGTCGACTTCTCGTTCGCCTCGCTCGCGGTGAAGACGCCATCCTTCAGCTGCTGCGAGAACGACGTGATCGTGACCGCCTCGGGCAAGGGCATCATCTTGAGCGACGTGACGAGTTGCTTCGCCATCATGACCGACCGCATCCCGCCGGAGATCCCGCCGTAGCTGACGAACCCGGCAGGCTTGTAGCTCCATTCGCGATAGAGGTAGTCGAGCGCGTTGAGGAGCGAAGGCGCGGCGCTGAAGTTGTACTCGGGCGTCACGAAGACGAACGCATCGGCAGCGTCGACGATCGCGCTCCATCGCTTCGTGTGCTCGTGCTCGTACTTCTGCAGACGCGGGTGGCTCTTCTCGTTCAGGAGCGGGAGTCCGACCTCCACGAGATCGACGAGCGAGACATCGAAGCCGCCGTGGCGCTTCGCCGCGTCGAAGAACCACGTGCCGATGGGGAGCCCCGCGCGACCTGGGCGCGTGCTGGCGATGACGACGTGGAGCTTCGGGAGCATGGAGCTTGGATGCTACGCGCGTGGCCTGCCGTTCCGCCGAAATCGACGTCGATGCCGGTCTAGAGTGCAACGCATGATCAAGCTCCACGGTTTCTCCATGTCGCCGAACACCCGCCGCGTGCGCGTGATGCTCGAAGAGTGCGGCGAGGCGTACGACTTCGTCGACGTCGACCTGATGACCGCCGAGCACAAGGGCGACGCGTACCGCGCGCTGAATCCGACGGCGCGCGTTCCGACGCTCGTCGACGGCGACTTCGTGCTCTGGGAGTCGAACGCGATCCTCGAGTACCTCGCGGCGAAGCATCCGGAGACGAAGCTCGGTCCGACGACGCCGCGCGAAACCGGCGAGGTCGCGCGATGGACGTTCATGAACGCGGCGCACCTGTCGCCGAACGTCGCGCGGATCTTCGCGCACACGATTCGTCTACCGCCCGAGAAGCGGATCGCGCAGATCGTCGACGAGGGGCGCGCAGAGGTCGATCGCTCGCTCGTCGCGCTCGAGGCGGCGCTGGCGGGGCGTGAGCATCTTCTCGGACGCGCCACGATCGCCGACATCTCGATCGCGCCGACGCTCTCCGCCGCGCCGATGCTCGCGATCGATCTCGCGCGCTACCCGAACGTGGTCGCATGGTACGCGCGCATGTCGGCGCGACCGGCGTACAAGAAGCATTTCGGCTGAGCGAGGTCGAGGTCGAGGTCGAGGTCGCGGTCGCGGTCGCGGGTGCTAAGGTCGAGTAGTCGGGGGGCGCGAACGGAGCCACGAACATGCGCACTCGATCGATGCCCCTCCTCTCTCTCGTCGCACTGCTCTCCGCATGCGGTGGCGACGACAACAACGCCGCCGCCGCGCCCGTCGACTCAGGCATCGCAGACGTCTCTGCAAATCCGGACGCTGCCACCGCCGACGCCGACGCCGCGTCCGACTCCGCGACGTCCGACGCACCGATCGCCGACGCGGGCGGCAACTGGACGCTCACGTGGTCCGACGAGTTCAACGGCGCGAACGGCTCCGCGCCCGATCCGTCCAAGTGGACCGCCGAGACGGGCGGCGGCGGATGGGGAAACCAAGAGCGCGAGTACTACACGAACGATCTCGCGAACGCCGTCGTACAGAATGGCAACCTCGTCATCACCGCGACGACCGCCGGCGCCGCCGCGCACCAATGCTGGTACGGGCAGTGCCAATACACGTCGGCGCGCCTCATCACGTCCGGCAAATTCTCACAGGCGTATGGCCGCTTCGAAGTGCGCGCGCAGGTTCCGAAGGGGCAAGGGCTGTGGCCCGCGTTCTGGATGCTCGGGCAGAACATCGCGACCGCGCAGTGGCCCGGGTGCGGCGAAATAGACATCATGGAGAACGTCGGCAAAGAGCCGGGGAAAAACCACGGCAGCTTGCACGGGCCCGGGTACTCCGGCGCCAATCCGCTGACGGGCTCGTACACGCTTCCGGGCGGCGCGAAGCTCGGCGACGCGTTTCATCTGTACGCGGCGGAGTGGGAGACGAACGTCGTGCGGTTTTACGTCGACGACGTTTTGTACGAGACGAAGACGAACGCCGACGTGCCGGCGGGGCACGTGTGGGTCTACGATCATCCGTTCTTCTTGTTGCTGAACGTCGCGATCGGCGGGCAGTTCCCGGGCGAGCCGGACGGGACGACTGTGTTTCCGCAGACGCTGCTCGTCGACTACGTGCGCGTGTACAAGCGGCCGTAGCGGCGACGAACCTCGACATCGACGCCCGCGCTACTCGTCCGCGAGGCGACTCAGGAACTGCGCGGCCGAGAGCTGTCGGGGATCCGGCGACGCTTCCTCGTCGACGCCCCAGGGGACGTCTGCGAGGACGTCGCCCGCCGGCCGGGCGCGTGACGCGTCGTCGAGGTTGGCGACGGCGGGGTTTCGATCAGTTTTCACGACGACGTGCCTCCCGCGCGAGGTCGATCGCGCGAAGCGGGGTGTCGGCGCCCGCGGCGATGGCGGCGTCGATCGAGGCGACGCGGTCCTCGGAGACGGCGACGATCTCGCAGCGCGCGGCACCCAGCGCGACACATCGGACTTCGCGGAGCACGAGCTTTCGCTGCGCGAGGTGGCACACTACCGCGCGCAAGAACCCGACGAGGAGGTCGCAGCGACGCGACGCGTTCTTCGCTGCGATCTCCGCGAGCGGGCTCCGTTCGAGCGCGACGACGAGCGCGCCGCGCGCAGCGAGCTCGAAGTCGAACGTCGCGCGGCCCCACCCGCGCAGCCGCAGATGATCCGAGACGAACTCGGCGGCGGTGACCATCGGCAAGTCGCGCATGACCGACTCGAAGCGCTCGAGCGCGTCGGCCTCCATCTCGACGACGCTCAGCCGGCCCCACGCGAAGCCCCACGCTTCGAGAAAATCGCGCGGAACGTCGGCGCGTGACCGCGTCGCGAGCAGCCCTTCGAAGAAGGCAGGGGTCACCTGGACGATGCGCTGCTGACCCGCGTCGCGTTGGACGCCCTGCTTCGTTTCGTCGGGCGCGAGCTCGGATTGCGCGACACCCGGCTCTCGCGCGACGCCCTCGGCGCGCGCTTGGACTAGTCGCTTGCGGGTCACGCACAGGTAGACGCGATCGGCGCCGTAGCGGCTCGCTTCGATCTCGACCTCCTGAGCACCGAAGCGGAAGTCGAAGACGTAGTCGAAGCGAACCGGCGCCGGCTCCGCGTCCTCGAAGAGCTTTCGCAGACGCCCCTCGAACGCAGGTGTCGCAGCGCACCGCGCGACGCGGCGAAAGAAATTCTTGCCGAGGACCTGGTTGCGATCAAGGCGTGCAAAGCGCGCCTCGGCGAGGTTGTAGCGGAGGATGTTCCCTTCGCGATCGAGCGCGATGACGCCGAAGGGCAGCACGTCGAGATCGTCGTCGCCGAGCGCGTCGAGTCGGGCGCGGGCAGACACCGGAGAGAACACGGACAGGTCGATACTCATGCGGAAACTACCTCCTCGATCTTCGCCGCCCGAGGGGCGAGCACTGCGCGTGCGCGCGCCGCCGCCACGAGCGGCGGGAACACCGGATGATCGCGCACGACGTCGAGCAGCGGACAGCGCTCGAGCCACGCGACGTCCGACAATCGCGACGCGCCCGCGCTCGCGAGCGATGCGAGCGTGCGCTCTCGGTCTCCCGCGAACGCGGCCGCCTCCGCCGCCATCGCGAACCAGAGCGAGCGGCGACGCGGCAGATCGGTCGACTCGCGCGCTTGCTCTTCGAGGCGCGCGTGCACGGACGCGATCGTGTCGCGCGATGTTCCCAAGTACGCGAGGAGCGCATCGCGCCGCGGGATCGGGCGGGTTCGCAGCGCCTCGGCGAGCGCACCGATCCGTGCCGCGTCTCGTCGCCAGATCGCGATGCGCGCCGCAGTGACGAAGTACTCGCTCGTACGCTCGCCGAAGTCTGCGTCGAGGAGCGCCTCGGCGGCCGCAGCGTCACCCGCAAGCGAGCGCACCCGCGCCTCGTCCCATCGCGCGCGCGGATCGCGCAAGCGTGCGGCGCGCGCCAAGTGCGAGATCGCCGCGTCGAGCTGCCCGGCGTCCGCGAACAAGAGTCCGCACGTGCGTTGAAAGGGGGCGTGGGCGGTGTCCGCGCGGAAGTGCAGCTCGGCGGCGGCGGCTTCCGCGTCCCCGAGCTCGAGGTGCACGCGCGCCAACGCGACCCTCGGCTCGATCGCCTCCGGCGCCAGCGCGATCGCGCGCCGGGCCATCTCCTTTGCCTCGAGCGCCTCCTCGAGAATGCCGTCGCCGTCCTCGACGCGTCGCGCGAGCGCCGAGGCATACCCAGAGAGGATCCAGTAGTCCGAGTCGCGCTCGGACATCGCCATCTCGAGGAGCGCGACCGCGCGGTCATTCGCCCCCGCGGCCGGCGACATCGCTTCGGCGTGGGCGCGCGCGAGGAGCGCGACGATCGCGGCATCGCCCGGCCCCGGCGGAGAGCGCGTCGGCGCCCCCACGACGAGCGCGGTCGCGATCCGATCCGCGCAGTCGCCCACGAGCGCGAAGAGATCGGCGAGCGGGCGATCGAGGCGCCCCGCCCAGAGCTGCAGCCCTTCGGCGACGCTGACGACGCGGATCGCCGCGCGCGCGTCGCCCTCCGCCGTCACGCGCAAGCTCGGCGTCACGACGATCTCCGCCCCGAGCTCGCGACCGAGCGCACGCACGTCGCGATCGGTGCCCGACCCCGGGCTCGGCGCGCGCACGGACAGCGCGGGGTGCGTCGCGAGCGCATCGCACAACGCGTCCCCGAACGCCTGCGCGAAATGCGCGTCGTCGGGCGAGCCGGTGTTCTTCACCGGCATGACCGCGACCGCGCGTGCGTTGCGTGGCGTCGCGGCGATCGGCGCGGGCGGCGGCTGCGTTGGACGCAGCGCGAGGGGCAGCGCGCTGTCGCCGGCGATCTCACCGCACGCACGGAGCGCCGCGCGCACGTCCTCCGCAGCTCGGAAGCGCGCATCCGGATCGCGCGCCATGCACCGGCGCACGACCGCCGCGAGCGCATCGGGCACCGGCGCGATCGCCGCAGGATCCGGCGGTGCCGTCACCAAGCGCCGCGCCGCGATCGCGATCGCGGAGTCGCCCTTCCACGGCACTTCGCCGGTGAGCATCTCGTACATCATCACGCCGAGCGCGTAGAGATCGGCGCGGCCGTCGAGCGCGCTCATCCCGTCGACTTGCTCCGGCGCCATGTATTGCGGCGTGCCGGCGATGACGCCGAGCGTGCGCGACGCCGCGCCGCCCGCGAGCCGCGCGATGCCGAAGTCGGTGAGGACGATGCGTCCGTTCGTGCTGAGCATCACGTTGTCGGGCTTCAGATCGAGATGTACGACGCCCACCGCGTGCGCTGCCGCGAGACCGTCGCAAACCGCGAGCGCCGCCGCGACGGCGCGTGCCGGCGCGAGCGCGACCTCGCGCGCGAGCCTCGTCGCGAGCGACTCGCCGTCGACCAGCTCCATCGTGAGGAAGAGGTCGCCCTCGTGCTCGCCGATGTCGTAGACGCGCGCGACGTTCGAATGCGTCACGCGGCGCGCGAGCTTCACCTCTCGGCGGAATCGTTCGCGCGTCACCGGGTCGGCGACGAGCGAGCGCTGCACTACTTTCAGCGCGACGTGCTCGTCGAGCTCGCGGTCGAAGGCGCGATAGACGCTGCCCATGCCGCCGACGCCGAGGAGGCCCACGATCTCGTACCGCTCGGCAAGCAGCGGGCGCGGCGCGGCGGATGCCTTCGTCGAGTCGACGAGAGCGGCATCCCACGTGGTGGTACCACGATCGGTCATCTCGACGGTTCGATGTGCAATGCCGCGCGCGCGTTGCGCTACCTCGACCTCGACCTCGACCTCGACCTCGACCTCAACCTCGACCTCAACCTCGACCTCGACCTCGACCTCGACCCCTCCAGAAGAGTGCTGCACGAACGTGCCGCCCTTTGGGCGTCACTGGTCGTGCGATCTGGGGTTGGCGCCGCAGCGTCGGGGTGCGTTTCCCCGTTCACTCGTCGTTCATGTCGAGTGCCGCGCTTCGCTTCCTTTGGAGGCACTCGACATGAACGACGATCGACAGTTTCCTCATCAACGACTCGATGCGTACATTGCGACTCGCGCGATGGCGCTCGCGGTTTTTCGCGCGAAGATTCGCGACAGCGATTTGCGCGATCAGGCGCAGCGGGCGGCGCGTAGCCGCGTTCGCGCGATGCTCGTCGCGCTGCTTCGTCGCTAGCGCAGCAACTTCGTGAGCATCGCGTACAGCACGTTCGCGATGCTCTCGACCGCGGC
>JAYVXB010000023.1:0-8999 GCA_043785585.1 Deltaproteobacteria bacterium | reverse complement strand
ATGCGCGGTCTCGCGACGCCTGCGGTCGACGACGGGGCCGCGATCGCCGCAGCCTCACGGAGCGCGAGGCCGATCGCGACGGTCTTGCCGGAGCCAGTCTGCGAGGTGATCCGGAGGTCGCGGCCGGCGAGCTTCGGGTCGAGCACGGCCAATTGAACCGGCGTGAGCGCGACGTACCCCTTGCGTTCGAGCGCGCCGGCGAGCGCAGGTCCGACCAGGGCGGAGAAGTCGGACTTCGTCATGGTGGCGCGGCAACTAGCACGCGGCGGGCGAGGCCGCCATTTTCCACGATAGAGTAGCGACGTGCCCTCTCTTCCCGCGCGGTCCCGCATCGGCATCGTCCTCGCGGGTGGCGCCGCGCGCGGCGCGTACGAAGTCGGCATCGCCGCGTACGTCTTCGACGCCGTCGCGCGCGCTCTTGGACGCCCGATCCCGCTCGACATCCTGTGCGGAACCTCCGTCGGTGCGATCAACGCTTGCGCGCTCGCGGCCGCCGCCGACGACCCGTCACGCGGCGTCCAGCACCTCGTTCGCGAGTGGACGGGCCTACGTCTTCCGCAGTTGGTCCGCGCGAACACCCACGAGATCATCGGCCTCGTGCGGAGCATCGTCGCCGGGAAGCCGACGCCCATCCGTCCCGGCGAAGCACGACGCGGCGGCATCCTCGATCCGGCAGGCATCGAAAACCTCGTCTCGCGCGCGATCGATTTCGATCGCATCCGCGAGCACGTCCGCGGAGGGCGCCTCGGCGCGCTCACGATCTCGACGACCGACGTCGCGACGGGACGCACCGTCATCTTCCTCGAGCGCGCGGACACCACGACGCCGCGTTGGAGCCGCGATCCGACCATCCGCGTGCGACCGGCGCGCATCCAGGCCGAGCACGCGCTCGCGTCGGGAGCGGTCCCGTTCCTCTTTCCCGCGGTCCGCATCGGCGACGACTTCTACTGCGACGGCGGCCTCCGCCAGAACGTTCCGCTCTCTCCCGCGCGACGCCTCGGCGCCGAGGGGCTCCTCGTCGTGAACCCTCGCTACATCGGCGCGACGACGCGCGCTCGCGAGGTCGCCCACGAGGCGAGCTACCCGGGGCCGCTCTTTCTCGCCGGCAAGGCGCTCAACGCGCTCTTGCTCGATCGCATCGACAACGACATCGCTCGCCTCGGTCGCATCAACGACATCCTCGAAGCCGGCATGCGCCGCTACGGTCCCACGTTCCTCGACGAGCTCAACGCGGAGCTCGGCAGCGAGTCGCGCGTGTCGGCGCTCCGCCCGCTGAAGGTCGTCCACATCCGTGCGTCGGCCGACATCGGGGCGGCCGCAGCGGAGTACGTTCGCACGCCCGAGTTCGCCGCACGCGCAGGCAGCGTCGCGAGCCGCCTCCTGCGTCGGATGGCCGAATGGGAAGGCGAAGGCGAGGCGGACCTCGTGTCGTATCTCCTCTTCGACGGCGAGTTCGCCGCGCAGCTCATCGAGCTCGGTCGCCGAGACGCCGCCGCCCGCCACGACGAGCTGTGCGCGCTCTTCGAGCCGCGCGTTCGTGACGACTAAGGCACGGGCTCGATCAACGTCACCGACTGCGCCGGCATCGTGTATCGAAACGCGTTCGTCGCTACCGCCGCGAGCGGCATCCCTTTGACGACGTTCTTCCCGCCCGCGGCCGTCACCGTATAGACGTTCGCGTGCATGTAGCTCGTCGAATGCGAGATCCGAATGCCGGCGATCTTGTCGGTGGTCGCTTTGTTGATCGCGACGAGCACCATGCGCGCGACGTTGCCCGAGTCGATGCTCGCGTACACCGACGAGCTCGGCACGTCGGTCGTCGTCGCCTGAACCGACGTGTCACCGAACGCTTTGCCCTGCCCGTCGTAGCTGCGAAAAATCTTGAACGCGTTGTACGTGAACGACTCGTCGCCCATCGGCCACATCATCGCCATGTCGACGCCGTCGCGACCGAAGATCCCGAGGACGTCCGCCGACGCGATGACGCCGCTGATCGTCGCGCCGCCTCCGTAGTTCCATTCCGTGAACGACAGCTTCGTCCCCGGATAGTGCGCGGCGATCTTCGCCTTCATTCGCGGGAGGAGATTGATGGGAGCGTGCGTGCTCGACTGAACGATCCAGCTCGTCTCGGAGTACGTCGAGTCCCACAAGGATCGCGGCGCTTGCTCGCGCGCCGTGACGAGCGTCGGCGTCGCGCCCGGGTCGACGATCCGCACGCCCCCACCTTGCGCCTCTGGATACCAATGCAGATCGAGCCCGTCGACGAGGCGCTTGCCCGCGGCCTGCTCCGCGAGCTTCATCTGGTCGAGATAGTAGTCGAGAAAATCGCGCCCGTTCGCGTCCGACGCGCCCTGCAAATTCGTATACCCCGCCCATCCGTAGCTCACCGGCCCCCAGACCATCGCCGTCGGCACGACCGCTTTGATCGCGGTTGCGTACGCGACGTTTCGCGTCTTGAGCTCGTCGTACGTCACCGGAGTCGGATGGATCTCGGCGTGCGTCGACGACCAGAGGTCCGGCTCGTTGTCGAGGAGGTAGTGGATCTTGGCATTCGGGTAGGTCGCTTTCAGCCAATTGACCATTTCGTCTTGATAGACGAACGCGTCCGCAGTGTTCGGTGGGTTCGCGAACGCCGAGCCCTTCGCGGCTTTGTTCTGTTTGAAGCGCGTCGTCAGGTAATTCGATCCGGAGTTTCGAACGTCGCCCGCGGGCGCCTTGTCCGCGGACACGTAGTCGACGATTGGCACCGTCACGAGCGCCGCGGCGCCGGCCGCGACCGCACTGTCGACGAAGCTCTTGAGCATCGTGCCGGGCGCGTCGCATCCGGCTCCCGTGCAGAGGAAGCCGTCGTTCTCGAATTGGTAGTCGCTGCCTGCGTTCGACGCGTTGTTCTCCCAGTTGAACGCGGTGAGGCGATTGCCGCCGCTTCGGACGATCGTCGCGTGCGTCGCCGCGGCTTGGCTGCCGTCGTTGAGGCCGTAGATGTACGGGGAGATCGCGTGGACGTTCATGTTCGCGTGCACGTCGAACGTGATGTCGACCATGCCGGGATCGCCGGCTTCGATCGGGACTCCGGTGTCGGGCGTCATGTACGCGTCGCCGATCATCGATCCGTCGCCACCGCCGCCGCCATCGGGAGTCGCGCTGCCGTCCCCACCGCCGCCGCCGTCATCCGCGGGGCCGCCATTCGAATCGCCGCCTCCGCAGTGCACGACCGACGACCCCACGAGCAGCCCCGCGACGATCGCCGTCGCGCCAAACCTTGCCGTGATCATGCCGATACGATGCCTCTATCGGCCGGCGAGCGCCACCTTGCGCGCGGCTTCGAACTCGTCGCCCGGATTCCACATGGGTAGCGCCGTGGCGTTCGCGATGCGGAAACCCGCAACGAGAAGGAGCTGCGCGTCCTCGACGGCGCCGCCGAGATCCCAGGTGCCGTCGTATTCGTCGGACGGCTGGTGGTAGTGCTTCTGCTCGAAGAGCTTCGCCTGCTCCTCGCCCCAGCCCGCCGGCTTTCCGACGTACGACGGCCCCCCGCGCAGGTAGATCGCCGGCACGCCGATCTTCGCGAAGTTGAACTGATCGGATCGATAGAACGTCCCCTTCGTCGGGTACGGATCGCCGCGCACGATGCGTCCTTGCGCGGACGCGATCGCGACGACGACGGCGTCGAGCGACGACTTGCCGAGGCCGATGTAGCCGATGTCGGTCGTCTTGCCGCGGTTGTTCACCGAATCGATGTTCACGTTGGCGGCGATGTGGCCGGGCGCGAACGTCGGGTGCGCGCAGTAGTACTCCGAGCCGAGGAGACCTTGCTCCTCCGCCGTGACCGCGACGAAGACGAGCGAGCGACGCGGCCTCTTCGCGAGCGATGCGGCGCGCGCGATCGAGAGCATCGCGGCGACACCGGAGGCGTTGTCGAGGGCGCCGTTGTAGATCGCGTCGCCGTTCTTCGCGATGCCGACGCCGAGGTGATCGTGGTGTGCCGTGTAGACGATCGCGTCCGCGGCGAGCTTCGGATCGCGACCGCGAAGCAGGCCGACGACGTTCGCGCTCTCGACGTTGCGCGTCTTGTTCGTCAGCGCGAGCGACATCTTCACGCCGAGCGCGACCGGCTTGAACTCGCGTGTCTCGGCGCTCGCACGGAGCGCGTCGAGATCCTTCCCACCGAACGCGACGACTTTGCGCGTCGCCTCCTCCGTCGCCCACATCTTCGCGACGAGGCGCGGTTCGTTCGCGACCGCGGGGAGCTCGAAGCGTTCGCCGGTGTTCGACGACACGACGACTTGCCACGGGTACGCCGCCGACGGCGTCGTGTGAATGATGATGACGCCCGCCGCGCCTTTCTTCGCCGCCTGCTCGTACTTGTAATCCCAGCGGCCGTACCAGAGGCGCGTCTTGCCCGCGAAGAGCTTTGGATCCGAGGACGGATCGTCGTTCATGACGACGACGACCTTCCCTTTCACGTCGACGTCCTTGTAATCGTCCCAGTGGTACTCGGGCGCGACGATGCCGTACCCGACGAAGACGAGCTCGGTCGGCTCGATCGCGGCGTGCGCGTCTTGCGTGCCGGACATCACGACGAGATCGTCCGGCACCGAAAGCTCGAGCGAGCCGGCGCCCGCGGTCATCGCGACGCTGCGCGGAGGTTGCGCTTGGATGCCGACGAGCGGGACCTTTTGAAACCACGTCTTGTCGGCGGCTCCGGGCTCGAGCCCGTACGACTCCATTTCGGCGGCGATGTATTTGATCGCGATGTCGTCGCCGCGCGTCCCGGGGAGGCGGCCTTCGAGCAAGTCGTCGGAGAGGAAGCGGAGGGGGGCGGCGATCGACGTCGCGGTGAGGCGCGACGCGGCGGCGAGCTCGTCGCGCGTGAGCTTTGCGGTGGGCGAAGGAGCGGACGGCGGTGCGTCGGAGCTCGACGAAGAGGGAGACGGGCTCGGAGCGGGCGGAGTGCATGCGCCGAGGGCGAGCGCGAGGGCGGGCGCGAGAGTGAGCGCGCGAGTGAGCGTGAGCGCGTGGGCGTGCGTGTGGGCTGTGCGCGGCATCGGCGCGCATGCTGCCACGAAGTCGCGCCGGGGAGAGCGTTACTGCTCGACGCAGGTCGCGTACGCCGGATTCCGGTCGATGTGCAGGTGCGTGCCGCTCTCCAGGTACGCGAACTTGAATCCGGCCGTGCACGCGAGATCCTCGTCGGCGCGCGTGTAGAACGCGAGAGGAAGATCGAACGCGTCGCCCCACATGTGACGCGAGTTGTTCGCGCACGTGCCCGCGCAGCCGTTCGGATCGCCGCAGATGCTCCGGCAGGTGTCCTCTTGATGACGTGGGCTGCGGAAGCCGCTGTTGATGGTGACGGCCTGACCGACCGACACGCGGAAGCGTTCGAGCGACGCGACGGCTTCGGGATCGGCGAGAACGAAGTGGCCGTAGCCTTGGCTCACCTCGGTGCCGACGAGCTCGCTCAGCTGGAAGTGCGCGGCGACGTGGACCGTGAGATCGTAGCGCGTGCTCGCGACGGGATCGTCGAGGCGCGTGACGTCGAGGAAGCACGTCGGCGCGGTCTGACCGGACGCGAGGTGGCTCGCGTAGCTCGCGGTCGTCGTGGCGTCCTCGTACGTCTGGATGTGAACGCCCGACGGGTACGCGAGAACCGGGCACGTCGCTCCCGCGTCGTGCGACGCGTCGGGCGGTGGCGTTCCAGAGTCGGCATGTCCCGTGTCGGGTGCGCCCGCATCGGCGGACGGTGGCGGCGCGGTCGTCGGACCGAGCGGCGTCGTGTCGGGGACGGGCGTGACCTTGACCTTCGCGCGATCGACGGCGCCGTGCTCTTCGTTGAAGAGAAACTGAATCGCACGGTACGACATGTCGAGCACCGCGTGGCTCACGCCATCCTCGACGCGGCATCCGGGGCCGTAGTCGAGCGCGAGGAGCACCGCCGACTTTCCATTCGCGGGGTTCGTCACCTGCACGCGCGACATGCACCCGAAGCGCGCTGCGTCGGCGACGTACCACGTGACCGCGTACTCGCACTCGGGGCCGCTCTTCCCCGCGCAGATCGATTGCTGCGCCTGCGCGAGACATCCCGGGATGCAGTTGTCGGTCGGGTCGCGGAAATGCGTGCCGTCGGCTTTGACGGAGCAGCCGAAGTCGCTGGCGTAGTAGACGCCGTCGGCGGCGGGCTTCGTGTAGTAGCCGTGCGAGCAGACATCGCCAGCGAGGGCGTTGTCGGACTGATCGGGGACGGCGTTCGGATCGTCGGGAGCGGCGCCGCACGCGGCGACCGAAACCGTCAGCGTGAGCAAAACGACGAGGAGCGCGGTCCGCATGGCCGACGCCATCGCGAAAATCGGACCAACCCACGTCGTGCAGACCGCACGCACTTTCCTCGGGGAAAGACTTGCGATCAGGCCGGATCGTCGACGCCCCCGCCCACCCCCGCGCACCGTCCGCGTTCGCGAGCGACCGCACTGGATCGCGAGACGCGGTGCGCGATGGATCGCGAGCGAGCCACCGCGCGTCAACGCGCCACGTTCGAGACCGAGCTACAGATCGCGGAGGTTGAGCGACCCGATGTAGTTCATCTTGCCGAGGTCGACGCCCGTGTGGCGCAAGATCGAGTACGCCGTCGTGACGTGAAAGTAGAAGTTCGGCAGCCCGAGCTCGGCCACGTAGTCCGAACCGACGAGCGCCTTCCCCTCCATGAACGGCAGCGGGATGACGCGCGTGTCGGCGCCGACGAAGTCGGCCGGCTTGAACGTGTCGAGGTACGCGACGCACGTCTTGATGCGCGCGCGGAGCTCCTCCATCGTCGTCTCGGTGTCCGGGTGCTTCGGCGCCTCTTTCGCGGTGAGGCGCGCGGCGGTGAACTTTGCGATGTCACACGCCGACTGCACCTGCTTCACGAGCGCGTATTGATCCGCAGCGAGCCGCGCGGTCGTGAAGACGTTGGGATCGAATTTTCTGCCTTTGGCGTGCGCGCTGGCGGCCTCGAGCCACGCGTCGAGGTTCGTCAGCATCTTCTTCATCTGCGGAATCGTGGCGTCGTAAAGCGACATGGGTGTTCCCTCCGGAAGCCTGTTCGATGCGCGCTCACACGCGCCGTTGCGCGTGAGCTTCGGCGAAAGTGTCGTAACATGAGCGCGGATGCTTCCGACGACGACCCGCCTGAAGAGGCGCACCGCGCGGCTCGCGCGATGTTTTCAGGTCATCGCGGTCGCGGCCGGCGCGGCGGGTGCCGCGGTCGCGTGCGGCTCCCATGCGTCGGGCGACGGTGCGACGGGCGCGAGCGACGCGGGCGACGCAAGCGATCCCGGCGATTCGACGTTTGCGCAGGAGGGCGGAGAGGCATCGGTCTCGGACGCGGGGCCTGCGCACGACGCGGAGGCGGCGGTCGACGTCGGGTGCGGAGCGATCGTCATCCTCGACGACGCGAGCACCGACGCCGAGGACATCTGCGACTACACGCTCACGTGCGGTCTGCAGAAGACCTACGGCCTCACGCACGTCGGATGCACGATCGTCCCCGCCGATCCGTACGGCAACCCGATCGACGCGAGCGGTTTCCTCGACTGCTCGGTGCCCGAAGGGCTCGGCTGCAGCGACGGCTCGTGGATCGTGGCCGACGGCGGCTCGGTTACCTTCCAATGCCGTGGCTGCTTCGGCGGCGGCGGGCGGCGTCCGCCGGGGCTCGTGCGCGCCTCTCGCGCGCAGCGACGCGGCACGACGCGCGCGGGCGCACACTTCGCGGAGATGGCGCGGCTCGAAGCGGCGTCGGTTCACGCGTTCGATCGGTTGGCAGGCGAGCTCGCGGATCATCGCGCGCCGCGACGACTCGTCGAGGCGGCGCGAGAGAGCGCGCGTGACGAAGAGCGGCACGCGGCGGCGATGGGGCGGCTCGCGCAGCGCTTCGGCGCGCAGGCATCAAGTGCGCGCGTGCGTCACGTCGGACGGCGGTCGCTCGCGTCGATCGCGCGCGAGAACGCGGTCGAAGGGTGCGTCCGCGAAACGTTCGGCGCGCTCGTCAACACGTGGCAAGCGATGAACGCGCGCGACGAAGAGGTGCGCAGCGTGCTCGGCGAGATCGCACGCGACGAGACGCGCCACGCTGCGCTCGCGTGGGAGATCGCGGCGTGGGCCGAGTCGCGCGTCGGCACACGCGAGCGCAACGCGATCGACCGCGCGCGCCGTCGCGCAGTCGCCGCGTTGACGCGCGAGATCGCGCGCGAGACTCCGCGCGATTTGCGCGAGCGAGCGGGACTGCCGGATGCGTCCCAGCTCGGGCGGATGCTCGCGGAGCTCGGCGCGCAGCTTTGGGGGATCTCGCCGGCTCACCAGCGCGCGCAGTCGACCGCATAGATTTCGAAGTGGTCCCAAGCGTCCGCGCGCTGAGGATGCTCGACGCGCGCGAGACCCGCGGCTTCGATCGGCTGCAGCGACACCAAGTAAACGGGCGATGAGGTGCGGCACTCTTCGCGGACGAGACCTTCGTACGGAACGTCCTCGGTCCAGAGCGCGTCGGGCACGATATAGCGGAAGTAGCGGCCGCGGCCGGAGCTCGATCGAAGAATCAGATCGGGGCGCCACAAGAGGAACGGCTCGACGATCCAGTCGACGGTCCCGACGAGATGCGCATCGCGCGGCAGGAGCGGCGCCACGTGCATCGTCTCGGAGATGAAGCCGGCGCGATCGCGCGAGAGCGTCTCGCGGAGCGCCCACCCTTGCCCGAGCCACCACGGCGCGAAGCACAAGAGCCCAACGATCGCCGCGACGTTCGCGAGGCGCGATCCGGAGCGTGGACGGTGAAGCAGCGCGCCGATCGCGAGGACGATCGCCGGGAGCCAGAGATGCAACCAGTGACGGAACCAGCCGCCGTAGCGAAACACGAGGATGTAGAGGAGCGGGACCCAGCTCGCGATCACGAGCAACGTCGCGACGGCCACGCGACGCGTGCTCGCACGCGACACGAACGCGCCGCGCACGGCGGCGATGACGAGCCCGAG
>JAYVXB010000022.1:0-9004 GCA_043785585.1 Deltaproteobacteria bacterium | reverse complement strand
ACGGCGGAGCGATCTCCGCTCGCGCGCTCGCCCGAGGCCTCGCGACGCTTTGGCGTCGAGGATCGCACAACGCGGAGATCGAAGTGCCGATCCGCGCGCTGCGAGAGATGGCGCGGTCCGCGCGCGCCGCGTCGCTCGACGAGTCGCGTCGTTGGATCGAAGTGATCGCGGTCACCGACGTGGTCGACGGTGCCGAGCGTGATCCGCTCGATCTCGAGCTCGGCCTCGAGAACTTGATGCGGATCGCGGCGCAGTACGACGACGAAGAGGCCGACGCGCGCGCCGAGCGCTTCGCCGCGTCGCTCGCGCGGACGTTCGAGGTGGCGAGACGCATCGCTCTCGGAACCGGCCGCGTTCGCCAGCGCGCCGCCGCGATCAACGCGCTCGAAGGATGCGCGCGCGCCTTCGCGCTTCGTCTGTGGGGACCGCTCCTCGCGACGCGTCCCGCGGCGGATCCCGTCGAAGAGCCCAACCTCGCAGAGACGTGGAAGACGATCGCGCGCGCCCCCGCGGAGATCCTCGACATCGTCAAAGAGCGGCGACAGAGCGAGCTCGGCAACGACGTCAACGCGGATCTCCCGCTCGAAGTGCTCGCGATTCGGCTCGGCGGCTACGCGCTCGATGCGTGCGGCGAAGACTCGGACCTCGGCCCTGGACGCGGGCCCACGGCGCACGAGACGTGCTTGTGGCTCCGCAAGATCCACGGACTCGCGGACGGCTCGCGCGAGCTCCCCGGTCCGTTGAAGAGCGCGCTGAGCACGCTCTTCTGGCGACTCGTCGACACGACGCGCGGGACGGCGCTCGGCGAGGTCGACGACCTCGAGTGGCTCGGGCCGTTCGCCGCGTGGTGGGCGCTCGTGATCGATCGACCGGCGATGCTGCTCCAGCTCGCGACGGCGCTCCCGATGATGGCGGAGGGCGCGCTCGCGCAATGCGTCGAGCGCGCCGAGGCGTTGCGGACGGCGGTGTCGTCGGGCATCGCGAACGGCGATTGGGGCACCACGGCGACCGAGGCGCTCGCGTCGCTGCACGCGGGCGACACCGAGCTCGCGCGCGCGCTCGCGGCTCTCGCGAACGCGCTCGGCGAGTTCGGATCCGCGGCGGGGCCGAAGCCGAACCTCGAAGCGATGTGCCTCGAGCTCGTGCTCGCGGGCGATCGCGTGCACGGCGCGCTGGCAGATCCCGTGAAGGCGCTGCACCCGGCGAGCGCCGAAAGCGCGGAGGACTCGCTCTCGCGCGCCGACACCGAGAACGCGCCGCGCGTCGCCGCGCTCGTCGCACGCGCCATCCGCGCGCGCGAGCTGTCGATGCTCGACGTCTGGTTCGCGTCGCTCGGGCCGATGACTTCGTCGCTCCTCGAAGACGCCCTGAAGGCCGCGATCCGCCGCACGCCTCCGCCTCCACCACAGCCCAAGAAGCACGAGCCCAAGGTCATCGAGGGCTACGAGCTCGTGAAGCCGCTCGGCGAAGGCGGCATCGGCTCGGTGTGGCTCGTGCGCAAGCCCGGAGCCGATCGCCTGTTCGTCCTCAAGATCCCGAAGGCCGAGGCGCTCTCGAACGCGACCGACGTCGAACGCGCGGGGATCCTCGCGTCGTTCGTCGAAGAGGCGCGCGTGCTCGCGGGTCTCTACCACCCGAACGTCGCGAACATCATCGATCGCGGCGTGTCGAACGCGGTGCCGTTCCTCGTGCTCGAGTATTTGATAGGTGCGGACTTGAAGGAGTACGCGACGGCGCGCCCGATGACGCTGTTCGAGCTCCGTCAGGTCGTGACCGATTCGTGCGCGGGGCTCGCGGCGCTTCACAGCGCGGGCCTCGTGCATCGCGACATCAAGCCGGCGAACTTGTGGCTGCGCCTTCCGCTCGCGGGCGGCGAGAAGTTCGATCCGGCGAAGCACCGCGATCCCGCGACGACGCCGCCGCTCGCGACCGTCGTCATCGATTTCGGAATGGTGCGCGCGATTCGCGTTCCGGCGGAGGCGGGCGGCCGCTTCGTCGCGGGGACCGCGGGGTACATCGCGCCCGAGCAGGTCCTCGATCCGGTTCATCTCGATCCGCGCTCGGACGTCTACGCGCTCGCGGCGACGATCGTGAACGTGACGACGGGGCGCGCGTTCTTCGACGAGATCGAGAACCAACGCGATCGGATCATCGCGCACATGCGGCGCGATCCGTTCGAGGATGCCGCGAAGCTTCGCGTGTATCCGACGGCGATCGCCAAGCTGCTTCGCGCGGCGACCGCGATGGATCCCAGCTACCGCCCGTCGCCGATCGAGTTCGGCAGGGATTTCGCCGCGGCCCTGTAGCCTCGCGGCATCGGGAGCTCCTCGAGCGGGCGACGCTCGCGCATCGTGACCAGTCCCTGACAGCGCACGCGCCGGCCCGCGGCTAGGTTTCGCGAATGCCTCGCGTTGCCGCCGGTGCGTTTACGTATTTCGAGTTCGCCGTCTGCCTCGGTGTCTGGGTTCCGATCCTCGCCCTCAGTCACGCGCGGCACCGGCACGACGCGGCGCCGCGCGCCGAAGGGCGCTGGCTCCGTCGCATGGGTCGGACCGCAGCGCGACTGTCGCCGCTCTGGAGCTTCTCGGTCGAAGGCGAGCCGCCCGCGGACATCGCGCGATCGGCGTACGTCGTGGTGTCCAATCACGAGTCGAACGCGGATCCGTTTCTCTTGTCGTTCTTGCCGTGGGACATGCGGTGGGTTGCGAAGGAAGAGATGTTCAAGGTCCCGGTCGTCGGCACGGTCATGCGCCTCTCCGGCGACATCCCGCTCCGCCGTGGCAAAGGCGACAGCGTTCGCGCGATGCTCGCGGAGTGCCGGCGCACGCTCGACGCTGGATTGTCGGTGATGATTTTTCCCGAGGGGACGCGATCGCGCGACGGTCGGATGCTTCCGTTCAAAGACGGCGCGTTCGAGCTTGCGATCGCTGCGCAGGTGCCGGTGTTGCCGATCGCGATCCAAGGGACGCGCACGTGCATGCCGACGGGTACGGCGTGGCTCGGCGACGCGCGCGCGACGGCGCGCGTGCTCCAGCCGATCCCGACGAAGGGGATGGGGCACGACGACGTCGCGCGTCTTCGCGACGCCGCGCGCGCGCAGATCGCCGCCGCGGTGGGACAGCCCGAGGCGATCGCGCCTGCGTCCGTCTCTGCGACGGCGTGACAGGCTACGTTGCGGCGTGTGCCGCCCGAGCTCCAACGCGCGGATGGCGACGACGTCACGCGATGCAGCTTCTGCCCGCGCGAGGCCGCAGGCCCGTGCGCGTCGTGCGCGAAGCCCGTCTGCGGCGAGTGCTCGACGCTGACCGAAGGCGGCGCGAAGGTCTGGGCGATCTGCCTCGACTGCGATCGACGCGGCGCGCGCTCGCTGACGGCGGCGTGGGGGAGCCTGCTCTTCTGGCTCCTCGGGATCTTGCTCGGGCTCGCGGCGCTCACCGCGTTCGTCGGGTGGCTCGCGTCGCGGTAGCATCGGTCCATGAGATACGTCGCGCGACTCGTCGTCGCCATCGCGGTCGGGTCGGGCATCATCGCGTGCGCCTCGGGACCGAGCGCCTCCGCACCGAGCGCCTCCGGCCCCCGCGCGTCCTCGCCGCAGCCAACCGCAGGCGATGCCGCGCGCATCCTCTGCGAAGGCGAGTGCCGTCGCAGCGCGCGATGTGGCACCGAGCAGGCTGCGCAGTGCGCCCCGCGTTGCGCGACGCTCCCCGTGCGAAGCCCGCCGGTGTGGCGCGCCGATTGGGCAAGGGAGATCGCGGCCTGCTTCGATCGCATCGACTGCGCGCACGATCGCGACGAACGTTGCATCGTGCACACGTCGTTCCACACGCACGCGGCCGCGACGTGCCTCGCGCACGTCGGGGGAAGCGGAAAGGCCGCCGCGTTCTGCCAAGTGCTGAACGGGCTCACCGAGGCCGCCGACGACGTCGCGAACGACTGCCTCCGAGGCGGCGGCGACGTTCGGAGCTGCTCCCCCGCCTACGATTGGAAGTGAGCACGCGAAGCCGAGCGTCCCCCCGCACGGCCCGCGACCGATCCCTCACACGCGCAGAGGGCGCGCGCGAAGAAGTGACAGCGCGACCGCGCGACCGAACGTGCGCGTCGCGGTGTCGGGTCCGACGAGCGTGACGCTCGGCGACCCGCTGACGCCCGTCGCGCCGCCGCGGAACACGTACGCGTGGTTCGCGCCGCGCGCGCCAACGATGAGGTCGGCGAATCCATCGCCGTCGGTGTCACCCGTACCGCCGATCGCCGCGCCGAAGTTCTCTCCATCGGGTGCGGTGAGCGTTCGGCGCGAGCCGAGATCGATTCCCGTCGCGCTGCCGCGGTAGACGTCGACGTGACCGAGCGCTGCGCCGATGCCCGGCGATCCGATCGCGATGTCGGAGAATCCGTCACCGTCGAGATCGCCCACGCCCGCGATGCTCGCCCCGAGGTAGTCGCCTGCAGCAGCGCCGTCGAAGCGCGCGCTCGTTAGCAGCGGAAGCCCGCTCGATGCGCCGAGGAAGAGGTACGCGCGCCCGCTCTTGCTGATCGACTCGGGTGCGCCGACGAGCACGTCCGCGAAGCCGTCGCCGTTCACGTCGCCCGCCATCGCGACGACGCTGCCGAAGCCACCGAACGCGACGTCCGGGCCCGCGATCGTCGTCGACGGTTTGCGCGCGAGCATCGTCGGGCCCCCGAGATAGACGTATAGGGCGCCGGCTCCCGCGTTCGCGTCCGGTGCTCCGACGATGACGTCCGCGTACCCGTCGCCGTCGATGTCGCCCGCGCCCACGGCCGCGCCGAAGCTCGACGCGATGTCGGGCCCCACGAGCGTCCGCGCGCTCGCTTCGGTGATGCCGGTCGGACCGCCGCGGTAGACGCGAACGGCGTGAACGCCGCGTGCGCCCACGACGAGATCGCCGTAGCCGTCGCCGTCGATGTCCCCCGCCGCGGCCAGCGCACCGCCGAAGCTGCCGGCGATCGCGAACGGCGTGTTCACCGTCACTCTCGATGCGTCCGTCGGACCGCTCGGTCCGCCGCGGTAGACGAAGAATCGATCGAACGCGCCGTCGCCCACGACGAGCTCGGGAAATCCATCGCCGTCGAGATCGCCTGCGCTCGCGACGACGACGTCGCGTGCCTCGATGTTGCCCGCGGGTAGCGTGAGGACCGTTCGCGATGCATCGCTGACGCCGTTCGCGCCGCCCCAGTAAACGTAGACGCGCCTCGCCGCAGGATCCGCGACGACGAGGTCGGCGTACCCGTCCCCGTTGAAGTCGGCGATCGCCCCGCCGCTCGTGTCGGTCGGCGCGCTCCGATGGCCCACGACGAATTCCCACGTGGGGCTCGACGTCGTTCCGGCCCACCTCGTCCCGCGTCCGTGCAAGCGCCAGAAGTGCGTGCCAGCCGTGAGATCGCGCGGCGGGACGAAGCTGTCGCCGTGCGCCGTGAACGTCTCGGCGTCGTGGTCGCACGCGCGCGTCGGGCAGATGTCGATCTCCGCGCCGTCGGTCGTCGGCGCGAGCGCCCACCTCAGCGTCGGACGCGCGCGCGTCACGGTGGAGCCCGAGAGAGGCGCGATCGGTCGCGGCGCGGGCACGACGCGCGCGCAGTCGCCGTCGTGGAGCTCGAACCCTACGTCGCACGTGAGACCGCACTTGCTGCGCGCGCATGTCGCGGCGCCGTGGTCCGACACGGGGCACGTGAGCCCGCAGCCGCCGCAGTTGGCGACGTCGCTCGCGAAGTCGATGCACGTCTGCGCGGCGCACATGCTGCAAGCGTCGGCGCGCCCCGCGTCCCATGAGTTGCCCGGCGAGGGGTCGTACGCCCCGGCGTCGTGCGCGCGTCCGCCACCATAGGTGTACGAGTGGGAATCATCGCCGCACGCACCGAGACAGCCGAGCGTCGCGAGCGTGAACGTCGCCACGGCGGCGACTGGCGAGCGTGTGAGATTCGACTTGTTCATGGGAGACCTCCGTCGTGTGGAGATCTCCACAACGCAAGCGCGGTGCCGTGAGAGCGCGCAGCTTGCGTGTACAGCCATTTGGCCTTACAGACCTCTCATGCCCGACACACGCAGTCACAAGATCACGATCCGTCTCTCCGAGCGCGAGCTCGAGATCCTCAAGGCCGTCGCCGCGGCCGAGGACCTCACCGTCAGCGAGTGGATCCGCGTGTCGGCGCGTGTCACCTACGGCAAGCTCCCCGCGACCAAGTCCACCGCGAAGGCTGCGACGGCCAAGTCTTCGCCCGCCAAGTCCGCGCCTGCCAAGTCCGCGCCCGCCAAGACCGCGCCTGCCAAGGCAGCCAAGGGCAAGGCGAAGAAGAAGAAGTAGGGCGACTTAGAACGGCTTCCCGGCCTGCATGATGCGACCGTCGTGCTGCGCGCATCCGGGCGTGCCGCGCGCGATCCAGTAGACGTTCGACGCGTCGGCCGCGATGCGGCGGACGTTCTTCTGCGACGACGCGATCGTTCGGACGTCGCTCCCGTCGAGGCGCGCGGCCATGACCTTGCCGTCGGCGTAGTCGGGCGGCGTGCCGGTCTCGACCCAGTAGATCGCGACGTCGTCGACAGCCACGTCGCTCGGCGTCGCGCGATCGGAGAGGAGGCGCGTCGTGCCGGTGCCGTCCGGGCTCGCGCGCATTATCGTTCCATCGCCGGTGTTCGCCCAGTAGACGTGCGTGCCGCCGGCGACGAGGCCGCGCGGGTGGCTCTGGTTTGCCGCGACGCGCGTCGCGGGCGAGCCCGTGACGTCGGACGTCATGACGTAGCCGGTGGTGTCGCTGTCGCCGTCGTTGGTCCAGAAGACCGTGCTGCCGCGCACGGTGATCGCGACGGGCGCGTCGAGCGTGAAGACGATCGCGACCGAGCTGCCCATCGAGTCGAGGTACGCACGGCGCACTTCGCCGGTCGCGGCGGGGGGCGCGTCGCCACCGTTGATCCAGAAGAGGCTCGTCGCGTCGATCCCCAGGCTGCGCGGGAAGCGCTGCGCGGAAGCGAACGTCGTCGGCGTGGTCGCGCCGAAAGGGAGCGTGCGGATCGAGCTCTGGGTCGTCGGGACGCCGATCGACGCCCACCAGATGGCGTCCTTGTTCGCGACGATCGCCGACGGCGAGTGCTCGTTCGATGCGTGAACGACGACGCACGCCGACGCGTCGTCCGTGCAGCCGCCGATCGGAACGCTCGCGACGACGCCGTCTTGCGCGCTGTTCTGGACGGAGCCTTGATCGACCCAGTAGACGCGGCCGTTGGTGACGGAGAGATCGACGGGGCAGTCGCGCGCCGATGCGAGGGTGATGGGCGGGCAGCCGCCGTCGCACGACGTGGTGCTGCCGTCGCTCGCGCCGGCGTCGTCGTACGGGTGCCCCGCGCGGTTTCCGAGGATGCCGTTGCAGGCGATCGGCGCGACGCATGCGACGAGCGCGGCGAGCGCGTGCCGGCATGCGCTCACCACGAGAGCCCCAACGTCGCGCGCATCGGACCGATGCTCGCGCGAAGCTGCGGGGACGTCGGGCTCGGGCTCGTGATGTAGAGGATGATCGCGCCGGTGATCGCCGCGGCACCGATGACGAACGCGACGGTCGATGCGTCGCCTGCGCCGAGGGCTTGATCGCGGAGGGCGATGCCGGAGGGATCGCAGGCATCGGCCGTGCAGTGCGGTTGGGCGTCGTCGCGTTTGGAGAGGGAGCGGAAGCCGAAGTAGGTGCCGACGCCGAGGGCGACGACGCCGGCGCCGCCGAGGATCCAGGCGGAGGTGCGTTGGGTCGAGGTCGGGGTCGCGGTCGCGGTGGAGGTCGAGGTCGGGGTCGAGGTCGGGGTCGGGGTCGAGGTCGGGGTCGAGGTCGAGGTCGTGAGTGGCGGTACTTCGATCGGCTCCGTCTTCCCTTCCCCTTCGACTCTGATCGTCGCCTGCCACGGCGCACGTCCGTCGGCCGTCGCTGCAATCACGTGCGCGCCCGCATCGACGGGAACGGCGACGCCCCACGCGGCCTCTCCGATCGCGACGCCATCGCGCTTCACGACGAGGCCCGGCGTGCGCGACGCCGGCGGCACGGTCACCACGAGCCGAGACAAACGCGGCTCGAGCGCCGCCGCGCGAGCGCGCGCCACCTGCTCGCGATCGTACTGACCCTTCGCGCGCGTGAGACCCGCGACGTCGATGAACGCGGCCCACGCGCTCGCCAACTTTCCCGTGTGCTCGTAGCAATCGGCGAGGTTGAACTTCGTCCCGATCCCCGGCGCGAGGCGAAGGCTCTCTTCGAGCTTCGGGCACGCCTCGCCCCATCGCCCCGCGACCGACAGCGCCTTCGCTTCGTCGAAGAGCACCTGCGCCGTCGCTTCGTCCGTCCGCGGCTCGTCCGCGTGCGCGGCGCTCGATGCGAACGCGGTCGCGATCGCGAGCGCGGCGAACGCGAGCCGCCGCTTCATCCGACGGCGCCGATCTCGTAGAAGTTTCGCCCGAACTCCGCTTCGCAGAGCGCGACGAAGTCCGCGTCGAACGCCGACGGCAATGTGCCCTCGGCGAGCGGCCCCGCGACCACGATCGCAAACCTGTGCGCCGCGCCCCCGCGCACGTTCGTCTTCTGCCCCGACCGCACGTCCGTCACCGTCGCTTCGAACTTCGCCGGATCGAACGTCCGCGAACACTCCGAGCACTCGGTGAAGATCCCCGTCGCGCTTCCGAACGGCGACGGGAGCTCGTCTTCGTCCCACGTGAACGCGAGATCCTCGCCGCACGCGCAGTCGGACTCGAGCGCGCCGATCTGTTCGTAGTCGGGGCAGATGAAATCTTCGCCGCGATGGATCTGGAGATCGAGCACGCTGCCGGCTTCGGCCAACGGCGATCGCAACGGAGTCCACCGCAAGACGAGATCGCTTCGATTCGGATGGTCGAGCCACGCCGCCTCGAGCGGAAATGGAATCTTGTTCCACTTCGCGCCGCTCGCCGGACTCGAAAGCCATTTCTCTTTGACGAGCCGTTCGACGAGCTTCGCGATCGCGGCGCCGCTCGGGTTGAACACG
>JAYVXB010000021.1:0-9009 GCA_043785585.1 Deltaproteobacteria bacterium | reverse complement strand
TCAGCTCGACGCCGAGCTCGGCGCCGCCGACGAAGAGCGGGTCCATGCGGAGCACGCTCGTGAGATTTCCGAAGGGGAGGGGAAACGCGATGTTCATGTACGCGACGCCTTCGTGCGCGTGCGTCGCGTACGCGGCGACGTACATCGCGCTCCCGTCGCGCGCGAACGTGCGCACCCAACCGCGGACGTTCGTCCGTCCGTCGCGCGCGTCGTCGAGCGCGACGATGCGGCTCTCGATGCGATCGGACGCGCGCTCCGCGTCGATCGGGAGCTGGAGCTGCCCGACTCCGCGCGCGAAGAACCGGAACACGCGCGCGCCGAGTCGGAAGAGCGGGTGCCATCGCGGGCGCACGATGAGCTCGTGATCGCCGGTGCGCTCGTAGAACGCGCGCACGGCGGCGTGGACGCGCTCGGTCGCGAGCGCGTTGCGGCGGTGCTCGTCGAGCGAATCGACGAGGCCGCGCGGCGGAGCGTTCGTGCTCGTCGCGATCCCGCGTCGCTCGAAGAAATCGCCGCCGACGCGGAGCACGGCGCCGAGCGCGCTGAACGGCACGCCGGGCGCCCCCGCGCGCGCCGGAGCCGGCGAGCTCGTCCACGCGAGGAGGCCGAGGAGCGCGAAGCCGATCGCGTTCGCCGTCCCGTGAAACTTCGCCATGCGCCCGAGATCGACGATCCACGGCACGAGCACGACGCCGCGCGCCGCATAGAGCGCCGCGAGCACGAGCGCGGACGCGAGCGACAGCCCCGACAACGCGATCGCGATCCGGAACGAGATTCGCCCCGGCAACGTCGCGACGCGAAGGTGCATCGCCGCGACGAGAAAGCCCGCGAACGCGAGCGTCCAGCCGGCGTACCGCTCGAGCAGCGGAATCGACGCGCCGATTCCGGCGGCCAACCCGATGACCCCCGCGACGACGAGCGTGACGACGAGCTTCGGCGCGCCGCCCGGGAGGCGACGTCCCGCGAGCCCGACCAGGAGCACCAGGGCGAACCCGGCGTAGTGAAAGTGGATCGCGGTGAGAAGCCCGACGATCGGATCGAAGCCGAGCGGTCGCGGGACGGCGCGCGTGAGCACGGCCCATACGCCGCCGACGGCGAGGAAGAACATCGCGACGTCGATGCACAGCTCCTCGGACGGACCGATCCCGCGCGTCACCAGGCGGCGCACACCGAACGCCGCCGCGAGGAACGTGACGACGAGCCACGGCAGCGCGAGCCCCGCGGCCAAGCGCGACGTCGGAAAATGGAACGACGCGGCGAGCGCGATCGCCGCCGGGAGCTGGAGGATCCGCGCGACGCGCCACGAGAGCGGATCCACCCCGCGCCGGTCGGGCGTCGCCGCGAGCCTGAGCCCGAGCGGCACCGTCACGAACGGCGCGAGGAGAAACAGCGCCGCCGCCCAGCTCGGACGAAGCAGCACCACGCTCGCCGTCCAAGCTGCGGTCCCGAGCAGCGCGAAGAGGACCGAGCCGGGCATCGCGAGGAGGCTACACGAGCCTCGCACGCCGGCGAATTATCGCGCTCGCGTCAGAACGACGCTTGCGGAAAGACGCACGTGTTCGGGTTGCCGCTCGTCGGTTTGTAGCTCGCGCTGTCGGTGTAGTAGCTGCGCGCGAAGGCCGTGTCCCAGCACTCCGACGCGATCACCTTCATCGGCATGCTCCCGCCGATGATCTGCACGTCCGCGCGCCCCGCGCCGTCTTTCTCGTAGCGGCTGTGCATCACCACGTCCTCGAGCGTCCCGTTCTTCGGCGTGTCGATGTCGCCGTGCGCGGCGATGTCGACGGCGCCCGAGGTGTCTTGGTCGTGCGTGACCGTCACGTCGAACGACTCGGCGTCGTTCGTGTGCTTCACCTCCGCGCGGATCGTCGCGGGGAACGCGCGTCCGTCGAAGGTGACCTTCACCGTGCCGCTGTCTTTGCCGCGCGCGGTGTCGAGCGTCGCGAAGGCGTCGTTGTCGAGCACGAACCATCCGCTTCGATGCTCCGCTCGCGTCTTGCCGAAGCCGTGACCGGTGAGCACCGCGCGCCAGTCGCCTTCGCTCGTCGACGCCTTCGGGCGCCCTTCGAGCCGGTAGTCGAACTCGCTCGTGCCGACCTCGTCGACCGTCATGCGCCACACCACCGGATCGAGCGCCGTCCCTTGCCCCGGGCCCCACACCGCTTTGTGCGCGGTCACGCTGGTCGGCGGAAGGTGCACGATGAGGAGCACCTCGGCGAGGATGATCCCCGTTCCCCAATCGACGCCGTCGGTGACGTTGCGCGTGAACGAGTACCAATCGGCGTAGCTCGTCGTCGTCGGCCCTTGGATCCGAATGTTCGCCGAGCTCGTGTGCGCGCCGCCCCCCGAGCTCGATCCGGGAACGCCGAGCGCCGCGTCCGAGCTCGCAGGGATCGCCTCGCCGAAGCGCGACGCATCGCTCGTCTGAATCGCGCACGCCTGCGTGAGCGCGAGAAGCGTCGTCGTACCCACCACCATCGCCTGGATTGTCTTCATGGCCGTCTCCTCCTGTCTGGTTGTCGTTGACGGAGCGGCCGGGGAATAAGCGAGCGGAGTGCCACGTTGCGGTTGCCCCGTTTTCTCGGGAAATCGCCGGTCGCCGTCGCGTGCGCCCTCCGAACGGATGACACGCCGAGCGTGAACGCGCGTTGATGGCGGTCGCGCCTCGGGCGCCCCAGGCGACGTCAGATGTGGACGCCGACCTCGTGCCCGTTCGCCTGCGGCTGCGACGTCGACGCGGGCGCCGGCTCTTTGCACGCGTACGCGATCCGCGCCTGTCGCTCGTCGACGATCCGATAGCCGAAAGGGCACTGCGCGCGCATGTGCTCTTCGGCCTTCGCGCGCGCGGCCTCGTTCGGACCTTCGAGCCCGACGACGCCACCACGGGGCGTCTGCTGCACGACGCGGATGCTGCTGCACCCCTGCGCGATCCAAGCGAACCCGACGACCGAAACGAACGCGACGAAGCGAGGCACGAAGCGCATGCCGTCGGCAGTGCAGCGGTCATGCCACGCGAAACGCGATCTCAGGCGAGCGCGGCGTCGAGCGTGCGCTTCAGATCGATGAGATCGACGAGGTTCTCGACGTAGTCGATCTCCCCCGTGTCGACGCGAACGATCGGCGAGAGATCGTACGCGGCGAACCAGTCTTCGTAGAGGCGGTGAAGTCGTCGGAGGTACGCATCCGGGATCGCGTTCTCCATCGCGCGCCCGCGCTGAAGGATGCGCTTCTTCGTGGTCCGCAGCGGGCACGTCAGCGCGATGAGCACGTCCGGCGGACGGAGCGCGGCGCGGATCCCTTCGTAGAGGCGGCGGTAGACTTCCCAGTCGCGCTTCTTCATGAGGCGCTGCGCGTAGAGGTTCTTCGCGAAGATCTCCGCGTCCTCGTAAATCGTCCGGTCGATGACGACGCTCGGCCCGCCCTGCTTCTTCGCGGCGCGTTCGAGCTCGAGGTGCAGATCGAGCTTGTGCGCGAGGAAGAAACACTGCGAATGAAACGACCACTTCGCCATGTCGGCGTAGAAGTCCGCGAGGTACGGGTTCGTCTCGTTCGGCTCGTAGAACGGCGTCAGCCCGTAGCGCTTCACGAGCCACGCGACGAGCGAGGTTTTCCCGGATCCGATGGTCCCGGCAACGGCGACGTAGCGTTTCATGGCGTGGTTGCGAGAGCTTCGGGCCAAAACTCTACGCGATGCGACGCCGAGGGGAAGAGTTGCTAGGCTTTACCTGTTCAAACCAGAACAATGTCGCGCTGATCTGCTAAAAGCTCGCCCCTCCCGCAGTGACTTCTAGAATCGCACCCGTGCCCCACATCCTCACAGGCAAGAGACGTTCGAACCTCTTCGTCGTGTTCTTGTTCGGGCTCGTTCCGATTTGCTCGGATCCCAGGATGGTGCGGCGCGCGGGCGCGGGGGAGCTTCCGCCGTACGCGAAGTGGGGGAGCGTGCTCGGCGGCATCGCGCCGGACGGGCCGGAAGAGGCGCTGCCGCTTCGCTCCGATTTGCCGAACGCGGCGAGCGCGCCGCGCGACGTCCTTCGGGACGCATCGCTCGTGCGCGGCGTGCGCGCGACGCCGTCCGAGAAACCGCAGACGGCCGCGACGGCGATCGATGGCGACGATGCGACCGCGTGGCGCGGAGCGAGTGACGGGACGACGTGGGAGTGGCGCGCGACGTTTCGATCGCCGGTGCACCTCGCTGTGTTGCGCGCGTCGCTCGGCGCGTCCGCGACGTCGGGCGTTCCGACCGCGTACCGATGGGAGGCGCGCCCGCCGCGCGTCGGCGACAGGCCGTGCGACGACGACGCCGTCGCCTTCGTCGAGATCCCGGGCGCCGATCAAGCCGCGCCGTCCAAACCTCCCGCCAGCCCCGCCGAGTCGACGCATCGGTCGTGGTTCGTCGACGTCGACGCGTGCGCGCTCAGGCTCGTCGTCGATCGCACGAACGCAGGTCCGCCGGTCCTGCGCGAGGTCTCCGCGATCGAAGGCGCGCGCGACGTGCTTCGCGACGACGGCGTCACGGCGAGCGACGACGGCGCGCTTGGCGGGTTTTCCGCGGCGGGCGCGATTGACGGGACGTACGAACGAAGATGGGTCGGCGCGCCGGGGAACGAACGCTGGACGCTCGTCGTCACGCTCGCGGAGAAGACGCCGATCGATCGCGTTCGGCTCGTGCTCGGCTTCGACGGCTCGGGCCATCCGCGCCAGCCGCTCACGGGCTCACCCGACGGCGTCGGTCGGACCTACGGCGTGGCGTGGGGCCCGGTGCGCTACACGCTCGAAGGGAGCGAGGACGGCGAGCACTTCACGGCGATCGCCGGCCCGCCGCTTCGCGACGACGGCACGATCGTCCCGCTCCGACGCCGCCTCGTTCATCTCGCCAAGCCGCGCACGCTCCGCGCGCTTCGCCTCGTCATCGACGGCGCGACGAACGCGCGCGGCCTCCCCGAGCGCGGCGCGACGCCAGTCGTCCGCGAAATCGCCGCGTACCGCGCCGACGACGCGCGCGCCGTCATCCCGCCGCCGTGGGTCCTCTCGGTGAACGCGAACCCTGCGATCGCCGTGCACGCGCAGCGCGGCGGCGAGATCGCGAACGACATCTACTACGCCAAGTTCCTTCAGCAGCGAATGAGCCCGCTCTTCTCCGCGCTCCGCCGCGACGACAGGTTCGCGCGATCGCTCGGACCGAAGGGCGAGCTCCTCGACGCCGCGATCGGCGACGGCGACGGCGAGATGCTCGAGTCGATCGAAGGCGACGACGCCGAGCTCGATCGCGCGCTTCTCGAGCAGAGCAGCCCACCGCCGATCGCGGTGCTCTCCGGCTCGAACGACTGGGACTACGGCGCGCGCACCGAGTCCGACGTGACGACGGGCCGCAAGCGCTGGCACTGGGATCCGCTCCCGGACGCGACGCGCGGCGGGATGGGGCGCATTCATCGCGCGGTGAAGGATCGCGCGGCGCCGTTCCTCGGCTTCTGCGGCGGCGCGCAGATCCTCGCGCTGCTCGAGGCCAAGCGCACGGAGGCCGACGGCGAGTCGGTCGACGGCGAGATCATCGACAGCGTTCTGCGTCGGACGACGGGCGTGCCGGTGCGCGGGTACGCGCCGTTCACGGCGGTGTCGCGATCGTGGCCGGGGGAGATGCGCGAGCGCGCTGCGATTCGCTTCGATCCGACCGACCGCCTCTTCTGGGACATCGCCGGGCCGACGAAGATGCGCGCCGTCACGCGCGAGTTCCTCGAGTCGCACGTCGACGTCGTGCGTCCCGACGCGTTTCTGCCCGGCGGTCCGCTCGCGCGCTTCACGCTCGTCGCGAAGAGCGACTTCTGCAGCGCCGAGGTCGTCGACGCCGGACCGCGCGATCTCTCGCACCCAGACCCCAACGGCTGGCGTCGCTGCGCCGCCGTCCCCGAGGTCTTCCGTGCGAAGACGGGACCGTGGCCGCTCATCGGCGTGCAAGCTCATGCAGAGCATCCGCGCGATTTCGCCGTCGCCGCGCCCGGCGATCCGCCTGAGTCACCCGCCGATCCGCGCCTCTTCGTCGCCGCCGCGATCGAAGAGATCGTCGACGCCTACGTGCGTAACGCCCGCTAACCGGCGTACAATTGGCGGATGCGTCTTGCGTCCTTCCTCGCGGTCTCGTCCCTTCCATTCTTTGCGTTCGCCTGCAGCAGCACGAGCGGCGGCGCTCAGCCCGGCGCGGACGCGGGCGGCGACAGCGCGGTGACCCCCGACGGCGGCGATGGCAGCGCGCCCATCGGATGCTCGGGCCCGTGCCCCGCGTCGAAGGTGAAGTACCTCGTCGTCATCGTCCAAGAGAACCACACCTTCGACAACCACTTCGGCGCGTATTGCAAGGCCGCAGCCGGATCGAATCCGACCTGCAACGACGGCCCGATGTGCTGCGAGGCGGTGCCCGCGACCGAACCGAGCGGCGCGATGCCGCAGACGCTCGACGACACCGAGATGCTCACGCACGATCCCGATCACTCTTCGACGTGCGAGAGCTCGGAGACGAACGGCGGCATGATGGACAAGTACGTCACCGGAGCCACGTGCAGCGACGTGCACCACTTCGCCGTCGCAGGCAGCGCGCTCGTCAAGCCGTATTGGGACTTCGCGTCGGCGGGCGCCATCGGTGATCGGTACTTTCAGTCCATCGTCGGACAGAGCACCGCGAACGACATGTATCTCGCGCGCGCGCAGTTCGTCTTCCTCGACAACCAATACGGACCGATGGGGGCGACCGGGCTGACGTGCGGATTCGCTGCGCGGAGCAAGAGCTACACCGACAAGACGATCGGAGATCTCCTCACGACCGCGGGCGTTCCGTGGGCTTGGTACATGGAGGGGTACAAGGTGATGTCCGACGCGGTCGCCGCGACGACGTGCCCAGACGCGCCCGCCGACTGCGGCGCGAAGCTCTCGACGTACCCGTGCACGTTCGATCCGAGCGACAACCCGTTCGAGTACTACGACTCGACGCGCGACAAGCCCGAGCACCTGAAGGACTACGCGAAGCTCTCCGACGATCTCGCGGCGGCCTCGTTGCCGGCCGTGACGTTCGTGAAAGGGCTCGGGTACCGCAGCGAGCATCCGGGCAACCAGGTCAAGCTCTCGGACGGCGTCGCGTTCGTGCAGTCGGTCGTCGCGAAGGTGCAGGCCTCGAAGTACGCGGCCGACACCCTCGTCATCGTCACGTGGGACGAAGGCGGGGGGTACTTCGATCACGTCGCGCCGCCTCCGACGAACACCGCGGACATGCAGCCGTACGGCACGCGCGTGCCGCTCATCGCGATCGGTCCGTTCGCGAAGAAGAACTACGTCTCGCACGTCGTGATGGAGCACTCGTCGCTCGTGAAGTTCATCGAGTGGAACTGGCTCGGCAAGACGACGGGGCAGCTCATGGGACGCGACGTCAACGTGAACAACATCGGGAGCGTCCTCGACCCGGCGGCGACAGGCGAGAAGGTTCCCGAGTAGCCTCTTCGGTTATCGTCTCCGCCATGCGTGTCTCTCGGTCGGCTCGGTCGGCCTTCGCTGGGCTCGTCGGCTTCGTCGCCGCCGCGTCGGTGTGGCCGGGGTGCGTCTGCCGTGGATCGACGTCGCGCGATCCGGCGCTCGAGTCGGCGGCGTTCGGCGATCTCGCGGCGCCGCGTGACGTGCCGCTCGATCCGTACTTGGCGCTCGCGCGCTCCGTCGTCACGCGCGGAGAGCGCGCGGCGATCGCGAACGCGCCTGGGCGTCGCGTCTTCCTGACGAAGTTCACGCCGAACGCGGCGCGCGTCACGACGAGCGCGACGGGCGACACGCTCGAGCACGCGGTCGTCGCAGCCGCGGAGGCGCTCCCGAAGGGGGAGGCGGGCGCAGATTCGTTTCGTCTCGCGCTCGACGTCGTGACGGAGGTGGAGCCGATCGAAGCGAACGGGATGACGCCTGGATGGGCGGAGCTCGGGATCGACGGGTACGCGATCGCGACCGGAGGCGCGTCGCTCGGGTACGTCTTGCCGAGCGAGATCCTCTTCGACAAGCGCTTCGATCACGGAAAAAAGCCGCAGCTGCAGAGCGACAAGATCTTCGAGACGATGCGCGCGCGTCTCGCGAACAAAGGCGAAGAGCACGTCTACCGCCTGCGCACGCGCGCGGTCGTCGAGTCGGCGACGCACGCGGATGCGCTCGCGGTGTCGCGCGGGATGCTCGCGCGCTCGCCCGGCGTATCGCCCGCCGAGCTCGTCGAGGCCGTGCGCGCCGGCGCCGACTACCTGTGCCGCATCATGGACGACAAGGGCCGCTACGCGTACATGGTCCACACCGTCGACGGACGCGCCGACTCGTCGTACGGGATCTTGCGCCACGCCGGGACGACGTTCGCGCTGATGGAAGCGTACGGCGAGCTGAAGACGCCGCTCTACTTGGAGAAGGGCGAGCGCGCGCTGGCGTTCTTGAAGCAGAAGTTCGAGAGCCATCCGTCGGCGAGCGATCGCATGTCGTACGTCCTCGATACGAACGACGAGGAGCAGCAGAAGGTCGGCGGCGCGGGGCTCGCGCTCATCGCGTTCGCGGAGCACGCGCGTGCGACCGGCAAGAAGGACGAGCTCGAGACGATGCGCGCCCTCGCGCGCTTCATCGTTCATCAGCAGCAGGGCGACGGGCACTTTCGCGCGAACAAAGACATCGAGAAGGAGGGGCTCGCGCCGCCGGGGCCGCCGTTGAAGAAGGAGGTCATCTATTACGTCGGCGAGGCGATCTTGGGCCTCATGCGGATCTACGCGATCGATCCGGACGCGCGATGGCTCGACGCGGCGAAGAAGGCGGCCGATTGGTGCGTGCAGACGCGCGACGCGACGACGACGGTCGACACGCAGGAGCACGATCACTGGCTGTCGTACGCGCTGAGCGAGCTCTATCGCGTGACGAAGACGCAGCACTACGCGGACCACGCGTTCAAGATCGCGCGCGCGATCCTGAGCCGGCAGCACAAGAGTACGCCGCCCGCGCCCGATTTCATCGGCG
>JAYVXB010000020.1:0-2771 GCA_043785585.1 Deltaproteobacteria bacterium | reverse complement strand
AACGACAGGACCAGGCGGTTTTCCTGCTGAATTATCTGATTTTAGTGCTCAGTATTCAGATTGTGAACTCGGCTTAGTTTGCATGTTGAACTCAAGTTCGAATTCTTTACTCCCTAACCTACCCCGTCGCCCGCACCGGCTTCGCCCGCCAAAGCGTCGCGACGAGAATCGCGCCGACGATCGCCGCGCCCGCCCAAATGTGAATCGCCCCGCGCCAGTTCTGCGCCTTCACCATCGATCCCGTCACGACGTCGCCTGCGAACGCGCCCATCGATCCCGCGAAGTCGACGAAGCCTGCGGCCGCCGCGGCCGTCCCGCCGAGCGCGAAGTCTTGCGCCGCCGTACCGACGAGGAGGATCTGCGCTCCATAAAGGAAGAAGCCGAGCAGACCGAGGCAAACGATCGTCGGCGCCGTTCCGTACGGAATGACCCAGTCGTACGCGAGCGTGAGGAGGCCGACCAACCCGAGCATGATCGCGATGACGGGCGCGCGCCGCGATTGGAAGAAGCGATCGGTGAGCCAGCCCGAGACGAGCGCACCCGCGGCGCCCGCGAGCGGGAAGACGGCGAGCTTGAGCGCGGCGGTCGCGACGGTCGTTTGGTGGACCTCTCTCAAGTGCGTCGGTGCCCAGTCGAGGAAGCCGAAGCGGACGAGATCGAGACCGAAGAGGCCGAGCGCGAGTACCCAGAGGCGGCGGTTGCCGAGCGTGATCATCAGCGTCGCGCGCGCGGAGCGTTGCGTCGCGGGCGCGTTCGACGCCGACGTCGCGGTGGCGAGCGGTGGCGGAGCTCGCAGTCGCGTCGCGGTGTGGATCGTCGACAGCGCGAGCGCGGCGGCGGGGATGAGGAAGACGATCTGCCAGTGACCGTTCGACACGTCCGCGAGCCATCCGCACGCGAGGATCGCGAGCGCCGAGCCGAGCTGGTAGCTCGTGCCGAGGATCCCCATCGTTCGACCGCGCTGCGCGGCGGTGAACGTGCGCGCCATGATCATCACGCTCGGCGGCCAACCGCCCGCTTGCGCGACGCCGTTGAAGAGCCAGAAGACGATCAAGAGCGCCGCCATCGGGCCGATCGCGCCTGCGTTCGTCGAGAAGACGCGGATGACGCTGGTGATGCCGCTCGAGAGTGACGGCAGCGCGGCGGCGACAGGACCTGCCGCAGCGATTTGCGGCGCGGCCGAGAAGAGCAGGCACGCCGTGATCGATCCGATCATCCCGCCGACGAGGATTCGCTTCGGTCCGAAGCGCTCCGCGAGCTGCCCGTTCACGAACTGCCCGAGCGCGTAGCCGAGCTTCAGCGCGCCGAGGATGAAGCCCATCTCGAGCGCGTTCACTCCGACGCCGCTCTCGATGACGCCGCGCGCGGGTCCGACGTTGACGCGGCAGAAGTAGAACGTGCCGTACGTCGTCCAGACGATGATGAGCGTCCGCCACTGATCGCGCGTCAGCTTCATCGGCGAAACGTGTACGCGCGCTCGACCTTGCAGATTCGCATCTCGAAGCCGGCGTACCACTCGTCGCGACCGCGACGTTGCGCGACGAGATGATCGGCGTTGGCCTTCCACGCGCGGATCGCGTCGAGGCTCGCCCAGTACGAGACGGTGATGCCGAGGCCGTCCGCGCCCCGCGTGCTCTCGATGCCGAGGTACCCGGGCTGCTTGGCGGCGAGCTCGTCCATCGCGTTCGCCATCGCCCCGTACCCCTCGTCGTCGACCGACGTGCGCACCGACGTGAAGACGACGGCGTAGTACGGAGGCTCGGGTGTCGTCGCGAGGCCCGCGGCGCTTCTGCTCATGCGCGCGAGTCTACGATTTGCTGCTCGGCACAGTGAGGCGATCGTTCGGGCTGGCGGCGTCGCTACGATCTTAGCGTCACCTTCATCGGGATCCCGCCCTTCGGACGCAGCGTCGCCGTCGGCTCGGGGTCCGCGCCGCGCGGATCGACGAGATCGAAATCGGCGCGACGGAGGAGCGTCGCGAGGACGAGCGGACCTTCCATCAGCGCGAAGTGGTTGCCGATGCACGTGCGCGGGCCGGCGCTGAACGGGATGAACGCCGTCTTGTGGCGCTTCGCTTCGTTCTCGGGGAGAAAGCGATCCGGATCGAATCGTTCCGGATCCGGCCAGACACGTGCGCGTCGTTGGAGCGCAAAGGGGCTGATGAGGACGACGGTGCCCTTCGGGACTCGGTACTCGCCGAGCTCGGTCTCGGTGGTCGCCACACGACCGAAGAGGTACACCGCTGGATAGAGGCGGAGCGACTCCTTGAAGACGCGGAGCGCGAGCGGCAGCCTCGGGAGATCGTCGAACGTCGGCGTGCGACCGATCGCGAGCGCTTCGTCGCGAAGTCGCGCGTAGACGTCGCGGTGCTGCGACGCGAGCATGAGCGCCCACGCGAGCGCGTTCGCGGTCGTCTCGTGTCCGGCGACGAAGAGCGTGAGGATCTCGTCGCGGACCTGCTTGTCGCTCATCGTCGCGCCGTCGTCTTCGTCGCGCGCGCGCAGGAGAAGCGTGAGGAGATCGTGGCGATCGTCGGTGGTCGCGCGGCGCTCTTCGATCATCCGCGCGACGCGCGCGTCGAGCACGCGGACCGCCGACCGGAGCGCGCGTGTCCGCTCGCCCGGCCATAGGATCGGAACGATTATGCGCTCGGCGAGCCGTCGCGTCGCGGGCTGCGCTCCTTCGGGCAGGCGATCGGCGAGGCGACCGAGCGCGATGGATGCGCGCGCCTGCGCGATGAGCGTGCCGCTGCTCGACTGCTCGCCCGCCCA
>JAYVXB010000019.1:0-9097 GCA_043785585.1 Deltaproteobacteria bacterium | reverse complement strand
CGCGCGGTAGAGCTGATCGCTCAGCGCCGCATCGGGATCGCTCGCCGCGCTGAGCCCCGGCGCCGCCGCGCCGCGCGACGCGAGCTCGCGCTCGACCGCATCTTCGACGATCTCCGCGAGCCGCCCGCGCGCATCCCAGCCGAGCGCATCGATGGCGACGACGACCGCGCCCTCGGCGGTGAGCGCCTCGACGATGGTCGCGCGCTCCTCGTTCGTCACGAAGCGCACTCGTTCGTTTTCTTCAGCGGTGGCGGGAGAGAGCGTTTCGGGCTGCATGCGGATATCAGGGGACTCGCCGATGTACGCACATAGATCCGAGCGCGGCCCACTTTTCGGCCCTCTACGCTCTTTACCAACGCCTCACGAATGCTACTTTCCAAGTGTTCCCTCTACCGGGTTCGCGCTTATCGGAATCCATGGATCCCTTACATGCACGAACCAGGGAGGTTCTGATCGTTCGGTGTGCAAGCCGGGCTGCCTCTGCAAAGGGGCGGATCTCGGAAGCCTGAAGCGCGGTCAACGTCTCCCACCTAGCCAGCAGGCTAGGGGTTCATGCGATCCGAACACGGCCCAGGTGGTAAGGAACGTTTGAACGGGCTCCGGCAAAACCGGGGCCTGTTCTTTTTTTGTCTCCGCGCGTTCGGGCTGCCAGGATTCGTCCTGTGAAAACACACCTCTCCGAACGACTTCTGTCCGTCATGGACAAGAAAAATCATTGGGCCTATCCGCATCTCACGCGCCCCGGTCTCGACCGGGAGCAGCTCCTCACGCATTTTCGGCACGAGTATCTCGTCTTCGTGCGTGACTTTCCGGTTCTCGTCGCGCGCGCGCTCGGGCAAGCGCCGCCGATCGAAGAGGTGCGCGTCGCGCTCGCCGAGAACATTTACGAAGAGGCGACGGGAGGGCTGTCGGGGAGCGCGCCGCATCCGCGGCTCTTCATGAAGATGATGGCGGGGCTCGGGCTTCGCGCGGACGAGCTCGCGGAGGACGAGCGTTGGATGGAGCCCGCGGCGATCGCGTACAGGGACATGCTTCGCGAGGTGAGCGCGGCGGCGCCTTGGCAAGCGGCGGTCGCGCTTCTGACGATTTTCGTCGAGGGGAGCGTCAACGAGCGCGCCGAGCTCGCGGGGACGTTCCTTCGTCCGCAAGGCGACGCCGACGTGCTCGAGCATCCGCTCGTGAAGCACTACGGCTGCGCGCCGGACGCGATGGAGATTCGCCGCGCGCACGGCCAGGTCGAAGGCGGTCACCGCAAGGATGCTTGGCGCATGGTGCTCGCGAACGTTCCGGAGCACGGCGAGCTCGCGGAGCTCGTGGCCGAGCGATGCGAGTCCGCGCTCGACATGTGGCATGCGTACCGCGACGCGGTCGCCCGCCGAATGGGGCTCGCACGCGAGCGTGCGGCGTAGCGATCGCGGCGCGCGCCTGATACGAAGCGCACGGTGAAGCTCGGCGCGGTCCTCTGCCTATGCGCGTTCGTCGGGTGTCGCGAGCGCGCGAGCGGTTCGATCGATGCGGGAGCGAGCGCGTCCGCGTCGGTCGCGCCTCCCACGTCGGCGTCCGCGCCCGATCCGAACGCGTCGATGGAGCCGTCGCCGCCTCCGACGATCGCGAGCACGAGCTCCACGCTCCCGCCTCCACGACCGGCCGACTCGAGCGCGGTCCCCGCGAAGCAGATGTTCCGCAAAGCGAAGATCGAAAACGCGCAGCTCGCGCGCATCTTCGCGGCGATCCCAGAGCTTCATCGCGTCTCGGCCGATCCTCAGCTCTTCGACCCGAACGAAGGCGCGTACCTCCTTCGCTCCGACGCGCCGCACCCGGGGATCGTCTTCACGACGACGCCGCTCCTCTACACGCCCGAGCCCGGCATGGAGATGCTCGTCGTGACGGGGCACTCGAAGTCGACGGGCTTCGTCGACGCGTTGTGGACGCTCCCCAACGACGAGTACCGCCTCGCGTCGTCGTTCCTGATGCTCCACGACAACGCGCCGATCGCGCTCGCGTACTCGGAGAAGGGCAAGCGCGTCTGGTGGACGTCGTGTTGGAACTGCCCTGGCGAACAGGGTTACCTTCGCATCAACGACGATCGCCGCGTCGTCATCGTTCAGCAGTGACGCGGTCGAGAGATTTCTTACGACCTTCCTGTTCAATCCTCCTACTCGAACCAGAGCACGCTCGCGTCGCCGTCCTTTGCGATCTTCGCGTCGATGATCCCGAGCAACTTGAGACGCCGTTCTTCGGCGGCGTCGATGAGCTTCTTCGACAGCACGGGCACGCCCGGAGCTTCTTCTCCCGCGGCGTCTTCGATCGCGTGCCGCCCGAGCGCGCGCAGCGCCGCGACGAAGCGCCGCGAGAATCGGTTCACGCGACGGAGGAGCCCGAGCTGATCGGCGAGGCGGCCGATGTCCGGCGCCTCGTAGAACGCGCCGTCGTTGTCGACGAAGAGAACGGTGTTCGTCGCGCGATCGATGCCGACGTTGTCGCCGCTGAATCTGTCCCAGTTCGCCGTGAAATAGTCGAAGAGGAGCATCGTGCTGATCTGCCGTGCGATCGCGACGTCTTTCTCCGGGATGCTCGGCGTCTTCGACGTGAGCCACTCGACCCATCGCGCGCGGTTCGGTTCGAGATCGATGTCGAAGCGATCGCGGCGCTGCCACGGAAGGAGCGCGCCGCGCACGAGGCCGTCCGGATCGACGAGGAGCTCGTCGGCCTTTGCGCCGTCGGGTCCCTTCGCGAGGAGAGCGCGCAGCGTCGCGACGTCGAACGAGCGGGGAAGCGCGACCGGTACGTTGTCGATCCCCAGCGCGCGCGCGATTCGGTACGCGGCGATTTCGGATTTGTAGCGCGTGCCGCCGAGGGGCCGGCGCGAGCGTGGCTTGAAGGCGCAGGTGAGATCGCCATCGAGCTTGAGCTTGAAGACGAGGGAGGTGGTGCCGATGGCTTTCGCGGAGAGGGCGGGGGCGGTGAGGTACGCGGAGTTGGGGGAGGTCGCGGTCGAGGTCGAGGTCGAGGTCGAAGTCGCGGTCGCGGTCGAGGTCGAGGTCGCGGTCGCGCTCGAAGGTGATGGCGCGGGCGCCGCGCTCTCGCGACTGCACGCCGCGAGCGCCAGCGCGATCACGAGCGCGCTACGCCAGGACGCGTTCGCGAAGAAAACTCTCGATGCGCGCATTCACCGCCTCCGGTTGCTCGATCGGCGCCACGTGCGTCCCGCGCGACAGCATCATCAGCTCGGCGCCCGGGATCGCCTTCGCCATCGACTCGGCGAGGAACGCCGGCGTGAACGTGTCGCGCTCGCCCGCGACGACCAGCGTCGGCACCGCGATCTCCGAGAGCCAATCGCCCGCCGTGTGCTCGCCCGCCGCGCGAAGCATCCGCAGGAACATCGGGAAATCGACGTGCGTCATGTGGTGCAAATACGGGAGCACGTCCTCCGCGTGGATTTTCTCGGGATCGATCTCGCCGGCACGCAGCGCGATCTTCAGCGCGAGCTCGCTCGGGATGCGCGTCCAAATCGCGCGCACGACCTCCGGCGCCTTGAGCGCGAGATCGAGCAGCTTGGGCAGCACCAGATCGAGGACGGGCACACCATGAAACGTGCTCGTCACCTTCCCGAAGCTGCCGCACTCGAGGATGAGCCCGCGCACTTTGTCCGGATGACGCCGGTAGCATTCGAGCGCGACTTGGCAGCCCATCGAGTGACCGACGAGGACGCACGGCGGATCGCCGACGTGCTGGCGCACCGTCCATAGATCCTCGGCGTGCGCGGCGATGTCGATCCGATCCGGATCGACAGGGAGCGCGCTCCGCCCGTGGCCGCGGTAGTGCCAGTGCGTGAGCGGCGCCGTCCGCGCGAGATCGGTCCAGAGATATTTCCAGATGAACCCGTCGCACAGGATGCCGTCGCACAAAATGAGGCGCACGGCGTCCGCGGCGTGATCGCCGTCCCGCGAACGCACGAAGAGGCGCGTCCCGTCCATCCCCCGAGCGAACGAGTGCGCCTCTCCGGGCGGTACCGCGGAGGAGGAGGGCGGAGCCTCGTCTCCTACGTTTGGATCGAGAGTCACGGTGACTCGCGACAGAGACTCAGGTCTCCTCGTCGTCACCGCCCTCGACGTCGTTGACGCTCGGGAGCTTCTTGATCTCGAGCCGCGAGATCTTCCAAGCGCGCTGAACGACCCACGAAAGAGAGCGGTCGAGGCGGGCTGCCTCTTCCTTGATTTCCTGCAACATCGACTCGGGAAAGTAGAGGCTTTGCTTCCGCTTGTCTGTCTTCGAGCCTTCGGTCCGCAGGGTGGACATGGACTCCTTGTCGTTCGCCAAGGTGACCTCCGTTTGTGGGGGGAGCGAGGGGGCGCTCCGCCACGAGAGTACCAATGTTTTCGGCGAGGTGGCGACGAATCGCCAGGGTAGGCTGCTGTCATGTTCACGCGGCTTTCCAAGGGTTTTGCGAAGCGGACTTTCGCGCGGCGTCTCTCGAAGGGCGCCTTCCTCTCGGCGATGGCGTTCGGCGGGGGCGCATTCGTTTCGCTCTTCGGCACGCAGCGCGCCGAGGCGACGTCGCGCGATGCGAGCCCGTACGCAGCGATCGCGCAGCTCGGTCGCGTCCTCGTCGAGGTCGAGAACAGTTACGTCGAGCCGGTCGATCGGAAGAAGCTCGTCGACGGCGCGATCGCAGGAATGGTCGCCGCGCTCGATCCGCACTCGGCGTACATGCCGCCGCAGGACTACGCGCTCTTCCAGAGCGACACCGAGGGAAAATTCGGCGGCGTCGGCGTCGAGGTCGACGGCCGCAACGACACGATCACGGTCATCGCACCGATCGAAGGATCCCCCGCCGAGCGTGCGGGCGTGAGGAGCGGCGATCGGATCGTCGCCGTCGACGGCGTCGAGGTCGCGGGCGGCAGCCTCGACAAGCTGGTTCGCAAGATGCGCGGCGCGACGGGGACGCACGTCAAGCTGACGATCGTCCACGAGGGCGCGACGCAGCGGATCGATCTCGATCTCGTACGCGAAGAAATCCACGTGCCGAGCGTCGCCGCGCGGATGCTCGAAGGCGATATCGCGTACGTGCGCGTGAAGCAGTTCCAAGAGCACTCGCACGACGAGCTCGTGGCGGCGGCGGCGCGGTTGCGCGCCGAGTCGAAGGGGAAGATCGCCGGCGTCGTGCTCGATCTTCGGAGCAACCCGGGCGGGCTCGTCGACGAAGCGGCGGAGATCGCCGACGAGTTTCTGAGCTCGGGGACGATCTACTTCACGCGCCACCGCGGTCAGGTGATCGACGACGTGAAAGCGAAGTCGGGCGGCGCGTTCGCGGACGTTCCGACGATGACGCTCGTGAACGAGTATTCCGCGAGCGCGTCGGAGCTCGTCGCGGGCGCGCTGCAGGACAACAAACGTACGCTCGTCGTCGGAGCGAACACGTTCGGAAAAGGGAGCGTGCAAGCGATCATCGGGCTGCCGGGAGGCGCGGGTTTGCGGCTCACGATCGCGCGCTACTACACGCCGAGCGGCCACGCGATTCAGGGCGACGGCGTCCATCCCGACGTCGTGATCGAGTCGACGCGCGCGCCGTCGCCGGCGGTTCCCGTGCTTCGCGAGCGCGATCTCGACGGCGCGCTCCCGCCCGAAGGCTTGCCGAGGAGCGCGCAACGCGACGCAGGCGCACCGACGCACGCGACCGACGCCGGAACGGGCGCACCCGACGCGCTCCGCTCGGACGCGCGCAACGTCCCGCGCGATCCGACGGCGGGCCACGATTTCGTGCTCCGCATGGCGTACCAAATGCTGCGCGGATCGATCGCGACGAAGAAGTAGCTACGCGCGCCACTTCAGCGTGATCGCCGCGCGTACGACGGGCACGAGCAGCATCGTCGTGATGACGGCGAGCGCGAAGCTCGACCACGTGAAGTCCTCGGGGAGCCCGACGCGCAGCAACGACAACACCATCACGCCGGTTCCCCCGAGCGCGGTTTCACGCGACGGAATGCGCCAGACGACGACGCTCGCGAGGAGGCCGATCGCGGCGCACAGGATCGCGAGCGTGCTTCGCCAACTCCAAGGCTGCGCCACGCGCCCGAACCACGCCGCGAGCATGAGCATCGTGAGCACGCTGAACGCGAGGAGCGCGAGCGCCGCGCGGCGCGCGACTCGGCGTTGAATTTCTTCGGGGCTCGGCGCTGGCGGTGGTGTGGCGGGCGCCGCCGGCGAGCGCGGGCGATTACCCACGCACCCGGATCGCGAACGTCAGCTTGGCGACGCTCTTCAAGACGTTGGGGACGCGCTTGAACAAATTGATCGACGGGGGACGCTTCTCGATGATCTGAACCGGGATCTCTCGGATCTTGATCCCGCCGCGATCGGCGCGAATGACGAACTCGCTCGCGAAGACGTCTTTGTCGACGAGGCACGCGCGCACCGTGTCGAGCAGCGCCAACCGCCGGAACGCCTTGAGCCCGTGCGTGTCGGTGCCCCGGAACCCGAGCAGCACCTTCAGCAGCGACGAGTACGCGATGCTCGCGGCGTGACGAAAGAGCGGGCGATCGTCCTCCGCGCCGGCGGCGAGCTTCGATCCGATGACGAGGTCCGCTTCGCCCGTCTCGAGGATGTCGATCGCGTTGCGATGAAAATCGGCGTCGCAGAGATCGATCTCGTCGCAGATGACGAGGTCGCCGCGCGCGAGCAAGATGCCCTGCTTCAGCGCCTTGCCGTAGTTGGGCTCGCCGAGGCTGATGAGCTTCACTTGCCCGTCGTTCGGATCGCCGAAGCGATCGGTGAGCTCGTTGGCGATCTCGACGGTGCGGTCCTTCGAGCCGTTCTCGGCGAGGATGACCTCGTAGTTCCATCCGAACGGTTTGAGGCGGTCGCGAAGATCGACGATCGCCGCGCGCAGGATCGCCTGCTCGTTGTAGATGGGGATGACGATCGAAATCCGCGGCTCTGTCATGTCGGGAGGCCGATCGCTACAACAAGAGAGTCGGCCACGGTAGCGAAAATCACGGGACGTTCTCGGGGGGCGGCAGCGCCGACGTCAACCGTACGAAGTCGATCGTCGCGTTCGAGAGCGCCGCGTCGGCCTTCTCGCACGCGAGCGTGACCTCGCCCGCGGTCGCGCCGCCGCACTCTTTCATCCTCTTTGCGTACGCGAGGGTGACCTGTTTGCTCTCGAGCATCGCGTCCTGCATGCGCTTGCCGAGGCGGAAGAATTTGACGAGCGCGCGGCGCGGCGCAGGCGGCAGCTTGGTGGTCACTTGGCCGGCTTCGAGCGAGTAGCAGTAGCCATCCCAGCGCAAGACGTCGAAGCCGCCGCTGCCGTCGCCGATCACCATCCCGCCCTTCGGAGGAACGCGGCGCCTCAGCACGATGACCTCCTCGTCGAACATGAGCTTCGCACGCAGCGCTGCGCCGCCCGATGCGTACCAGGCCTCGACCGAGCCGGTCATGTACATGCGCGTCCACGGCGAGTCCTTCGCGAACAACACGAGCGCAGCTTCGGCGAAATTCTTGTTGCACAGCCTCTCGACGAAGTCGTTTGGAGGCGTGCACATATCGCTCCCCGGCGTCGCGCACTTCGTCGGCATCCCTTTTTCTGGCGGGGGCGACTTGGCCTCGGCCGCGTCCGCGTCGGGGGAATCCTGCGGAGCGCCGGCGTCCGACGTCGAGTCGGTTGTCGCCGTTGGCGTGTCCGCGCGCGGCTTGCTTCCTCCGCATGCGGCGACGGAGGCGAGCGAAAGGAGCGTGAGCAAAAGGGTCGTGCGCACGGGAGTCAGACTACACGTCGACACGGGTCGAGTCGTGGGCGAGACCGTTTGCCGGTTCGAAATGGCACGGGCATCTAGCTTCCGCGACCGCTCGGGATTAGGAAAGCCACTTCACGACGAAGGAGTCTCGAACATGGCGGAAGGCTTGAACAGGGTGATGCTCCTCGGGAACCTCGGCGCGGACCCGGAGCTGAAGGTCACGCAGGGGGGACAGTCGGTACTCAAGCTCCGGCTCGCGACGACCGAGAGCTACCTCGACAAGAACAACACGCGGCAAGAGCGGACCGAGTGGCACCGCGTGACGTTGTGGGGTCGTCGCGGCGAAGCGCTGGCGAAGTTCCTGACCAAGGGCGAGCGCATCTTCGTCGAAGGGCGTCTTCAGACGAGCAGCTACGAGAAGGACGGCGAGAAGCGCTACAGCACCGAGGTCATTGCGACCAACGTGATCCTCGGGGGTCGCGGCAAGGGTGGCGACGCGCCGTTCGAAGGCGGTGGCGGCGGTGGTGGCGGCGGTGGTGGTGGTGGACGCTTCGAGCGCGGCAGCGGCGGTCCTCCGCGAGGCGGGTCGGGCGGTCCGGCTCCGAGCAAGGACGCACCCCCGGCGGACCCGGGCTACGACGACTTCGGTGGCGGCGGCGGTGGCGGCGGAGACGACGAAATCCCGTTCTGAATCGTGCCCGGTCTACACCCGCGCGCGTCGAGCCCTTGCGAAGAAGCTCGGCGCGCGTTACATCGTCCAGCCCTTTCCTATTTCCCGGCTCTCCTTCGAGATTCGCCGGGCGCCGGAAAGGTCACCAGGAGACCGTCATGCGAGAAGGCATCCACCCGAATTACCCCGCCGCGCGCGTCAGCTGCGCCTGCGGAAACAGCTTCGTCACCCGCTCCACGCGCGGTGATTTCCAGGTCGACGTCTGCTCCGCGTGCCACCCGTTCTACACCGGCACGCAGAAGCTCATCGACACCGCCGGCCGCGTCGATCGCTTCCGCAAGCGGTACGCGAAGCAGGACGCCGCGAAGACTGCGAAGGCCGAAGGCGCCGCGTCGGTCGCGCCGCCCGCCGCCGAGGCGGCAGTCCCCGCCGCCGCCGACAAGCCCGCCGAGGCCTGAGAGCTCTCGATAACGTTTCGCCGGAATGTGACCGTGCGAGGGTGCACGATCGCGCGACGGCGACGTATATTGCACGCATGACTGAATCGCAGAAGGCGCCCGTCAACGGCACTGCAGCTCGGCCGTACATCGGCGGGCAGGCCGTCCTCGAGGGCGTGATGATGCGCGCTCCGTCGTCGTTCGCCGTGGTCTGTCGGCGCGCCGACGGATCGCTTCACGTGCGCGAGCGCGCG
>JAYVXB010000018.1:0-9120 GCA_043785585.1 Deltaproteobacteria bacterium | reverse complement strand
CCTTGCCTTATCCGAAACGCGGCGAAAGCAAAGACAGCGTTGCGCCGGGCTCCCCGCCCGGAGAGGACGGTGCAAATCCGATCTCGCCGCTCCACGTTTCTGACGTCACTTCGATGCGCGAATGGGTCGCGCTGTCAGCCGTCGAACGGCAGAACGATCGCGGCGCCGGTCGGCTCTAGACGACCGAACCAATGCGCGTACCACTCACCTGCCATGCGACGGAGCTCGGCCTCCTGCTGTGGCGTGACGAGGACGTAGACTGTCGTATCGGTCAGCCGCGCGGGCACGACCGCGAGCGTGACGAAGCTCGGCGCGACGAGCGGAGCGATCCCCGTCATGAAGTCGTCGCCGTTGTCGCCGTCGGGACCGCCGCGGTGTCGCGCGCGTAGACGTTGCGTCCGGCCCGCGGCTGTCACGGAGAAAACGACCCACCCATCGTGGTCGTCTTCGCCGACGGACACCTCGAATCCGCGCGGCGCGACGCAACGCTTGATCTCTTTCAGCGGCTCGCTCGCGAACGCGCGCCAATCAATGGAGATGCTGCATGGGCTGAGCGCGATGGCATTCATCATCTCGCCGTCGAAGCGGGCGTCGTTCGCCGAGTCGAAGCCGAAGATGGTCGAGGCGATTTCCTTTTCCGAGACGCCTAGAACGCGGAGCGTGTCCTGCGCCGCCTGTCGCCTCGTCGACGCGACGACGGCCGGCGCGCTCTTCGGCGGCGAACTGTCGGCCGTGCAGCCCTTCGAACACCCAAGGACGAGCGACAATGGGAGGAGTGCGAGCGCGCTGATTCGCATCGCGACGCTCACTAGCACACCGGCGCTCGCATCTTGGAACTCGCAGCGGTAACGACATGAAGACGCGCGGAGCGAAATCGAAGCACACGCCGGAGCTCGAGGAGAAGCTCCTCAAGTTCCTTCGCGCCGGCAACTACGTCGAGACGGCGTGCAAGTGCGTGGGGAACGAGCTCATCGCGACGAAGATCGTGAGCGACATCGGGCCGACGACGGCGATCGCGATCTCGGGCGCGGAGCTAGAGAGGCTGCGCGAGAACTGAGACGAGACCTCGATGGGGAGCTCGACATCGCGAAGCTGCGCCAGCCCCGGCCATCGCGTCGGATCGTGCGCTCTGTATATCTCCGTAGTCCACGAGCGAAGAAATTTGGCGCGCGCGGCGATCGCCGCGAAGGATTTCGTCTCGGCCGGCATTTGGAGACACTAACGCGGAACCACCCTCGATGCTGACGGCTCGCCAATCTTGCCTGACCGCTTTCGGCTGGTCGCCACGCTTTCGTCGTCGGAGGCATCACGACACCATCCGCGCTCGCGGCGACGCGCGCCCGCTAGGGCATGCACGCGCCGTCGCGGCATCCACGCTCGCAGTACGCGAGGAAGTAGTAGCCGAGCTGCGCGTCGACGCTCGTGGCCACTTCCGGACACCGACCCTCGCGCACGTAGTGCTCGCTCTCGCATGCATCGTCGATCTTCGTCGTCGTTCCGGTCGCGTCGGTGACGCGAACGTAGCCGCGCACGGAGCGGGGCTCGGGCGCATCTACGTCCGAGTCGAAGCATGACGGAGCGCTTGCGTCTGCGTGCGTGCCGGCGGATGCCGCGGCACCTCCTGCAGCGTCCGTCCTCGCCGCGCCCGGCGTCCGGCAGGACAGCAATCCGAGCACGACGAGCACGGCCAACCTGCTAGCGGCGCGTTCCACCGCACGAAGGGCGCCGAGCATCGCCGTGCGGTCGGCGTTGCGAAGCTCGGTCCTCACGGCCACCTCGCCCCCTTCGGCTTTCCCTGGCCCTTGATGACGAGCGGCTGTTTGGTGAACGGGTTGATGCCCTTCCGCGTCGCCCCCGGCTCGAACATCTCCTCGAGCAGGTCGTTGCCCGCGAGCCACGCCGATAGCCACGACCTCAAGGTGTGTCCGGAGCTCGCGAACGGCTCGCCGTTCGAGGCCGTGACGATCGGCCCGTCGGTGGATCGACAGTCGAGACACGACCAAATGGCGCATCCCCAGTCGCAGATCGGAAGCAAGCGCTCGGGCCATGGGTATTGATCGATGCCCGGCTCCCCGGGCGTCGGCGCGTGCGTCGAGTCAACGAAGCTGCGGTAGACCGTGGCGAGCGTGTCCTCGCCATCCCCGATCGGGTAGAGCCCATGCAGCCCTGGCCCGACGCCGCCGTTGGCGATCTCGTAGACGCTCCGGAGAAGCGGCGGCAGGTTGAAGCCGAGCTGCGATTCGGTTCGCGCGATATCGTCGGGGTGTGCGAACGGGGCCGGCTCGGCGGGCTGGCGGAGAACGCTCACACGCTCGCGGAGCACACGAAGAAGTTCATCGTCGGTCGTCCGGTAGTCCATCGACGCCTCAGTGCGTGAGAGCGACTTCGCTCTTTAGCTTTTCGATCTCTCGACGAGTCGCTTCGACACACCGTCCCGCCATCGAGGCGTACCTGGATCCGGCTCGGACGTCGGCGGGCCGCTCGACTCAGCCATCGCGCTCGTCGTCGTAGCATCGCGCGCGAGAAGAACCGAGATGAAGATCGGCGCGTCCGAGTGCTACCAAGCCTCTCGGCGGAGACGGCGATGCGAAGGATCGAAGATCTGGCGAACAGGCTGACGGACATGGATTGGGGCTGGTGGCCGTTCCTCGCTCTTCGACCGCGCAGGGACCAGGACCTGAACACCGCGCGCGTGGCGAGGCTCGGCATCGCGCTCGGCGTTTTTTACGGAACGCTCCTGCTCGTCGCGCTGCACTTCACCGGGCGATCGCTGACGATCCCTCAAGGCGTGCTCATGGTCGCTGCGATCAGCAGCGGTTTCATCCTCGTCTATCGGCTCACGTTCGCGGTGTTTGGAACATGCGCGCGCGGAGGTTGCGCGACGGGAGCGGCGGCGATGCTCGCGAGGCGGTGACTGACTTCCCGCGCGCAGGATCGACACCGATCGTATCGAGGGCTTCCTCGATGAGCGCGCTGTACTCCCAAGCCTGAGCCTCATTTGTTCAGGGTGTACTGGAGGACCCGCTTGATGTCGTTCTTCGCCCGCGGGGAGCGGAGGACTCGTGCCATCGAGAATCAGCCGTCGCGTTTCATTCCGAGCTCGGCGTGAATCTCCGCCATGAGTTCTTTCGGCGACTGGCGCACGCCCTGTCCCGCGTCGAGCTCGGCGATGCCGGCCTCGAGAGCCTCACGCAGGGCCGCCCGCTTCTTCTCCTCGAGCGCTTCCCTCACGACGTCGTCGACGCTCGCGCTCTGTCCTGCGCGAACTCGTTCCTCGGCGAAGGCTTGGAGATCCTCGGGGAGCTCGATCTTTTTTGCAGCGTTCGACATGGTGTCTCTTCTTGTTGGATTTTGCGGGCAAAGCCGAACGCGGTCAAGCGAGCATCGGGAGGGCTCACCCCGTTCCGTTCACCCGAACGCGACCACGCTGTCGCCATCGCCCTGCTCGGCGAGCTGCAACAACCGCAGCGTCCAGCGGCAGAGCGTGCCGGCGCTTCGCCGTTCGCTCGCACAACCTCGGCTGTCGAACGCCACGACCGCGGCATCGAGGTTGCGCGGCATCGGCCAGAGTCGGCGCCGACAAAGGGGCGCGAGCGCACGCGCCTCGATGGCCCCGAACTCGGGACGCTCCAACCCGAGCCACTCGAGGAGATCGAGCGCATCCTCGCGCGGCATCTCGACGAGCGTGCCGCCGAGCGCCCCGTCACGAACGAAACGCATCCCCCGCGCGGCCTTCGCTGCTTGTCGCATTGGGGAACAGCCTGCGGCGCCCGGTCGCGCGAACCGGTCGCGCGCTTGGACATCACTGAACACTGGCCGCGCGCGCAGCCGCGTCCAATCGCGCGCGCCGTTCGGCCGATCCGGGCGACTATGTCTTCTACTGGGCAACGTGCCCAGAAAGAGACCCCCCAGATGCAAAGGCGCGGCGACCCTCTCATCTTCTCTCCGAGCGACATCACGCGCTTCTTCGAGAGCCCGTTCGCTTCGTGGATGGATCGCTACCGCATCGAACGTCCCGGCACGGTGACGCCCGGCGCCGCCGGCGCGGAGATGACGCTGCTCGCTGCGATGGGGATCGCGCACGAGAAGCGCCACGTCGCGTCGCTGCGTGCTGCGGGAAGCGACGTGTGGGAGCCGCCGAGCGAGCTCGGCGACTTCGAGACCCGGCATCGCGCGACGCTCGAGGCGATGCGCGCCGGGCGCGACGTCATCTACCAGGGCGCGCTCGGCCATGGGGACTTCGCGGGCTATTCCGATTTCCTTCACCGCGTCGCGCGGCCGTCGAAGCTCGGCGCCTTCAGCTACGAGGTCTCCGATACGAAGCTCGCGCGCAACTCGAAGCCGTACTTCCTGCTCCAGCTCTGCGCGTACGCGAAGATGCTCGAGCATCTGCAAGGCGTGCGGCCGGAGAGCGTCGCCATCGTGAACGGCGCCGGCGAGCGCGTCGCGTTTCGGACGGACGACTACTTCTTCTACTTTGCGTCGCTCGAGGAGCAGTTTCTCGAGGCGCAGCGCAGCTTCGATCCCGACCAGCAGCCGATCCCCGAGGCGCGCGCCGATCATGGACGTTGGCAGACGCACGCCGACGCCATCCTCGATCGCATGGACCACCCGAGCCGCGTGGCGGGGATCTCGAGCCACCAGGTTCGGCGCCTCGCGGACGCGGGGATCACGACGCTCACGTCTCTCGCCGCATCGCCGGCTCGGCGCATTCCCAAGATGGACGACGTCGTCTTCGAGCGGCTGCGCGCTCAGGCGCGACTGCAGCACGCCTCGGTCGGAACCGCCGCGCCGCTCTACGAGATCGTCGTGCCCGTCGGAGAGATCGCGCGCATCGGGCTCGCCATGGTTCCACCGGTCTCGCCGGGCGATGTCTACTTCGACATGGAGGGCTTCCCGCTCACCGAGGGCGGGCTCGAGTACCTCTTCGGCGCGACGTACATCGAGAACGGCCGACCGCTGTTCAAGGATTTCTGGGCGCACGATCGCGCGGGGGAGAAGCGCGCGTTCGAGGAGTTTCTCGACTGGGTGTACGCGCGCTTCACGGCGGATCCGTCGATGCACGTCTTTCACTACGCCGCGTACGAGGTATCCGCGCTGCGTCGGCTCATGGGCGCGCACTGCACGCGCGAGCGAGAGCTCGACGCGCTGCTCACCGCGGAGGTCTTCGTCGATCTCTATCGCGTCGTGAAGCAGGCGATCCGCGTCGGCGCGCCGAGCTACTCGCTCAAGAAGGTCGAGCTCCTCTACCGGCCCGCGCGCGAGGGAGACGTGGCGACCGCCGCGCAGTCGGTCGTGGAGTATGCGCGGTGGCTCGAGACCCAGGACGGGAAGGACTGGGAGAGCTCGCCCAGGGGTGCGCGTTGGGTCCGTCGACAAGTTTCAGGGGCAGGAAGCGGCGGTGGTGATCGTCTCGATGTGCGCGAGCTCGGGGGAGAGCACGCCGCGGGGGATCGAGTTTTTGCTGAATCCGAATCGGTTGAATGTGGCGCTGTCGCGGGCGGAGAGTTTGGCGATCGTGGTTGGGAGCCCGCGGCTGGCGCGGACGCAGGTGAGCAGCGTGGCGCAGATGAAGTTGGTGAATTTGTTTTGTCGGGTGGTGGCGGAGGGGAGCGCGTGAGGGTGGGCTCTGATCCGCGGCGTAGGCTGCTTTGCCGAGGCACCACGCGAGCCGCGCATCAGGGGATCGGCGGGGAATCCAACCCCGCGACGTCGTCCGCAGACCGATCCTTTTCTGCTCGCTAGCTGACGAGCGACGCCCCCGCGCCGTTCGTCTTCGACGCCATCGGCGCCGACGTGATGCTCGTCGGCGTCGGCGGCGGCGCCGTCACGACCGGCGCAACCACGGCGGGCTGCGCGGGTTGCGTCGGCTGTGTCGGCGATCTTCGCCGCGAGCTTCTCGAAGGAGAGGCGGTAGACGACGAGATCGTCGCTGCTGCACACGAACGGCGCGATCGGCACGTCGGGGTTGGTCGCGAGCCATCGCCCGTCGGCAAGCGGGAACGCGACGAAGACGCGCCCCGCGTACGGATAGTCCGGATGCGCGACCGCGCGGTTTTGCTTGTCAGCGAGGAGGACGCCTTCTTTGACGAGCGCGTCGAACGCATCGCCCACCGACGCGGTCCATCCCGCGCGCGTCTGGATCCACGGCTGGATGGAGAAGAAGTCGAGCACCGGCTCGTCGGCGCGCGTGATCCGCGCGAGGTCGAGCACCTCGGTCATGAGCGGCGCCGACTCCGGGTTCGACAACGTTAGGAGGTGCGGCGGACGAATCGCGACGTCGCATTGCGTGGGCGATCCGTCGCGCGGACGGAGCGACGCGCGCAACGTCACCGCTTCGAGGCGGCCGCCGTCGATTCGGATTTTGTAGCGTTCGAGCGCTTCGAAGAAGCTCTGCCCGCGCGGCGTCACCGCGTGGTTCTTTCCGGAGTGCCACGTCCCGGAGATCGCGCGGAGCGACGCGAGCTCGCCGCCGGCGGTCGCCACGTCGAGCGCGGCGGCGCCGCGCGCTTGGAGCGGGCGCAGCGTGAAGGGGGACTCGCGGAGGAAGGCGCGCGCGTCGTCGAAGAGGATCGCGCCGGCCATTTGGGCGAGCGGGATCGCGGCGTCGGGCGCACAGGTGGTGATCGAGAGGCGCGGCGCTTTCGAGCGGAGCGGGCGCGCGACGTCGGCGGTGATGCCGCGCTTTCCGCGGCAGAGGCGCGTTTGGGTGCGGTCTTCGTGGAGGAGGGTCCAGATGGCGCAGGCGCGATCGGTGCGCGTGGAGACGGAGACGACGTGGCCGCGGCCGGTTTCGGTGCACCAGGATTTCGCGGCGGCGGTCCATGCGTCGGCGTACTGCGAGGGATCGCCGATCGCGGCGTCGGATCCGTTGGACGCTGTGGAGGAGAGGAGAAAGACGTAGGTCGTGCGCGGCGGGTACTGGCGCGAGCGGAGGATCTTCGCGGCGTCGAGGATCGCGGCGATCGCGGGATCGCGCGGGGCGGCGGCGAGGAGCTGCGCGATGAGATCGGCGGGCGACGTCGAGGATGGAAGGAGCGCTGTGGGATCGAGCGCGGCGGCGGCGGCGTAGATCTCGGAGCGCGCGGCTTCGGTCGCGAAGGCTTCGATGACGAAGAGGGCGCGCGCGAGCGGCGCCGGGAGATCGCCGGCGAGCGACGCGGCGATCGCGGCGTGGTCGTCCGCGGGAGGCGGCGCGCCGAGTGCGGTGAAGAGGGCGCGCCAGGTCGGCGGGGGGATCGCGTAGATCGCTTCGAGGGAGAGCGCGGCTCGCATCGCGGCGTGGGTGTAGCGCGGGGCGTGCGCCCGTCACAGGCGAATTGGATGGCGTGGGCGATCGGGCGATCGCCCATGCGATGCACTCGGGATCGGGCGGGGAGTGTGGGGATCTCCCTACAAAGGCGAATTGGATGACGTGGGAGATCGGGCGATCGCCCGTCACAGTCGAATTGGATGACGTGGGAGATCGCGCGATCGCCCATGCGATCCAATCGGACGGAGGTGGGGATCGTGGGGATCTCCCTACGCAGGCGGATTGGATGGCGTGGGGGATCGGGCGATCGCCCGTGTCGGGCGGGACGTCATTCGTCTGCGCGAAAGCCGATTCGCGTCCTCTTCTGTTCGTGAATGCGGTCGGGAACGTGCGACGTCCGCCCCACGATCTTGAGGTCACAAATTGTGACTTCAAGATCGTCGCCTCGTCCTTGTCGAGGCGGAACATGAAATCCTCTGGGAACCGCACGGCGTTCCGCTTCACGGCCTGGTTCAGTACCTTGACGTCGACGCCGTACATCGCGGCCAGATCCGCGTCGAGGATGACACGATGACCTCGCAGGACGAGGATCATGCGCTCGACGCCAGGGAGTGGGACGAGCTCGGTCTTCATGCCTTGTTCATCGGTCGGACACGGCCGAGGGTTGCGAAGAAAGAACGATGGCGTCGCGTCTTCCTCGGACGTCAGCGTACGTAGGTGCCCGCGTCGAGCGCGCGTTGGGCTTCGGCTTTGGTCGCGTAGTAGCCGGAGTCGCGCGAGTTGGGACCGACGCAGCACCACGTGCCGATGCCGATGGTTGCGAAGAAAGGACTTGGGTCCAGGGCGCGCGGGATGAGCTCCTGATCGTGATCAGCGACGGCGTGACGCGGGAGGCGCGGTGGGTGCGCTTGCCGACGATGGCGAAGACGTCGGTGACGGTGCTGCGGAACGATTGAGGAGCGGCGGCGCGCGCGGCGCGGCGATGGGGAGCTCCCACCGCGCCGTGCCCGACGTATGTTCGCAGCGTGCGGGACGATCTCCATGCTGCGGTTGCGGAGGCTCTCGAGACGCTCGTCGCGGAGACGGGACTCGATGCCGACGCGCTGTTCGCGGATCGGGTGCTCGGTGAATTCGAGGGCGCGTCGGCGAGGGCGGCGTACGCGGCGGGGATCATCGAAGGCGCGGGGATCGCGATGGGGATGACGGCGCTGGAGATGTTGGATGCGTTGGGGGTACCGGAGGCGGCGGCGTCGAGCGCTCCGCGCCGATAGCGCGTATCGTCGGAGGTGATGAGGCCCGTGATCGACGAGCAGGAAAAACGCTGCGTGAAGTGCCGTCGTGCGATCGCGATGTCGGACGTCGTCCTCGCCGACCGCGAGGACGAACGGTGCCATGACTGCGCGGACTACTGTGACGATCCGGAATGCAGACGCTGCGCTCGCGCCAACGCCCGCTGACGGACTATCCCTGCACCAGTGTCGCGTATTCCTGAAACAGGACCGCCGGGATTTCCGCGTCGAGCTTCCACGTGATGGCGATCGGTCGATCGCCCTCGTGACGGACGTAGTTGGCCTTCCCGAGAAACGCGTACGCAGCGTCCGGGTTGCCGCGAACGAACAGATAGAACGACCATCCGTTCACTGGGCTGTCGAGGTAGCGGCGGCCCGACTCGCGCGACACGCTCGCGAGCGACTGCGTCTCCCAATGGAACAGCGAACGACTGATCGCGTAGTCGCGGTACCTCGTCGTCGCGGAGAACGTGTTCGCGGACTTATCGAGCGTGACGAGAAGCAGCTCGCGCTTCGAATCGAGCTTCACAATGCCACCTTGCGGGATCGTCTTCTTCGCGCCGGGCACGACGTAGCCGA
>JAYVXB010000017.1:0-9139 GCA_043785585.1 Deltaproteobacteria bacterium | reverse complement strand
CTCGCGTTCAAGTGCTTCTTGACCGAGTCGGGCGTCGACGAGTTCGGACACGTCGGCGAGGACGACTTGCGCGCGGCGATGCCGACGCTCGCGGATCTCGGCGTCCCGCTGCTCGTGCACGCAGAGCTGTCGGGACCGATCGACGCGGTGCTCGCGAAGCGCGGCAACCTCACGCCGACCGAAGCGCGCCGCTACATCGAGTACCTCGAGTCACGCCCGAAGGCGGCCGAGAACGCCGCGGTCGATCTCATGGTCCGCCTCGCGCGCGAGCTCGGCACGAAGACGCACGTCGTTCACTTGTCGTCCGCCGACGCGCTCCTCTCGCTCCGCGACGCGCGCGACGCCGGCGTCCCGATCCGCGCCGAGACGTGCCCGCACTACTTGCACTTTGCATCCGAATCGATCCCCGACGGCGTGACCGCGTTCAAGTGCGCGCCGCCGATCCGCGAGGCCGAGAACCGCGAGCGACTCTGGGCCGCGATCCGCGAAGGGCTCGTCGAGCAAGTCGTGACGGACCACTCGCCGTCGACGCCGTCGCTCAAGTGCTCGGGCAGCGGCGACTTCATGAAAGCGTGGGGAGGGATCGCGTCGCTCCAGCTCGGGCTCGCCGCGACATGGACCGAGGCGCGCGCGCGCGGGTTCGGCGTGAAGGACGTGGTCGAATGGATGTGCGCTGCGCCCGCACGGCTCATCGGGCTGACGGGCCGCAAAGGCGCGATCGCCGTCGGCAACGACGCCGACCTCGTGTTCTGGGATCCCGACGCCGAGCTCATCGTCGACGGCGCGAAGCTCGAGCATCGCCACAAACTGACGCCTTACGACCGCGAGCCGCTTCGCGGCCAAGTCGGGGCGACGTACCTCCGCGGCGTGCGGATCTACGAGCAATCCAGCGCGATCGCGCGATTCTCGCCCGCTCGAGGCCGATGGCTGGCGCGACCCTGAGTAGGGGCCCCTGCCCCCCTAACGTCGGTATTTGCGGGACAAGGACGCGATCGTCCCGTATCTAGTGGGTCGACTCGCGCGTCGCGCCGGTCCTCGAAGGCAAAGTGCCTTCCTGCGTGAAAGAAGAAGAGACATGGCAACTGGCACCGTGAAGTGGTTCAACGACTCGAAGGGCTTCGGTTTCATCACGCAGGACGGCGGAGGCGAAGACGTCTTCTGTCACCAGTCCGCGATCCAGGCGACCGGCTTCCGCTCCCTCGCGGAGGGGCAGAAGGTGGAATTTGACGTGAAGAAAGGCCCGAAGGGGCTTCAGGCGGAGAACGTCAAAGTCGTCAGCTGACGGCTTCTGACTCACCGCTTTCTTTCTTCGGTACCCAAGTAAGCCCGGTCTTCGCAAGAAGGTCGGGCTTCTTTTTTTTTGCCGTCCGTCCTGCCCTTAAGCTTAAGGCGCGCCGCCGGCGTGCCGTTTCATCTGGATGGTGAACTCGCTGCCGCCGATTCTGTGCTCGCGGCCGTCGTCGCCGCCGACCCGAACGGCCGCGGTGGTCCGTAAGAACGCGAAGACCGTTCTCGTCGTCGAGGACGACGCCGATCTCCGCCGCATGCTCGTGAAGATGCTCGGGGCGACGTACACGGTCTACGAAGCCACCGACGGCGCGGACGCGCTCGACATGCTCGGCGCGATCCTTCCGCCCGACCTCATCGTCACCGACGTCATGATGCCGAACGTCGACGGCTTCATGCTCATCCGTCGCATCAAGGCGCACAAAGCGCTGAGCCGGATCCCGATCGTCTTTCTGACCGCGAAGACCTCCGCGAAGGACGTCGTCGAAGGGATCAACGCCGGCGCGCGGCACTACCTGACGAAGCCGTTCAAGCTCGCGGACCTCAGCGCCAAGGTGACGAAGATCCTGACGGTCGCGTGAGCGTCACGCCGCGATGATCATCGAGAGCGGCAGCGGCCTTCGCGCGAGGCGCTCGAGCGTCGTCACCGGTGTGCCGCACGGCGGACGCATGTAGCGCGCGTTCTGGTGATCGTCGGCGGACGACGTCCAGAGCTTCTTGTTCTCTTCGGCCCATCGCCGGTACGACTCCGCGATCTCCGGCTTGTGGCGCGACGTGTAGACCTCGACGCCGCTCGCGCGCGCCAGGACGGACGCGGTGCGCTCCTTGTCGCGGTACCGCGCGGGGTGCGCGACGATGTCGACGGCGCCGTCGGCGCGAATCGCGTCGATCGCGTCTTCAGGCGTCCAGCCGAAGAGCTCGACGTCGTTCTCCCAGAATCGCACGTGATGATCGCGGAACGCTTCGAAGAGCGGACGCCGCCGACGCACCACGAGATCGATCGTCGACTGAAGCGCCGGAAACTCCGACGCCGGCAGACGCGCAATACTCCCGTCCGGATCGATCGCGTCGCGATCCTCCGGCGACACCGCCGCGAGCCACTCGAGCACGAAGTCGCGCCACCGCTCTTGAACGAGGAGCCCGCGCCGATGGAGAAACGTCTGCTCGAGCTTCGCGCCGACGAGCGCATCCGGCGCGAAGTACGCGAGCACGTGAAACTGCTCCGCCTCGGGCGTACCGAAGCGGAGGAACGTCGTGATCTCCGCGGCAGGCAAGAACACCATGCCCGCCTGCGCCGCCGCCACAGCACCACGTCGCGTCGCCGCGAAGACGTCGTGATCCGAAATCGCAACGACGCGCATCCCGAGCGCACGCCGAAATTCCACGTACTCCTCGGGAGTCGCGCGGCCGTCGGAGAAGAGCGTATGCCCGTGGAGATCGGTGGCGACGTGCATGGCGTTACCTCGGGTCGATTGAGAAATCGTAGTTCGCGTTCGCGTTGCCGCCGAGGTTGTCCCATCGCTCGCGCACGAGGATGCGATCGCCTTGGTTGTAGCGGCGCGTCTTCACGCTCGATCCGTAGCGTGAGTAGTCGACGACGAGGAACGCCTTCACGTGGAAGTAGACGTCGAGCTTGTGCGGATACTGCGGGACGTAGATCGACGTCTCGTACGCCGTGCGCCCTTGCGCGCGGAGCACCCGCGACGTGGTCGTGGGCGTGAGCGGCGCTTCGGACTGCCAGGAGTCGTCGAACGCTTGCCCGAGCGAGACCTCGTACTTGATGTCGCCGTAGATCGGGATCTCGATCATCCCGAAGCGGCTGTAGCTCGTCGTCGTTCCGATTTGCGTGTCGATGCTGCTCTTGTCGACGAGCGTGTCGGCGCGCCAATCGGTGTACGTCATGCCCAGCTGCGAATTCGCGATCGGGTTGCCGCCTTCGATCGTGCGGTTTCGCAAGGTCGAATAGTCGTTGTCGAAGACGACGTGCTTGTTCGGCGCCTCGCCACCGAAGACGGGGACCTGAACGACGTCGGTGTCCGAGACCTCGACGGTCTTCGCGCCGCCCGTCGCCGCGGGATCGACGACGACCACCCCGATCGCGACGGTGTCGATCTTCGTGGGGATGACGACGTCGGCGGTGTGCGCGACGAGGTTCCAAAGTTGATCCCCCGTCCAGCTGGTGACAGGCAGCGCGACGCTCTTCTGGACGATCCCCTTCCGGAGAAAATGCACGTGGAACGTGACCTTCAAGCCTTTGACGCGCGCAACGTCCGGCGTGTCGTTCGGCTCGTCGACCAGCGTCCAGAGGATCCACTCCGCAAGCTGAAGCTGGATCTTCTCGCCGACACGGACGAACTCGTCGGTGCTGTTGTTCGTCGTGATCGTGTACGCGGGGCCGTACGCGCCGCCGGAGTAGAGCGGCGCGAGCTCGAAGGTGCCCGTGCCCGGGTTGACGACGGTCTCGCTCGATTCTGCGACGTTCGATTCTTCGCCCGTGGGCGCGGCGCATGCGGTGGCGAAAAGCGCAGCTCCGTTCAACATCATCAATCCGGAGGCACCTGCGACGCCGGCGCGGACATGACGAACTCGAATCCTGATCATGACGATCCTCGTTTGCGCGTTGGGCTTTTGCCCGCCATACTCCAGGCAAGAACGTAACTCCTGCCTGAGTTACGCTTTCGTACGACACGCACCGCCATCACGCAACCCAAACTGGAGAATCGGTGAGCAACGCTTCTGCGACGAGGCATGTCCTGCGCGCGCGCTTGCCGCACGCGACGAGCGTCGAGCTCCTCGGCGAGCCGTACGATTGGCTGACGCCGCACCCTCTGGGTGACGGAGGCGACGGCGCGTTCGAGCGGACGCTCACGCTCCCTTCGGGCGCGTACTCGTACAAGCTGAAGGTCGATGGCGAGTGGCAGCTCGATCCGGACAACCCGCGAACGCGCGCGCGCGACGGTCGCCGCGACAACCTGCTCGTGATCGGCGGCGCGGCCGAGCCCGTGCTCTTCGCGCCGGGCTTGCCGTTCGTTTACGAAGCGCGTCGCGGCGGCGTCGTGATCACGGCGGGCCTGCGTCGCGGCCCGGCGGGCGCGCTCGAGGTCGTCTGGGCGGACGGCGCCGACGAAGAGCTCACGCTTCGCGCGCCGATGCAGGTCGTCCTCGAGGAAGACGAGCACGTGATGTTTCGCGCGCGGGTCCCAATCTCCGCACGCGCGCGGTACGCGATCGCCCTCGACGGACGGGTCGTCGCAGGACCCTACGAATGGACACGCACGCCCGCGACGGAGCAGCTCCCCGCTTGGTGGCGCGACGCGATCGTCTACGCCATCTTCGTCGATCGCTTTCGTGCAGCGACCGACGACGACGCATGGGGTGCGGATCCCGGCAGCGACGTCGCCGCGGGAGGTCATCTCGACGGCATCGTGCGATCGCTCGACGAGCTCGCGGATCTCGGCGTGAGCGCGCTCTATCTCACCCCGGTGCACGTCGCCGCGAGTTGTCATCGCTACGACGTCGTCGATCCCTGGCGCGTCGATCCGGCGCTCGGTGGCGACGCGGCCTTCGATCGACTCGTCCGTGCGGCACACGCTCGTGGCATGCGGATCCTACTCGATTTCTCGATGTCCCACGTCGGGCGCGGCTTCGCTCCGCTCGAGGACGTCATCGCGCACGGTCGCGCGTCGCGGTTCGCCAGTTGGTTCCAGTGGACGGCCGATGGGAAGCTCCGTTCGTACGGCGCCCGCGACGATGCGCCGCTGCTCGATCTCGACGGCCAAGAGGTGCGAACGATGGCGTGCGATCTCGCCGAGCACTGGGCGCGGCGCGGCGTCGATGGTTTTCGCCTCGACGCGGCAGCGGAGGTGCCGATGGATCTCGCGCGCGCGATCCGCGCACGCCTCCGCGCCGTGCGTCCCGACGCGGTCGTCCTCGGCGAGATCGTGCCGACGCACGCGTGGCGTTGGCGCGCGGAAGGAGCCGTCGATGCGGCGACCGATTTCGGCTTTCATGCGCTCGCTACCTCGTTCATCGCGCGACGCACGTCGCGCGCAGAAGATGCGGCGCGACGGCTGACGGCGATCGATCTCGCGCGCGGCGGCGACGCGAGCGCCGCGCTCCGCTTCGTCTCGACGCACGATCACGCACGCTTCTCGACGATCGCGCGCGTCGAGGGCGGCGCAACGCGGACGCCGCTCGGGCTCGCGCTGCTGCTCACGTCGCCGGGCGTGCCGGCGCTCCTCTACGGCGAAGAGGTCGGCCTCTCGGCGTCGGAGGCGAACCTCGAGCCGGAGGCAGCGTGGCGCGATCGTGCGCCGATGGCCTGGGACGATGTACACCGCGATCTGGCGCTCCGCGCGATCGTGAAGCGGCTCCTCGCCGTGCGCGCCTCGTCGCCCGCCCTTCGCTACGGCGACATCGAAGTTCTCCACGCCGAAGGAGATCTCCTCGTGTACCGCCGCTCCGCGGACGGCGAGCTGATCGATGTCGTTCTCCACGTGGGCGACGGTCCCGTGGAGATCGACGTCGACGACGACGTGAGCCCTGGAATCGAGCCGCTCGCGACGATCGGTACCTGCTCCGTGCAGGGCTCGACGCTGTCGATGGGACCGAGCTCGGCGATCGTCGTGCGACGCTTGCGAACCGGAGCCGCGACGCAGTCGCGACGCCTTCGACAGCTCGATGCGTGCGCGGCGCGCGACGAAGACTTCGCCGCGAGCGCGCTCGCACCGCGCGTTGGCCCGACGCGGATCGACTTCGCCGTCACCGAGCTCTGCAACCTCCGGTGCCGTCACTGCATCACGCACGCTCCCACGAAGACGCGCACCGGCTCCGCACGCACGCTCTCGCCATGGCTCGTCGATCGCTTGCGCGACCACCTCGCGTACGCCGACTACTTCGGCTTCGTCCACGGCGGCGAGTCGCTCGCGTCGCCCGTTCTCTTCGACGTGCTTCGCGCGATCCGCACGGCGCGCGGCGGGTTTCCGTACGTCGCGCACCTCCTGACGAACGGCCTGCTGCTCGACGACCGCGTGCTCACGCGCCTCGTCGAGCACGGCGTCCGCTCGATTTCTGTTTCGCTCGACGGCGCGACCGCCCCGACGAACGACGCCGTGCGCGACGGCGGCCGCTTCGACGACGTCGTCGCGAACCTTCGCGCAGCCGTTCGCACGCGGAGGACGCTCGGCGCCGATCTGCGGCTCGGCATCTCGCTCGTGGTGCTCGATTCGAACGTCGACGAGCTCGACGCGTTCGTCGATCTCGCCGCAGATGTCGGCGTCGACTGGATCAAGCTCGAAGAGGCCGTCGGCGTGAACGACTTCGCGCGCCGGTCGCTCCTCCGCATGGATCGATCGCAGTCACGCGATCGCGTCGCGCGCGCAGCCGATCGCGGTCGCGCACGCGGCCTCGTGGTCGTCGATCACACCGCGCCGCCACGAGTCTGGCGTTGCCGCGTCGCGGATGACGACGCGATGCGCACGTTCCTCGCTGCCGACGAATTCGCGAACCGCAGCGAGATCCATCCTTGCCGCGCGGCGTGGGAGACCGCGTGCGTCGAGCCGAACGGGGACGTGCGCATCGGCGATTTCTTCGGCGCGGTCCTCGGCAACGTGGCGTTCGACTCACTCGACGATCTCTGGATCGGCGACGTCGCGCGCTCGGAGCGCACGCGTGCGCAGACGACACGCCTATGCGGCATTGGACCCGTCACTTGCCTCGCGCGGAGGTTTTGACCGCCAAGGCGCCAAGGCGCCAAGCAGAGGTTGGGATGGATACCCTCCCTCTTCCTTGGCGGCCTGGCGCCTTGGCGGTAAAAAAAATTCTCAGAGCACGCAGCCGATGCGGTCCTTGTCGATCGCGATCTCGTCGACCCACATCTCGAAGGTCTCGGTGCTGGCCTGGTACTCCTGCCAGCCGATCCAGAGCGAGTTGAACTGCGGCAGCAAATATTGATTCGTGTTGCCGCCGTGCTTCGTCGCCGACGTGTAGAGCGACGCATGCTCCGTCGCGTCCCAGAAGAAGCGCGTCTCGTTCGTGTCGCCCTTGTGCAGCCACTCGATGCACAGCCACTGCGCGAGCGGCACCGCGCTCGGCGTGTTGTTCGGATCCTTGTCCGAGTTCGTCCAGTCGCCCGTCCCCGCCGGATCGTTCCCGCTGTCCGTCCCGACGCCGAAGTGGTTCGCGCCCTGCAATTGCCCGCTGAGACGAATCTCGCCCGTCACGCCCGTGCCCGTCGCTGCTGCGAACGTCCAATGCGCGTACGTCATCGGCGCGGCCGGGAGCTGCGCGAAGTAGACGAAGATGCGCGCCCAGTACGTGTTGTTCGCCGCGGGGAAGGTCTTCTTCTCGCGGATGTACGACTGACCGTTCGCGTTCTTCGTGATGTGGAGCGCCTTGTTCCCGCGCGCCTTCTGGATGCCGTCGATGACGGGGGCCGTGCCGCTGACGGTCCACGTCGCCGTATCGAGCGTGCCACTCTCGAAGTCTTCGCAGAGCTGCACGTGCGCATTCGCGCAACGGCTCGCGCCGAAGAACGCTCCGCGGTTCGACGAGTAGTCGCGACCGGCATCGGCGGGCGCGTCGGCGGCGGGCGCATCGGCGCTCGCGCTGTCTCCACTCGACGACGCGTCGCTCGCGCCGTCCGCCGCGACGACGGCGCCGTCGTCGCCCGCGCCCGCGTCGCCCGACGGCGCGACGACACCTGCGCCATCACCACCGCACGCCGCGAGCACGACAAACGCCGCGAGCGCCGCGCCGCTCCGCTTCACACGCGCGCCGCTCCGCTTCACACGAGCCCCGAGAGCGCACCCGTACAGAACGCCGGATTGCCGAACGTCGTCATCCCCACGCCCATCGCGTTCGCCGCCGACACGAGCAAGTTCGCCTGCGGCGTGCCGTTCGCGACCTTGAGGTAACGCCCGACGCGGTACGCCTTCTGGCATCCGCCCGCGATGACGACCGGGAGCGGCGAGTGACTGTGCACGTTCCCCTTCGCGAGCTCGTTCACCCAGATGACCATCGTGTTGTCGAGGAGCGTCGTGCCATCCGTCTCCGCCACCGCGTCGAGCTTGCCGAGGAGGTACGCGAACTGCTGCGCGTACCAGGTGTTGATCTTGATCAGCGCCGCTTTCGACGCCGCATCGTCGTCCGGCTTGTGCGAAAGATCGTGATGCCCCGACGTGATCCCGAGCGACGGAAAGCCGATTTGACTGACCGATCGCGACCACTGGAGCGACGCGACGTTCGTCTGACCGCACGCGAGCGCGGCGACGAGCAGATCCATTTGCAGCTTTCCGACGGCCGGGTAGTTCGACTCGTTGTTCAGATCGATCTGCGCAATCCCAGCCGGTGCGGTGCACGCCGCCGTCGTCGCGAGAAGCTGCTTCTCGATCGCGCGCACGGAGTCGGCGTGCTGCTGCACGCGCACCCTGTCTTCGCCCGACACGTTGCCCGCGAGCGTATCGAGCGACGTACCGGCGCTGTCGAGCACGCTCTTCCTGCGATTGACGAGCTTCGCGACCTCCGCCGGATTTCCCTGCGTCCCCGAGAAGAGGCGCGCGTACGCCTTCACCGGATCCTCCATCGGTGGCAGCGGCTGGTTCGCGCCTGCGTAGATCATGCGCGCCCAGATGTCCGAGTCGTGCACCATCACGCCGAACTCGAGCGACGGAAAGCGCGTGTCCTTGCCGACCGTCTTCACGATCTCTTGGTCGATCGAGATCCCTCCGGCGAACCCCGCGGGCGTCCCCGCGCCGCCTTGCGTGGTGCCCGAGAGGAGCTCGATGTTCGTGAGCATGCAGCCCATGCCCTTCATGTGATCGTCGCCCGGCCCAGGCGCGTGCGCGACCTTCAC
>JAYVXB010000016.1:0-9149 GCA_043785585.1 Deltaproteobacteria bacterium | reverse complement strand
CCATCGCCTTGAGGTTGTCGTCGATGTGGTAGCTGTCCAAAAACGCGTAGAGCGCCATCAGCGGCGGCGTCATCATCAGCTGCTGCGTCGTCATCGTCTCGCTGAACGGCCGACCCGCCGACACCATCTCCCAGACCGTCCGCGCGAACGACTCGCGCGTGTTCTGCAAGAGGCGGTTCGCGGGGTTGCGGGCGATGCCGATCCCGCCCTGGAACGGGAGCTGATCTGTGAAGTCGTTGGTCGAGATCTGCGACTGCTGAAACGCCTTCGCGAAGAACGCGAGCATCTTCGCCTTGTAGAGATCCTTCGTCTCGGGCGCCGTCATCCACTTGTCGATGAGCCCGGCGAGCGCGGTCGGATCCGCTACGACCGCCTTGATCTCGTCGTCCGTCGCCGCGGTTCCGACGAGCACGTTCTTCACCTTGGGCACGTACGAGTACGGCGACTGCGGCTCGAACGGGATCGTCGCGGCCGCGTCGGGCGTGTCCGTCGTGGCGGGGGCCCCCTTCGGTCCGCCCGAATAGCAGGCGCCGCCAAACGATGCGGCGACGCCGAGCGCGGCTCCGAAGACCATGTGCGTCGTTCGTGACATGTGTCCTCTCTCAGCAATGCGCGGACCAAGCCGAACCGGTCGCGCGACCGCTGTTTCTTGCGGCGAAATCGATCCGTGAGGCGCCCGCCTGGACGCGGCGGTTCCAGGACGTGGACGTGGGCGCGTCCGCCCATCGCGCTCGGGAAGCTGAACGCATGAGCACTCTTTCGGGATTCGCACGGCGACGCGGAATGCGCGCGTGGAGTGGCTCGTCCGAAGGAGCGTGCGATATGTCCTGACGGGTCGAGTCGTTGAAGGGGTGAGCTGCTGATGAAACGGTCCTCCGAAGAGCGGTCGCCGATGCTGGCGCGGGTGATTCCGCTCCCGGTCGGCGTCCTCGCGCACGCGGAGCCCGCACCGACTGCTTCCCAGATGGACGAACGCTCGATGTGCGAGCGCGCGCTGTGCGGCGACATCTCCGCGTGGAACGCGCTCGTGCAGAAGCACAACCACCGCGTCGTCGTGTCGCTCCTCGCGCGGGGCGTGCGGATCGATCGCGCGAAGGACATCGCGCAGGACGCGTGGATTCGTCTCATCGAGCAGCAGCGCGAAGGGCGCTTGTCGCATTTGCAATTGCCGGGGCTCGCGGTGGCGCAGGCGGGCTTCATGGCGCTCGAGGCCGCGCGTCGCATGAAGCGCACCGAGCCGCTCGAAGGCGCGCCCGAAGAGCTCCCCGATCCGGCGGCGTCCGCCGAGACGCAGCTCATCACCGAAGAGCGCCTCGCGAAGGCCGAGAAGATTCTGTCACGCTGCTCGCCGTCGGCGAAGAGCGTCTTTCATCTCGTCTATGGAGGCGAGGGGCTCGACCACGCCGAAGTCGCCGCGCGGCTCGGCCTCTCGCTCCAACGTGTTCGTCAGATCGTGTGCGAAGTTCGCAAGCTGCTTCGAGCAGCGGTGGAAGGGAGTGCGTCGACATGACCACGCTGCATCCGATGGCGTCGGATCTCGAGCTCTACGTGATGGGTGCGCTGGACGCCGTGGCCGGCGCGCGCGTCGAAGCGCACGTCGCGGAGTGTCCCGCGTGCGCAGAGGCGCTCGCGCACGAGGCGCGGCTCGAGATGGCGTTCGAGCAGATCGCGCACGAGCCGGAGACCGGCGTGCGGCTCGTGGCGGCCAAGCGTGCCGCAGCGGCGCGCGCGGGGACGGCGCATCGACGCACGGTGACGTTCGCGTGCGCGCTCGGCGGCGCGTTGTCGATCGCGGCGGCGTGGTTCTTGTGGGTGTCGCCCATGCCGCACGAGACGCAAGAGGGCCTCCACGTGCTCGGCGCGCCCACGCACGACGTCGGCGGCGACGCCGAGAGCGGCAGCGGATCGACGGCGAGCCTCGACGCGATGCGGTTGTCCGCCGGCCTCGACGGAGGCTGAAAAACAGGCGTTTGGAAGGGGAGCGCCAGGCTCGTGCGTTTTGGCGGGCGTGGCTTATCATCGCGCCCCCATGAATCGCATTGGCACCTTCGTTCGCGTCGCGCTCGTCGCCGCGCCCATCGCTTTCGTCTCCACCGCGTGCGGGACGATCACGCCGCCTTTGCCGACGAGCCCCGATGTCCAAGCGCTCGCCGGCCAAAACGAAGCGCCGCTGATCATCGACTGGCCCGCGAGCACACGCGGCAACCTCGAGATCGCGATGGACAAGGGCGTCGCGGTCGTCACGTTCGACAACAAAGGGAAGATATCGCTCCTCGAGGACTGCAAGCTCGACGGGAGCTACGGCTTCGCGCGCTTCAAGTTGAAGGAGCACGTCATCGCGTTCGAGTCGGGCGACGAGCTCCGCGCGAACTTGCCGCTCGGCGGCGTGGGCCTCGCGCTGAAGCTCGACGCCGAGATGAAGCGCGGCGCGACGCTCGAGGTCGCGCTCGTGATGGTCGGCAAGCGCGCGGCGACGTGGGTGACCGCGAAGGCCGAGGACGTGCAGGGGCCGGCGGCGTGCAAAGGCGCGACGCACTTCATCCGCGGCGTCTACGTCGGCGCGTTCGCGATGCAGGTCGGCGCGAAGTCGAAGGCGAGCACCGCGGTGGAGATCTTCGGCGGAAAATCCGGGTGGGCGGGCGAGGTCAGCAAGAGCATTCGCACGACGGACGGGAGCATCGAAGACTGCCGCGCCGCGAGCGCGGATCCGACGGCGAAGGCGCCCAACTGCGGCGCGCTCTTGAACCTCGAGCTCGTCGCGATCGACGGCGCGAAGGTCGACGCGCACGCGGTCGGCGTCGGCGGCGCGGCGTGCCCTGCGGGGTTCGTGCGCGCGGAGGGCAACTGCATGCCGGCGTCGACGACCAAGACGCACAACTGCAAGCGCGGCGATTTCCCCGACTGCGAAGCGCAGTGCAAGCTCGGCGACGCGAAGAGCTGCGGCACGCTCGGCTTCATGCTGTTCAACGATCGCGACGGCAAGCGCAACTACGAGCGCGCCGCCGAGGTCTACAAGAAGGGGTGCGACGGCGGCTCGGAGTTCGCGTGCTCGGGCGTCGGCTTCATGCACATGCGCGGCAAGGTGCTCGTGCAGGACTACACGAAGGCGGCCAAGCTCTTCGAGCACTCGTGCGACGCCGGCGAGCCGCGCGGATGCAACAACCTCGGCGCGATGAAGTCCGACGCGCTCGGCATGCAGCGCGATCGCGCCGCAGCGGTGAAGCTCTACCAACGCGCGTGCGACACCGGCTTTCCGATGGGATGCACGAACCTCGGGACGCACCAGCGCTACGGCTACGGGACGCCGCGCGACATCCAAGCGGCGATCGCCAGCTACAAGCGCGCGTGCGACGGCGACGACGCGCTCGGCTGCTCGGACCTCGCGGATCTCTACGTCGACGGCTCGATCGAGCCGCGCGAGCCGGCGCGCGCCGAGGCGCTCTTCGCGCACGCCTGCGAGCTCGGCACGGCGCGCGGGTGCCTCGGGCTCGCCGATGGCTTCGTCTCGGGCCGCTTCGGGCGCGACGCCGACAAGGCGAAGGCGCGGTACGAAGAGGCCGTGAAGCTCTACACCGCCGACTGCGACGCGATGGACGGCTGGGCGTGCGCGCGGCTCGCGGACCTCTACGCGATCGGGCAGGGCGCGACGCGCGACGAGAAGAAGGCGCTCGAGCTCATCGATCGGGCGTGCACCGCGGCTGGGCACATGGAGGGATGCGTGAAGCTCGGCGGCGCGCACCACCACGCGCGCTTCGGATTGAAGCGCGATGTCGCGAAGGCCGAGACGCTCTACGAAAAAGCGTGCGCGAACGGGTACGGCCAAGGCTGCCTCGTGCTCGCCGAGCTCCTCGAAGAAGAGAGCCCCGACGACAGCGGGCCGAAGATCATCGAACTCTTTCAGAAGGCGTGCGACCTCGACGACATGAACGGCTGCAACTCGCTCGCGCGTCGGTACGAGTCGGGGCGCGGCGTGGCGCGTGACTCGTCGAAGGCGTTCGAGCTCTACGTGAAGATGTGCGATCGCGGTCGCGGCGTCGCGTCCGGCGTCGCGTGCTCGAGCGCGGCGGCGATGACCGACGGAGGCGCGGGGACGGCGCGCGACACGAAGCGCGCGGCCGAGCTCCTCGGCAAGGCGTGCAAGCTCGGCTACCAACGCGCGTGCTACCAGCTCGCGGTGCGGCTCGAGGACGGCATCGGCGTCGACAAGGACTACAAGCGCGCCGCCGAGAGCTACAAGGTCGCGTGCGATCACGGCGATCCCGATGCATGCGACAGGCTCGCGAAGATGTACACCGAGGGGAAGGGGATCACGCAGAACGCCGACGAGGCGGTCGCGATCCACAAGAAGGGCTGCGACGCGGGGCGCGCGTCGGCGTGCACGATGCTCGGCGTCCTCTACGAGAACGGCTCGGGGAGCATCAAGCGCGACGAGATGCAGGCGGCGGTGTTCTATCGCAAGGCGTGCGAGATGCACTGGGCGGCGGGTTGCAAGAACCTCGCGGACCTCTACTTCGAAGGACGCGGGATCACCCGCGACGAGAAGAAGGCCGCCGAGGTCTACGAGATGGCGTGCCGCTACCAGCCCGGACACGCGTGCACGCTGGCGGGGAAGCTCCGCGCGACGCCGAAGGCGGACAAGGACACGATGGAGCTCGCGGTCGCGCTCATCGAGCGCGGATGCACGGCGCGCGACGGCGAGGGCTGCGCGATCATCGCGGCGATGCTCGAGCAAGGGCGACCGCCCGTCGTGAAGCGCGATCTGCCGGCGTCGCTGCATCGCTTCGAAGAGGCGTGCAACTACCGATGGCCGGAGGCGTGCGCGCGTCTCGGCGCGGCGTACAAGGGCGGCGGGCTCGGCGTGAAGGCCGACACGGACCGTTCGAAGGGGTACAACGCGCGCGCGTGCGAGCTCGGGAACAAGGGGGCTTGCGCGGCGAAGTGACGGCACCGCCCCGCGCGAAGCGAGGGAAGCGGTGCCGTCATCCTGAGCGAAGCGAAGGATCCCCCGCGGCGGGCAACACCGCGCAAGCCGAACGCAAATTCCCGACGTCGGACGTCACTTGCGAGAGCGTTCGACGATCGCTCGCGCCGCGCGCGCGTCGATGCCGAGCTCGGCGATCGCCGACAGGATCGGACCGAGCGCCGTGCGCAAGTCGCTGGCGCGCGCGTTCATCGCGTCGGCGGCGGCGTAGATCGCGGCGTCCAGGATCGCGCGCGCCCGTTCGGGGACGTCCGCGGGCGCCGCGGGTGGCGCGACGCCGCCGATCCGCGGGTCGACGTCGAGGGACGCGGCGAGGCGCGCGACGAGATCCGTCGGCAAGTCGCGCAAGGCAGCGACGATCGCGACGCGCCGCGCCGGCGCGGGCATGTCGCGATGGTAGACCCATCGCACGAGCGTGCGCGTCGACACGCCCATCGCGGCGGCGAGCGCGTTCCACTTCCAGCCGAGGGTCTGCTGGATGGCGCGGAGGACGCCCTCAAACGTCTCGCGTGACACCGGATCACGTTTCTTTCGTTTCATGAGGGTCGGAGCGTACTCCGAAGCGCTTCAGCGTGACGCGGGGACACGTTGAACGCGCATGGCTAGCCTCGAACGTGATCCTAGATCGCGTTCATCGAGCAGCGGACGCGATTCACGTGATCTTGGATCACGGCTCATCGATCCAAAGCGCATCGTGCGTGATCCGATGTCACGCAGACCAGGCGCCGTCAGGCGATCGCCCACGCTTCGCGATCCCCGTCGCCGTGGTTGTGCGCGCACGCCGCGAGCGCGGGCTCCGACGACCACATCGCCGCGATCTCGCGCCGCGCATAAAAGAGTCGCGTACGCACGGTGAGCACCGGGCACCCGACGATCTTGGCGATCTCGTGCGCGCTCTCACCTTCGAGATCGTGAAGCACGAAGACCTCGGCCTTCTTGGGCGAGATGCGATCCACGAGGCGCCGAAACGCTTCGACGCGCGCGATGCGTTCGACGTCTTCGTCCGGCGCGAGCCCGGTCGGATCGGCGACGACGTCGGGCGGAAGCTCTTCGGCGAACACCGGGCGGCTGCGCGCGGCGCGCCGGTGCATGAGGACGACGTTCACGGTCACGCGATGCAGCCACGTCGTGAACGCCGAGCCGCCGCGGAACGAGCCCAAGCTGCGGAACACTTGCACGAAGACTTCTTGGATGACGTCTTCGGCGTCGTGGCGAGGGCCGAGCATTCGGTAGACGAGACGGGCGACGTCGCGTCGGTGCGCCCGGTAGAGGACATCTACGCGGAGGGCGGATTCGGGAGTTGGGAGCACGGCGCTCGGTCTGCAACGACCGGACCGGCGCGCGCGGGCGCGAACCGAAGAAGATCCGTGCGAGCCGCCGCGCGGTCACGGAGCAGGCGCGCCACACCGAGGCGAAAACGAGTCGCCGTCGCTCACCTCGGAGCGATTTTCGCGGCGCTCGGGATCTTCGACACCGACCTCTGACGGAGGACGCGCCGGACCAGCGTGACGACGTCCTCGAGGTGGACGGGCTTGAGGAGAAAGCCGTCGGCGCCCATCGCGGACAGCTGCTGCCAGTGCTCCGCTCCGCCCGACGCGGTGAGCACGATGATCGGCACCGACTGCGCGTCCGCTTCGGCGCGGACGAGGCGCGTGAGCTCCATGCCGTCGTAGCCCGGCATTCGAAAGTCGAAGATCGCGACCGACGGGCGCCCCGCTCGGAACGCCGCGAGCGCGGCCTCGCCGTCGGCCACGCACTCGATCTCCGCGTGCGGGAACTCCATGCCGAGCATCAGCTGGAGCGCATCGCGGAAGTCGGGGTCGTCCTCCGCCACCAGGATTCGCACAGGCTCGGTCGTCTTCGCGAACGCCGCGGCGAGCTCGCGTCGAAACGCTTCGGCGCTCGGCGTGCGCGCCGCCGGATCCTTCATGAGCGCCCGCGCGATGACGGCGTCGAACTCCGGCGACAGCCGAGGATTGCGGCGGCTCGGCGGCTCGAGAGGCGTGGAGATCTGCGCGACCATGATCGCCATCGTCGTCTTGCCGTCGAACGGCGGCGCGCCGGTGAAGAGCTCGTACGCGATGCAGCCGAGGGAGTAGACGTCGGCGCGCGGGGCGAGGGCGCGGTCGGTCTCTTCTTGCAACGCGATCTCCGGCGCCATGTACGACGGCGTGCCGACGATCTCGCGCAGCTCGGAGGCGTTCACCTCGCCGCGCGTGACGAACGTCGCGACGCCGAGATCGGCGACGCGCACGCGCTGGTCTTTGCCGAACAGGATGTTGCTCGGCTTCAGATCGCGGTGCACCGTCTTCGCGTTGTGGATCGCTTCGACGCCGAGGCACGTGGCGTCGAGGACGCGCATGGCCTCTTCGAGCGGCGGCACCACGACCGCGTCGCCCTCGGGCCGCATCCAGCCGTCGAGCGTCTTTCCGTTGACGAACTCCATGACGAAGTACGGCGCGCCCTCGAACTCGCCGAACGCATGGATGTGCAGGACGTTCGGATGATTGACGCGCGCCATCGCGCGCGCCTCTTGGAGAAACCGCGCACGAAGCTCCTCGCTGTCGAGCATCTCCGGACGAACGAGCTTGATCGCGACGAGGCGCTCGAGGACGAGATCCCGGGCGAGCATGACGACGCCCATCGAACCGCTGCCGAGCGGACTGAGGACTTGGTAGACGCCAGCGATCATCGCGCCTGTCGTGGGGGCAAGCGAGCTCACGATCCATCCGTTTAGCTCGCCTGGCGATCAGAGGCCATGGCCCACGATCGCCTCGCCGCGCATTCGCGCAAGATCGTTCAGCTCGGAGGGGCCCCGGCTGCTACGGAGGGCACGCGACCGGCTTGGTGTCGACGACCACGTCGTCGATCCAAACGTCGAGGGGCGCGTTCATCGCGTGGAAGCTCCACGCGCCGACGAAGAGCTGGGTGATCGTGGGCCCGTACCAAGGGGAGGTGACCGCCGTGGGCGGGACGCAGCCGTTCCCGTGATCGTCGACCGAGAGGATCGCCGTCGCGGCGCCGTCCTTGTACATGCGGAGCTTGCGAGCGACCGAGTCCAACTCGAAGGAGACGCACGCCCAGGCCGAGGGCATCGGCGTCGCGCTCTGCGACGAGCAGTCGTGGTAGCCGTCGGTTGCGGTCGCCGAGAGCCCGTAGACGAAGCTGTACGTGTTGACGCCGTTCTTCGGCAGCGAGCTCAGGATGTACGAAGCGTTGCGTCCGGTCGCGGGCGAGTTTGGATCGGCCGCGCCGTTGGCGCCGAAGAAGGTCCAGTGGATGCTCGTCCCGTTCGGGTCGATGTACATCATCATCCGGCCGTAGATGTGGGTCGGCTTGGTCGTGAAGATGGGCTGGGCCCCCTCGGCGAAGAGGCGGCCGCCCGCGGTGACGGCGTTGTCGATGTGGACGTGGAGCGCGCTCGAGCCGGAGACCTTGTGCGTGGCATCGAGGCTCATCGTGGCGCCCGTCTGGAGCGCCGCTCGCCATGGCCCGAATTTCTGTTTGTCCGCGATCGCCGTGACGCCGGTGTAGCCGTCGAACTTCTCGCAGAAGAGCGCCGAGCCGCAGGGATCGGGCGGGCTCGCTTCGGACGGCGCATCGCTCGTTCCGCCATCGACGCTTCCGCCCTCGGGTGCGGGGCCGGGGCCGTCGCTCGACGCGTCGGATCCGCCGTCCGTCCCGTCGACGCCTGCCGCAGCCGGGTCGCCACCGCAGCTGGGCAGCGACAGCGCCATCACGCCGAACATCGCGAACGCGAACGCGCCCGCACTCACTTGAACGCATCGACGCATCGTGAGCCTCCGCCGGTTCACGTCAGGATAGCGTGAGAAGCGCGGGACGCACTTCGCGACCGTTCCGCGAGCGGAACGCCGCCGCCCAAGCGTCAGGCGCCGCAGGTCCGCGAGCGCAGCTGAAGAAGGCGCCCAGGGATCGCGTCCACCATTCCCCAGGGCGAGACCGACGTGCAGATCTTCGTCGACGACACGAAGCGCCTCGCCAACGCGCGCCCCGACGCCAAGCTCGTCCTGCTTGCGCGCACGAACCACGTCCTCAAAGAGGAGGCGCAGGCCACGCGCGACGCCGGGTGAGCACGCGGCGCCGCGCTGAATGACCGAGAGACTTCGCTCGTCTTTGGAGCCTCACGTGTGGCGCTTCGGAGGCGTTC
>JAYVXB010000015.1:0-9170 GCA_043785585.1 Deltaproteobacteria bacterium | reverse complement strand
AGATCCGGACGCTCGCTCTTTCCCTGCTCGAGCGAGACGAACTCGACACGCGCCGCCGCCGGGTCGGCCGCCGCGAGCGCGACCGCTTCGATGGGGCTCGCGCCGCCGCTCTGCTCGGCCGGCGCGAACTCGGTCTGGCGAACGCTGACGACGTGAATCGGCGTCGTGATCTCGCAGTACCCCTGCGCGTTCCCGGCGAACATCGGACGGCGATAGACGCGCTTGCTGCCGTCGACCTTCACCTGGTTGATGTCCGGCGCGTACCCGGCGCCGAGCTTGGCGGCGACGCGCGGCGCGAGATCTTTCCCGTACGAGCTGGCTGTCACGACGACCGTGTCGAACCCGCCCGACTTCGCGACTGCAGCGACCGTCGGCGCGAACTTTTCGCAGACGTAGTCTCCGAGCGACGCGTCCTCGCACGCGAGGATCTTCGCCGCGCCGAAGCCCGTCAGCTCGGCCGCGGCCGACTTCGCGGTCGCACCGAGAACCAGAATGCCGAAGCTTCCGCCGACCTGCTTCGCGAACGCGATCGCGCTGTGCGTGGCCTTGCGGACCTTTCCTTCGTGGAGCTCTGCGACGACAAGTGTAGTGCTCATCTTTTTCTCCACGCCTTCCTAGAGGACCTTCGCTTCGGTCTTGAGCTTCTGAACGAGCTCTTCGACGGACTTCACCTTCACGCCGGCCGAGCGCTTCGGCGGCAGCTCGGCCGCGCCGTACGTCACCTTGAGCTGTGTATCGGGCGCGAGATCGGCGAGCTTCATCTCGACGAGCGGCTTCTTCTTCGCGGCCATGATCGCCATGAGCGCGGCGAAGCGGACGCCGTCGGGGTAGGCGTGCGTGGCGGGCGTGTGCTTCGACTTCACGCCGTGCGCGTTGACGATGCGAAGATCGACCGAGATGACGGCGGGCAGCGTCACCTTCACGTTGAGCGTCCCGCCGTCGATCTCGCGTCCGACGACGAGCGCCGTGTCGTTCTCGCTCTTGATCGATCCCGCGAACGTCGCCTGCGGCCACCCCAGGTACTCGGCGACGAGCTGCGCGACTTGGTTCGAATCGCCTTCGACCTGCTGCTTGCCGGCGAGCACGAGATCCGGCTTCTCTTTCTCGACGAGCGCCTTCAGCGCGCGCGCCACCAGATCGCCGTCGAGCGCATCGTCCGTCGTGTCGACGCGAATCGCGCGGTCGGCGCCCGTCGCGAGCGCGGCGCGGAGCGTCGTCTCGGCCTCTTTGGGGCCGAACGTCACGACGATGACCTCACCCAAGCGCGTCTTCGGGCTCGTGCCGTTCTCCGTCAGACGCAGCGCGGTCTCGACCGCGTACTCGTCGAACGGATTTGGCTTCCACTCGAGCCCCGTCGTATCGATCTTGCCTGCGGCGGAGATCTTGATCTTGTTCGCGTTGTCCGGGTCGGCGACCCGCTTGAGGGGTACGAGGATCTTCAACGGGACCTCCTGAATGGCGATTCAGTTTTCGCAGAGGGTAGTTAAGGGGCTGCCGGCCTGCTGTCAACTGAGAGAACCCCTCGGCGACGCCGAGGGGCACGAAGTCGATGCCTTGTATCCACTCGGGGCCTGACGGATCCCACTAGCCCTACCGCAACCAGGTTCGCTCGGGATAGGCTGCCGCGCATGCGATGGCGGACGATTGCGACGATCTGTGCGCTCGCGTGCGTGCCGGCCGCGGCATTCGCGGGCGCGGCCGACAAGGGCAGGGGGCAGGCACCGGCGACGCTCGCGCAGTCGGGCCTGCCGAAAGAAAGCGCCGATCAGGCGAAGCGGCGGCAGGACTACACCGCTTCGACGACGACGAAGATCCGCGCGGCCGTGCAAAAGAGCAAGAAGCCGATGAGCGTCGAGATGAAAGCGCTGACGCAGAAGCATTGGCGGATCGCGATGCGGTTGCTTCGCGTCCAGCGGATCGCCGAGAACACGGCCAAGACGGCGATCGCGAAGCGCGCGACCGATGCGCTCGCCAAGGAAGACACGCGCTTCTTCGCGAAGCTCGACGAGCTGGCGAAGAGCGCGCCGTCTTCGTCGCCCAGCCCGTCCGCGAGCGGAGGTGCGAAGTGAAGCCGCTTGCTCCCGCCCTCCTCGCGCTCTGCGCGTTCCTCGTCTCGCTCGCGATCGGCTGCGACGACGAAAAGAAACCCGCCGCGCCTCTGCCGTCCGCGGCTCCGCCCGTCAGCGCCGTCGCCTCCGCGACCGCGTCGACGCCCACCCCGCCCGCCTCCGCCGCATCGGCCGCTCCGGCGTCGAGCAAGGATCCCGACATCGGCGATCCCGACGACGCGGACGACGATCGCTTCGCGGGTGACATCACCGCCGACACGTTCGAGAGAGAGATGGACTCGCTGGATAAGCAAGTGAGCACTAAGTACTGACGATGGGACTCACCTGCGACTACTTGGTGCTCGGCAGCGGTGCCGCCGGGCTGACGTTTGCGCTCGAAGCGGCGGCGCACGGCGACGTCATCGTCGTGACGAAGCGATCCGCCGACGAGTCGAACACGAAGTACGCGCAAGGCGGGATCGCGGCGGTGCTCGGCGAGGGCGATTCGTTCGCGGAGCACATTCAGGACACGCTCGTCGCGGGCGCCGGGATCTGCCACGAGAAGGTCGTCGAGATTTGCGTGAAGGAAGGGCCGGAGCGGATCGCCGCGCTGCGCGACATCGGCGCCGCGTTCGATCTCGCGGCGGGCGCTGCGCCCGAGCACGACGCGGATCTCGATCTCCATCTCGAGGGTGGACACAGCAAGCGACGCATCGCGCACACCGGCGACATGACGGGACGCGAGGTCGAGCGCGCGCTCCTCGAAGCGGTCGCGCGCCAACCCCGCATCCGCATCCTCGACGAGCACATGGGCGTCGACCTCATCACGCTCGCGAAATACGGCGGACCGGAGACGTGCGCGGGCGCGTACGTGCTCGACGTCGCAGCGGGCAAGGTGCTCACGATCCTCGCGCGCGCGACGGTGCTCGCGTCGGGCGGCGCCGGCAAGGTCTACCTCTATACGACCAACCCCGACGTCGCGAGCGGCGACGGCGTCGCGATGGCGTTCCGCGCGGGCGCCGAAATCGCGAACATGGAATTTTATCAGTTTCATCCGACGGCGCTCTTTCACCCGCAGGCGCGGCGCTTCTTGATCAGCGAAGCGCTCCGCGGTGAAGGCGCGACGCTGCGGCTCCTCGATGGGACCGCGTTCATGAAGTCGCACGATCCTCGCGGCGATCTCGCGCCGCGCGACATCGTCGCCCGCGCGATCGACTTCGAGATGAAGCGCACGGGAGCCGATCACGTCTTCCTCGACATCACCGACAAGAAGCCGGGCTTCGTGAAGGAGCGCTTCCCGGGCATCTACACCGAGTGCCTGCGCTACGGCATCGACATCTCCGCGCAGCCGATCCCCGTCGTCCCTGCGGCGCATTTCATGTGCGGCGGCGTTTCGACGGATCTTCAAGGGCGCTCCACGATTCCGGGGCTCTGGGCGATCGGCGAGGTCGCCTGCACGGGGCTTCACGGCGCGAACCGACTCGCGTCCAACTCGCTCCTCGAAGGGCTCGTCTTCGGCCACCGCGCCGCGCAAGCGATCGCCGCGACGGACGTCGATCGCGCGCGTCACGAAAAGCCGTGGCCCGAGGTGCCCGATTGGGAGGTCGGCGGCGCCGTCACGAGCGACGAAGCGGTCGTCATCACGCAAAACTGGGACGAGGTGCGGCGGTTGATGTGGAACTACGTCGGCATCGTCCGCTCCGACACGCGCCTTCGTCGAGCGGCGCGTCGCATCGCGCTCTTGCAGGAAGAAATCGCCGAGTACTACTGGCGCTACTTCATCACGCGCGATCTCCTCGAGCTCCGAAACATCGCCACGGTCGCGCAGCTCATCGTCGAGTGCGCGTCGGCGCGCCACGAGAGCCGCGGCCTCCACTACACGATCGACTACCCCGAGCTCGACGAGCGCGCGGCGCGTGACATGGTCGTGAAGCGCGGCGTACCCGCGCACCTGCGCGGTCACTGAGTCGAGGCCCAAGTGAGCGACGTACCCGAGCGAGACGGCGACGACGAGGCCGAGCCGCGCGCGATGTCGTTCCTCGCCGCGGCGGCGTGGACGATCGCGCTCGTCTTGTCGATGGGCGTGCTCGTGCAGATCACCGAGTCGGTGCGTCCGGGCGCGCAGAACGACGCGGTGAACTTCGTCGCGTGCAAGCTCCTGGCGTACTCGGTGCTCCTGTTCGTCATGGTGCGCGCGTACGCGCCGACATCGCCGATGCGCGTCGCGCTCGGCTTCCGCTCCGTGTCGCCGATGCACGTCGTGCTCGCGGCCGTCGCCGGTGCCGCGCTCGCGCCGGGCATGGCGGCCATCGACGATCTGATCGCGCGGCGCTACCCGCAGTCGACGGAGGAGGTCGAGGCGGTCGCGGCGATCTTTGCGACGACGACGCGCGTCGGGCGCGCGCTCCTGGTCGTCACGCTGGCGGCGGCGATTCCGGTCGTGCAAGAGCTCTTCTTCCGCGGCATCCTCTTCGGCGGCCTGCGTCGGGGGCGGACGCTGGGCACGGCAATGCTCGCGACGGCCATCTACTTCGCGACCGCGCAACTCAGCCCTCGTTTCTTCTTCACGACGTTCGCGTTCGGGCTCGTCCTCGCGTGGCTGCGCGCGCAGAGCGGCAGCGTCGTGTCCGCGATGGCGGCGCACGTCGCGTTCGAGACGGTCGGGATCGTTCCGTTCGCGCGGACGGGTGATCCCGCGGCGGACTTTGCGTACCCGCGTTCGTGGGCGCTCGGCGGCGTGCTTGTCGGGCTCCTCGCGCTCCTCGCTGCGCGCGCGATTGCCGCGCGCGACGAGCGAGCTGCCGCCGCAAATCGCGACGACGGGTGACGCGGCGAAACGTTGCCGCTCCGGGCTATCCGTTGTTGCCGCCCGCCGAGCTGAAGAGCGGCTCGACGAGGGCGAAGCGAACGTTCGGCGCGAGGCGGTAGCGCGTCTTTCCGTACTCGCCGGCGTCGCGAACGCGCTCGATCGCGGCGGGATCGCCGAGGAGATCGCGCACGCGCGAGATGAGCACGCGGACGCGGTGCTCGGCGTCGGCGGACTCGGGTCCGGGCCCGCCCGCGGCGCGAAGTATTTCTTCCGCGCTGAGCCCCTCGCGCGCCCGACGAAGGAGCTGAACGACGAGCGGCTCGAGCGCGCGTCGTCGCTCGAGGGACACTTCGCGGTCGTGCACGCGGAGCGCGTGCGTGAGCGTATCGACGACGAGCGTCGCGGTCTCGAGGTGCCGCGCGAGATCCGCGAGCGGCACGCGCGTGACACCCGTCAGCGTCGTCACGTAGATGAGCGTCTCGCCTTCGACCGGCGTCTCGACGGTCGCCTCGTTGACCTCGATGTCCGGAGACGAAGCCGCGGCAAGCTGCGACGGACGCGACGAAACGATCTGCGGCTGCGACGCCGCTGCCGCGAGCGCGATCGTTCGTTCGGCGTAGCGGACGACGCGGCTGTCGCCCGATTTCAACGCGACCTTCCACAGCGCGAGGCTCGCGTTGCGATCGGGGAACACCCAGCCGTGGCGATCGCCGCTGAGCGCCGCGCGTTCGACGGCGGTGCGCGCGACCGCTTCGGATCCCTGCGCGAGAGCGCATCGCCCGATGACGAGGTTCAGGCTCCCCGTGACGAACGCATCCGGGAGTCGGTCTGCGTGCGGCGTCGCGACCTCGAGCGCCTCGCGAACCATCCCGCACGACTCGAACGAACGCGCGCGCGTCGCAACGAGGTCCTGCTCGTCGATCGCGTCGACGACGGCGAGATCCGCGCGAAGCTTCTCGGTCTTCGTGAGCCACTGCCGCGCCGCCTGCGCGCGCCCGAGCATCGCGAGCGCCCACGTCCGATGCTCGGCGAGCTGGTAGCGCAGCATCGGCTGCTCGAGCTCGCCCAACACGACGAGCGCTTCGTCGATCGCCGCGAGCGCGCTCGCCGGACGATCCGCGGCGATCTCGACGATCGCCAGGACGTCGTAGGCGTCGGCGTGACGCCAGCCTGTCGCGAGCTCTTTCGCGATGGTGATCGCCGTCTGCGCGCTCGTGCGTGCCTCGTCGAAGCGCGCGATCGACCCGAGCGCGATGGCCATGTTCCCGTGCGCGCTCATCGCCGCCGTGCCGCGCGCCGGAGCTCGCGCGAGGGCCGTCGCGTAGTGCTTTGCGGCGGTGCGAGGATCGGCGAGGCGCATCGAGAGGTGACCGAGCGTCATCGCGACCGGAGCGCGCCACGCGCCGTCCTCGAGACGCTCCGCGACGTGCTCCGCGAGCCGGAGCGCGGCCGCGGCCTGCGTCACGCGGTTCTGTTTGAGCTCGAGCTGCGCCGCGGTCAGGTGCATGTCGAGCTGCTCGCGCAGTCCAGCGCCCTTCGGTGCCGCGGTGAGCGCGCGCGACGCCTGCCGTAGCTCGGCCTCGGCGTGATCGGCGCGACCGTCGATGATCGCGAGGATCGCACGCTCGATCGCGAGTCGCGCGAGGTCGATCGGGTTCCACGACGACGGCGCCGACGGCAACGACGCGGCGAGCTCGCGTGCGCGGTCGACGCGCCCGGTCTCGCGGTACGCCCGAAGCAGACGAACCGCGAGCGTCGGATCGACGCGCGACCGCCCAGCGAGCGCCGACTCGATCCACGAGACGATGAACGCGCCTTCATCGGCCGCGGCGAGCCGATCGAGCAACATCGCCGCCGAGGCCATCGCTATTCCGTCGACACCCGGCACGCCCGGCGAGCCCGGCATGGACGGCGGCGGTACCGATCGACGCGACTCGGGCATGCTCGACGACGGGGGCGAACCGGGCGGGCTCGAGACACGCGACGACGACGCCGGACCCTGCCCCGCGCGCGGCGAGGAAGGGGGGCCGGGAGGCGGCGGCATGGTGGGGAGGAAGGCGCGGCGCGCCATCATCCTGGATACTAGCGCGCCCTACGGGTTGCGTCTCCTTCCGATTTCAGGCGCGCGCGAGGCTTCCACGAACGCGCGGCGTCGCATCGGTGGTGTCAGAGCTTCTCGGCGTAGCGATACGCGGTGTACGCGCTGGCGATGTGGCAGACCCAGCCGAGCACGCCGCTCGTGCCGATCCACAACCCCGGCGTGACGATGAGCCAGAAGATCCCGCGGAGGAACGCTCCGTTGTAGAACTGGCCAACACCCGGGACGAAGAACGACAACACGGCGGCGATCCCAGGCTTCGGACGATCGATGGCAGTCATCAAAAAAGGCTCCTCCCGCTCCGCAGCTGCGGGCCGCAAAGAACATGCGCACGCGCTGACGGCCGCGCAAGTCGGCGCGTTGCGTGCCGGGCTCGTCGGCTGGTACGCGGGAGCGAAGCGTGATCTTCCATGGCGTCGAACGCGCGATCCGTACGCGATTTGGCTGAGTGAGGTGATGCTCCAACAGACGCGCGTCGAGACCGTGATTCCGTATTGGGGGCGCTTCCTCGATCGGTACGCGACGGTGCACATGCTCGCGGAGGCACCGCTCGACGATGTGCTCTCGATGTGGAGCGGGCTCGGCTACTACCGTCGCGCGCGGATGCTGCATGCTGCGGCGAAGCACGTAGCGGGGGCGGGGGGCGCGTTTCCGTCGGAGGTCGAAGCGCTCCGCGCGGTGCCGGGAATCGGTCCGTACACGGCGGGCGCGATCGCGAGCATCGCGTTCGATCGGCCGGCGGCGCTCGTCGATGGGAACGTGGCGCGCGTGCTGGCGCGGATCTTCGCGATCGAGGACGACGTGCGCGGCGCGAAAGGGCTCGGGCGCGTGTGGGCGATCGCCGACGCGCTCGTGCCGAAGCGAGGGGCAGGGGATCACAACCAGGCGCTCATGGAGCTCGGGGCCACGGTGTGCGTGCCGCGCGAGCCGCGATGCCTCGCGTGCCCGGTGCAGGACCTTTGCGCCGCGCGGGCCCGCGGTCTCGAGAAGACGCTGCCGCTGCTTCGCGCGAAAGCGAAGCCCCGCGACGTGCGCCGCGTAGCGCTCGTCCTCATGCGCCGCGCGGGCGTCGTGCTCGCACGAAGGCGCCCCGAGGGGACGTTCGGCGGAATGTGGGAGCCGCCGTCGATCGAGGTCGAAGCGGGCGTGTCGGACCGCGAGATCGCGGGGTGGGCGAGGCCTCGGTTCGGCGCGCTCGTCGGCGCGCGCCTGGGAGAGCTCGAGGCGTGCGCCGAGATCGTCCACGTGTTGTCGCACCGAAGGATGTCCGTCCAGGTCTTGCGCGCGCACCTCACGGGCCCCGCACGCGCACCGATCGCGCCGAGCGACGGGGAATACGACGCGATCGAAGACGTTGATCCGGCCGCGATCCATCGCCGGGGCACGACCACGCTCGCGCGGAAGATCCTCGCCGCTGCCGCCCGCGACTGATTGCTCTTCCTCGACCGTCGATCCGTCCGTTGCTAAGGTCTCGACCGCGATGCCCCGTCCGCTCTTCGTCCTGACGCTGCTCGTCGCGTTCGGCGGAGCGCTCGCGCCTCTCTCGGCCCAAGGCGCTCCCACCGGCGAGCCCGACACCGCAGCGCCGCCGCCGCCGCCGCGCGCGACGATCAAGCCGCGTACGTACACGCTTCCGGAGTGCCTCGCGCTCGCCGAGCGCAACCACCCGAACCTCTGGGCCGCCCGCGCGCGTCTCGCGTTCGTGCACGCGCAGCTCGACGAGGCTCGCTATGCGCCGTGGTTCAACTGGGGGATGAGCGCCGCGGGCGGCGTGCTTCCGCCGATCACGGGGAGCATCTTCTTCACGTCGACGCCCGTCACCGCGCGAAACCTCGGCGGCCTCGACAAGGTGCAGCCCGCGTTCTCGTTCGATCTCAACGGCGCCGTGCCGCTCTGGACGTTCGGCAAGATCACGAGCGTCCGCGAAGCCGCCGAGGCGCAAGTCCGCGTCAGCGAGTGGGACATGGAGAAGGCGCGCCAGTCCGTTCGGTCGGACGTGCGTCGCGCCTACTACGGCCTCCTCCTCACGCGCGACGCGAAATACATCGTCGACGACTCGATCTCGCGCCTGAAGAAAGGGATCGACGGGCTCAAGGAGAAGCTCGCGAAGGGCGAGCGCTCGGTGCAGCAGACCGACGTGCTTCGCCTCGAGGTGTTCTACGAAGAGGTCATCGCGCGCTCGGGCGAGCCGGCGCGCGGCGCGGTGTACGCGATG
>JAYVXB010000014.1:0-9171 GCA_043785585.1 Deltaproteobacteria bacterium | reverse complement strand
CGTCAGCGTCCCCGACTCGCCCGAATCGAGGATGCCGTCGCCGTCGCACGAGCGAGCGAGGTCGTCGAGCTTGCCGTCGGCGAAGGCGAGGTTCCCCTTGAAGTCGAAGTTCTCGACCGCCTCGTTGAGATCCGTCGAGCCGACGGGCGGCGCGATCGCGCCGACGCCGAGCCCTCGCTTCGCGAAGCCCTGCGCGAGCGACGCGAAGTCGCCGGCGCGACCCATCGCCCACACCGTCGAGAGGATCGCGTCGCGCTGCTCCGTGAACGACGGCTCCGTCGGCGTCGCCTTCATTCCCGCGACGATGTAGTCGGCCATTCGGCGCTTGGTCACGTCGAAGGGTTGCGACGCCGCGGTGCCGGCGACGATCATGTTCGCGTAGCCCTCGAAGAGCGCCTGGGCCCAGATCTCGCCGACGTTGTGGACCTCCGCCATGTCGGCGGACGCCGGCGCGAGCGGCGCGCCCGTCGGGAGCGTCGCGAGGCGGCGGACGTGGCCGAACGTGAACGGGTTCTTCGCGAAGCTCGTCGAGTAAGGCGCGCGGCGAATGCCGAAGTACTCGTTGTCCGTTGCGAGGCCGCCGAGCGCGTACTGCGCGAGCGGGAACACGGTGCCTTGCACGGAGTCCGCCGCCTTGACGACGAGCATGACCGCGTCGAAGTCGGCCCAGCCCTCGCTCATCCCGCGGCACGACACGGATCCGCATTGGACGAGGCGATGGTGAAGGTAGTGACCCCATTCGTGCGCGACGACGGTGTTGTCGATCGTTCCGTCGATGAGGTTCTCGGCGCCGCGCTTCAGCTCGCCGGTCACCGCGCCGCCGGCGATCGTCGCCTTCAGCGTCGCGCCGTCTTCGAGGCTCACGCTGAGCGCGCCGATCGTGACGGCGCCGGCCCCGCCGAGACTGGGCGCCGCGTGGCCCGCGGCGTTGTTGACGATGACGACGCCGATCGCGCCGGCGGCCTGCGCTGCGGCGACCTTCGCCGTGAACGGGCACGCGCCGCGATCGATGACGGCGATCTTTCCGGTGAGGCTCGCGACGGGCGCGCACGCCGTGCTCGGGCTCGCGACCGCGAACGGACCGGTGACGTCGAACATCTGCGGACCGAACCCCGCCGCGCCGAAGCCGTCGGGGAACGCGACCACGGGCGTCGTCGTGATCGAGCGATTGGGCGCGCCATTCCAGACGTACATCTGCATGCGCGGCGACGTGCCGTCGCTCGGTGTGTTCATGTTCGCGTTGTTCGACGCGCCGTGATCGGCGCTGTCTTGGGCCTCGGCGCGAAGCGGATCGCCCTCGACGCCACCGCGCCCGAAGTTGGACACCTGCGCGACGCCCGACGCTTCGTTGAACCCGGAGTCGTACCAATAGTCGTGCAGCCAGTTCGTCACGTAGAAGATCTGCGTGACCGCCGCCTTCTCCTGGTCGACGCTGAAGTTCGGCGCCTTCGTCACGTCGTAGACGCGATCGAACGTCAGCGCCGAGGTGAGATCGGCTCGCACGTCCGCCGCGTCGTAGCCGTCGCCCACGGTGGCGCCGTTTTGATCGCGGTCCGTGTACGCGCGCACGTTGTTGCCGAAACTGACCGTGTCGGTCGGAAGAAGCCATGGGTCGGCTTGGTTGTTCGGATTCTTGTTGAAGCCTTCCATCGTGACGAGGATCGGCGCGGCGAAGGCGGCCTTCGACCTGTCGGGGACACCCGTCGGGTGTGGCGTGTAGTCGAGCATCGGGCCGTCGGTCGGGATGTGATTTCCCGTGGGATCGGCCCAGACGCGGTACGTGAACGCGTCGTGCGCCGTGAGCGATTCGGAGTGGAGCGTCCGCCCGTCGTCGTCGGCGATGACGTAGCCCCATCCCTGGTTGTCGCTCGTGTCGATCTCGCGCACGAGGATCTCGACGTGATGCGCGGCGACGAGGCGCCGGCCCACCGGGAAGAGGACCTTCTTCGACGTCTGCTCGAGGAGACGCGGCGCGCCGAGCGTCGTCGCGGGACGTCCGAACTGCCCGACGTACGCGTTCGCGATCGCGACGTCGGAGGTGCGCGCGAACGCGGGCGCACGCATGCCGGCGGCGGGGTGCAGGGTCGTCGCGATGCTCGCGAGGTGCTGCGCGGCGTCGAGGACGATGTTTGCGCGCGCGCGGAACACCGGGATGCCGCCGACCGATTGCGTGAGCTGCACGATGCTCGCGCCGCCGGGGAGATCGTGCGTCGCGTGGAGGGCCGCGTCGCGCACGACGCCGTCGCTCAAGCCGAGCATCTCGGCGTGACGCGCGAGATGAAGCCGCGCCGCCTTCTCCGGCGTGAGCGCGAAGCGCGACAGAGGCGCCGCCGACGCTTCGACCGCGCCCATGACGAATCGCGCCGCGCCATGCTCATCGCGCGACGTCACGTGACCGAGCGGAACGTCGCGAAGCGCCGCGCGGGCGGCGTCCTCCGGCGCTTTCGGCGCAGGCGCGCTCACGCGAGGTGACGCGGTCCGCGGCGAATCGCACGCGACCACCGGAAGGAGCGCCAAGAGCGCGCTCGCCGTCGTCAATGCACCCCACCGGCCGTTTCGGGCAACCGAGTACGTTCGCATCGTCGTCTCCGCGCTGAAGGTGTTCGCTCGTACCACGATGACTCGCACGCCGTCACGCCTTGACACGTTGCGCCGCGCCGCGTTCCATCGAACACCAACGTGGACCGCACCGCTGGAAAGGGGTCCGTGCCGGTTCGCACGGACCCACGCTCTCACTCGCGATCCGAGCAGGGGCCGACAGGCCTCGTCGAGGGAGACGCGGTCAAGCTGCTCGACCAGATCGTCCGCCTCGCCGTCGCCGAGCGCGCGAGCGACATCCACTTCGAGCCGAAGCACGACAAGCTGCAAGTGCGGCTGCGCGTCGACGGCGCGCTCGCCGAGGTGCAAGGCATCGAGCCGTCCGCGGGGATGCAGGTCGTCTCGCGCATCAAGGTCCTCGCGCGCATGGACATCGCCGAGCGCCGGCTCCCGCAAGACGGTCAGCTCGCGATCGAGACCGGCACCGCGCGCGTGCACCTCCGCGCGTCGACGTTCCCGTCCGCGCAAGGCGAGAAGGTCGTGCTCCGCATTTTGACGGGGCAGCAGCTCATCTCGTTCCAAAAGCTGGGGCTCGATCCCGACGTGCAGCAGAGCATCCGCGACATCGTCGCGCGGCCTCAGGGGTTCCTCGTCACGAGCGGGCCGACAGGATCGGGCAAGACGTCGACGCTCTACGCGTTCCTCGGGCTCGTCGACACGGCCGACGTCAACGTCGTCACGCTCGAGGATCCGATCGAGGTCGAGCTCTACGGGATCACGCAAGGACAGGTGAACACGCGCACGGGCTTCACGTTCGAGACCGGCCTGCGCGCGATCCTCCGGCAGGACCCCGACGTCATCATGGTCGGCGAGATCCGCGACACCGAGACCGCAGGCATCGCGATGCAAGCCGCGCTCACCGGCCACTTCGTCATGTCGACGCTCCACACGTCGGACACCGTCGAGACCGTCGCGCGCCTCGTCGATCTCGGCGTCGAGCCGTGGATCGTCGCGAACGCGCTGAGCGCCGTGCTCGCGCAGCGCCTCGTGCGGATCGCTTGCCAGAATTGTCTGCAGCTCGTCGAGCTCGAGGCCGAGCTGTGGGACGGCGACGAGCTCCTCCTCCCGCAAGGGAGCAAGGTCGCCCGTCCGAAGGGATGCCCGAAGTGCATGAACACGGGCTACCGCGGTCGCACAGGGATCTTCGAGGTGCTCGAGCTCGACGACGAGCTCCGCGAGCTCGTGAAGACGAAGGCCGCCACGCGCCTCTACCGCGAGATCTTCACGCGGCGAAAGATCCGATCGCTTCGACGCGCCGGCTTCGAGAAAATGCTCGCGGGGATCACGACGGTCGACGAAGTGAAGCGCGTGACGATTTAGTCAAACGCGCGGGACCGCGCGCACCGGTTTCTTCCCTTCCGGGTAGCGCAGCATCGCCTTGGCGAGGAACGGCATCGCGCACGTGTAGACGTCGAAGCTCGGATCGAGCTGCTTTCCGACGCCCTCGGCGACGAGCATCGCGAGGTTCACGACCGTGAACGTCGAGTCGACCTGCACGTGGTGCTTTCGAAGGATCGCCATCGCGCCGCCGACCGCTTGCGTGACCTCGATTTCGTGGAGCGGTCGCCCTTTGAGCTTCTCGAGGTGGGCGACGATGTCGGCTTCGTACGCGGCGTAGTCGGTGTCGTGGACGACCGGCGCGTACGTGTAGAAGAGCTCGGCGGCGCGCTTGCCGTCGCACGTCGCGACCGCGACGAACGTGTCGACCCACGGCTTGCGAAGCTCGATCGGGATCTCGGCGACGAGGCCGAGGTCGATGAGGAAGATGCGCCCGTCGCGCGTGAACATGATGTTGCCGGGGTGCATGTCGGCGTGAACGAAGCCGTCGAGGAAGACCATCTGCGCGATGCAGCGGAAGCCGGCCTGCGCGAGCTCCGCGCGATCTTCGGTGACCTCGGTCGGCTTCACCCCGTCGATGAAGTCCATCGTGAGGACGCGCCTCGTGCAGAGATCGTCGATGAGGCCGGGCACGCCGATGCGCGGATCGTTGGCGAAGTTGGCGGCGAGGCGGCGGTTGTTGTGCGCCTCGAGTCGGAAGTCGAGCTGCGCGCGGAGCGCATCGGCGAAGCGCTTCGCGGCGCCGGGGATCGACATGTAGCGCATGCCGGGGAGCGAGCCGACGACGCGAGCGAGAGCGTTGAGGAGCGAGAGATCGCGATCGATCTGCGCGCGCGCGGCGCGGCGCTGCACTTTGATGGCGACGATCGTCCCGTCGTCGAGGACGCCGCGGTGCACTTGCGCCACCGACGCGGCGGCGATCGGCCTCTCTTCGATGCTTGCGAAGCGCGCGCGACCGTACGGAGGGAGCTCCTCCGCGAGGACCGCCTCGACGTCCGCGAACGGCGCGGGCGGCACGGCGTCCTGGAGCCGCGCCAGCGCGGTCGCGACGGGCTCGGGGATCAAGTCGGGTCGCGTCGCGAGGATCTGCCCGAGCTTAACGAACGTCGCGCCGAGCCGTTCGAGCGCGCGCGCGAGGACCTCGCCGCGGAGACGATCGCGCGCGTCGCCGCGTCCACGCCCCGCGATGCGCATCGCCACGTACGTGACGATGGCGACGACGAAGACCCACGCGATGAGGCACGCGCGGAAGAAGAGGAGGAAGACGCGCAGGGTCACGCGGACGTACCACGCCCGCGCCTTCGTTCAAGCCCACGTTCTGCGCTACCCTCGGCGCCGTGCCCGACGCCCCGCTCCCCTTCGTGACGCGCATTTGGTTCGCGTGGATCTGTTCCTTCCGCATCCTCTTCGATGGAGCGTTCGCCGCCCGCGCCTTCGCCGCACGCCTCCCCTCGCCCGCGCCCACGCCCGCGCCCACGCCCACGTCCACGCCCACGACCTCCGCCCTCCAACTCCTCTCCCTCCTCCAACGCGAAGGCCGCCTCGTCGACTTCCTCGAGCAAGACGTCGCCCCCTTCCCCGACGCCGACATCGGCGCCGCCGCGCGCGTCGTCCACGAGGGCTGCCGCAAAGCGCTCCGCGCGCACGCGACGATCGTCCCCGTGCGCGCCGAAGACGAAGGCGCGACGCTCACGCTCGCCGCCGGATTCTCCGCCGCCGAAATCAAGCTCACGGGAAACGTCGGCGGCTCCGCACCTTACAAGGGCACGCTGAAGCACCGCGGATGGCGCGCGAAGGATCTCCGCCTCCCGACTGCCGTCGAAGGCCACGACGCGACGATCCTCGCGCCCGCCGAGCTCGAGATCTGAGATGAGCGCACGCTTTGTCGTCGGCATCGATCTCGGCACGACCCACTGCGCGATCGCGTCCGCGACGCTCGACGACGAGAGAGCGCGCCCTGCGATCCTCCTGATCCCGCAGCTCGTCGCGCCCGGGACGATCGAGGCGAAGGCGCTCCTCCCGTCGTTCGTGTATTTTGCACACGAAAGCGACGGCGCGCAGGCGTTGCCGTGGGACAAGGCGCGGACGTTCGCGGTCGGCGAGCACGCGCGTGCGCGCGGCGCCGATGCTCCGGCGCGCGTCATCGCGAGCGCGAAGAGCTGGCTCGTTCACCCGAGCGTCGATCGACGGAGCGGGATCCTTCCGCAAGGCGCGCCCGACGACGTCGAGAAGATCTCGCCGGTCGAAGCGTCGTGGCGCCTCCTCGAGCACATGAGCGAAGCGTGGGACGCGGAGCACGCGGGCGCGCCGCTCGCGGAGCAGGACGTCATCCTCACGGTCCCTGCGTCGTTCGACGCGGGCGCGCGAGAGCTCACGGTCGAGGCCGCGCTCGCCGCAGGGATCGAGAAGCTCACGCTCCTCGAAGAGCCGCAGGCCGCGCTCTACGCGTGGATCGACGCGATGGGCGACGCTTGGCGGAAAGCTCTGCGACCCGGGGACGTCGTGCTCGTCATCGACATCGGCGGAGGCACGAGCGACTTTTCCGCAATCGCGGCGGTCGAGCGCGAAGGCTCGCTCGAGCTCGTGCGCGTCGCGGTCGGCGATCACATTCTCCTCGGCGGCGACAACATGGACCTCGCGCTCGCGCACGTCGCGCGCACGAAGCTCGAGGCGCAAGGCAAGGAGATCGACCGCTGGCAGATGGCGGCGCTCGTGCACGCTTGCCGCGCCGCGAAGGAGCGACTGCTCAGCGACGCGAAGGGCGACACCGCGCCGATCGCGCTCGGCGCGCGCGGCGCGAAGCTCGTCGGCGGCGCGCTCCGCACCGAGCTCACACGCGCCGAGGTCACGCAAACGATCGTCGATGGCTTCTTCCCGGAGGTCGCCTCGTCCGCGCGCCCGGTCACGCGCGCGCGCGTCGCGCTCACGCAGCTCGGCTTGCCGTACGCATCGGACGCCGCGATCACGAAGCACCTCGCCGCGTTCCTCGGACGGCAGGCGGGCGCGCTCGCGGCACTCGAAGGATTCACGGCGCACCACGGCGACGCGCGCGATCGCGCGCCGACGTTGCTCCATCCGACGGCGATCCTCTTCAACGGCGGCGTGCTCAAAGCCGACGCGATCCGCGCGCGGATCGTCGCGACGATCGACGCGTGGCTCGCCGCGGACGGCGCGCCGCCCGCGCGCGTCCTCGACGCGATCGACTTGGACCTCGGCGTAGCGCGCGGCGCGGCGGCGTACGGCCTCGCGCGTCGCGGTCGCGGCCTGCGCATTCGCGGCGGCACGGCGCGCGCGTACTACGTCGGCATCGAGAGCGCGGTCCCTGCGGTGCCGGGCGTCGAGCCGCCGATCACGGCGATGTGCGTCGCCCCCTTCGGAATGGAAGAAGGAACCGACGCGACGCTCCCGCCGCACGAGCTCGGCGCGGTGGTCGGCGAGCCGGTCCGCTTCCGCTTCTTCGGATCGACCACGCGCCGCGACGACGTTGCGGGCGCGCTGCTGGAGCGATGGAAGGACGGAGAGCTCGAGGAGCTCGCGCCGATCGAAGTCACGTTGCCGGCGGACGGGCGACGCGAAGGCGATGTCGTGCCGGTGCGATTGCACGCCTCGGTGACGGATGTGGGGACGCTCCTCGTCGAAGCGATCCCGCTGAACCCGCAAAAGGAAGACGAACGCTGGCGGATCGAGCTGAGCGTTCGCGGCGCATAAGTCTCTCCCTCATGCGCATCGTCGGCATCGATCTCGGAACCACGCACACCGTCGTCGCGTGGGCGGATGCGGAGCGGCCCGAGGCGCCGCGGGTCTTCCCGATACCGCAGCTCGTGACCCGCACCGAGATCGCGTCGCGCGCGATGTTGCCCTCGTGCTTGTTTGCGCCGACCGCGAGCGACACGGTGGAAGATCGCTGGGGTGACGCGCCTTGGATCGCCGGCGAGCTCGCGCAGCGCCGCGGCGCGGAGGTGCCCGGGCGTTTCGTTGCCTCGGCGAAGAGCTGGCTCTGCCACCCGAGCGTCGATCGCTCGGCCGCGATCCTGCCGTGGGGTGGCGATGAAGACGCGCCGCGGATCTCCCCCGTCGATGCGAGCGCGCGGTACCTCGCGCACGTGCGCGCAGCCTGGGACGCGGCGTTTCCCGATGCGAAGCTCGACGCGCAAGAGATCGTCCTCACGGTCCCCGCTTCCTTCGACGAGGTCGCGCGCGAGCTCACCGTCGACGCCGCGCGACGCGCCGGCCTTCCGCGCGTGCGTCTCCTCGAAGAGCCGCAAGCCGCGTTCTACGACGTCATGCAGCGCATCGGTCGGGCGGCCATCGCCCCAGGCCTCGTGCTCGTGTGCGACGTCGGCGGCGGAACGACGGACCTCTCGCTCATTCGCGTCGGCGACGACGGCGTCGAGCGCGTCGCGGTTGGCCATCACCTTCTCCTCGGCGGCGACAACATGGACCTCGCGCTCGCGCTCGCGTGCGAGGCGCGGATGACCGACGGCGCGAAGCTCGACGCGGCGCGCTTCGGCCAGCTCGTCGGCGCGTGCCGCGCAGCGAAGGAGCGCCTCCTGTCGGGTGACGGCGCGCCGGACGAAGTCACCGTCAGCGTGCTCGGCAGCGGCGCGAAGCTCGTCGGCGGCGCGATCTCGACGAAGGTCACGCGCGACGAAGTCGAACGAATCGTCCTCGACGGCTTCTTCCCTCTCGCGCCACGCGACGCGAAGCCGCAACGCGCGCGTGGCGCGCTCGTCGCGTTCGGTCTCCCGTACGAGAAGGACGTCGCGGTCACGCGTCACGTCGCCTGGTTCTTCGCGCGTCACGCGCCCGCCGGCGAAGCGCCGCGCGCCGTCCTCTTGAACGGCGGCGTCTTTCGCGCGCGAGCGATCGCAGACCGCCTCGTCGCGGCGCTCGAAGCGTGGGGCGGACCGAAGGTGCGCGTGCTCCCGCACGACGAGCCTGATCTCGGCGTCGCGCGCGGTGCGGTCGCGTTCGGACTCGCGCTCCGTGGGCACGGCGCGCGGATCGGAGGCGGCGCGGCGCGCGGCTACTACGTCGGGCTCGGCGCCAGCGCGGACGGCGCGAAGCGGAGCGCGGTGTGCGTCGTTCCGCGCGGCGCGAAGGAGGGCGCGACGCAGGTCGCGCGCGGGCGAACGTTCGCGCTCGCGCTCGGACGCGCGGTTCGATTCGATCTCTTCGCGTCGAACGACGCGCGCGTCGACGCGCCGGGCGACGTCGTGGAGATCGACGACGACG
>JAYVXB010000013.1:0-9177 GCA_043785585.1 Deltaproteobacteria bacterium | reverse complement strand
GAGCGTCGCGTCGCGTACGTCTACACGGCGACGACGTGGCCGGGCGACGCGTTCTATTTGCCCGACAAGGACTCGGCGACGACGCTCGATTCACCCGGGAGACTCGGATACGGGTACGGGATCAGCGCCGGCGCGGGCAACCTCACGCTCTACGCGCTCGCGGGGATCGAGGACCGCTCGTACAACCCGCCGCACTTCACGGCGTACGTGATGGGCGTCGTGCGCGGCGTTCCCGTGTCGCCTGGGACGAAGACGACTGGCGTCGACATCCCGATGACGACGCTCATCGATCACCAAGTGACGCTCGCGCCGACACCGCCGCCGACGACGGCGCGCGGTCCGGATCGTTTCTTTTCGCAGATCGCGGTGACCGTCGGGACGAACGTGTTCGCGATTCTCCCGACGGGCAGCATGACGACGCTCCTCCCGATCGGCGGCAACGTGCTTCTCCCGGGGATTCCGGCGCTCGACGGGACGCTCGCGAATGAGTCGTACGTGGTGACGGCGGCCGCCGTGACCGGACCGAACCGGCAGATCCCGGCGTCGATCGTCTCGCGCATCTACACGACCGACTCGAACACGCCCGTTGCGATCGGCGGGTTTCCCGCAGTCCCCGTTCTGCGCGAGCCGGCCAGCGCGACGTGGGGCGGCACCCACGTGCGCGTCGATCTCGGCAGCACGGTCGACTTGGTGCGCATCGACGTGAGCTCAGGCGGCGGGCTCGTCGTCTGGGAGATCGTCGCGCCCGGCACCGCGACGTCGTTCGACGTTCCCGATTTGTCGACCTTCCCGAATCACGTCGGGCTCGTTCGCGGCGCGGTCACGACGACCGCGTACGTCGCGCGCATCAACGCGTTCGACTACGGCAAGGTCCGCTACGGGCAGCTCGGCTCCGGCAGCTGGAACGCGTATGCGATCGACTCGCTGGGCGGCAATTACTGAGGGCGCGCTGCTCGTCAGCGCGCTCGCCGTCTCGATGTCGTGCCGGTTCGATCCGGCGTACCGCGACGTCCCAGCGCCGCCGACGAAGACGTGCACGCCGAACGATCAGCGCTGCGATGGAGCGAAGCTCGAGTCGTGCGTCGGCAACGATGCGGCCCAGTCGTGGCAGCTCGTCGACGATTGCGGAGCGAAGAAGCTCGTTTGCGCGCCGGGGCTCTACGCTTGCACGACGTGCATTCCGGGCGCGACGGCGTGCGACGGGCAGAAGATCACGCTTTGCGACGCGCAGGGCGGTGCGGCGGCCGTCACGCAGACGTGCGATTCCGACAAGGGATTCGCATGCCGCGACGGCGCGTGCCGGAATCTCTGTGACGACGCAACCGTCGTCCACTCGAACATCGGCTGCGAGTACTGGGGCGCGGATCTCGACAACGCGATGATCTCCGCGTCGCTCAACGCGGCGGCGCAGCAGTACGCGATCGTCGTGTCGAACGCGGAGGCCGACGTCGCGGCGCGCGTGACTGTCGAGCTCGACGACGCGCAGGTCGGGAGCCCGTCGCAACTCCGCGTGGTCGGCACGGCCGTGATCGCGCCGCGCAACCTCGAGGTGTTCAAGCTCGGACCGCGCGAAGTCGACGGATCGCCCGAAGGTCAGTTCAACACCGGCACCGGCACCGCGCTCACGCGCCACGCGTTCCGCGTCACGTCGAGCATGCCGATCGTCGCGTACCAGTTCAACCCGCTCGAGAACTTCAACGTCTTCTCGAACGACGCGTCGCAGCTACTCCCCGTGTCGGGCCTCAACGGCGCGGGGCGCGCATACGTCATCGCCGGATGGCCGCAGACGATCGCGACGAGCGGAGATCCGCAGACGAACTTCGGGACCGATCTTCGCGCGTTCCTCGCGATCATCGCGACGCGCCCCGACACCCACGTCCACATCAAGACGACCGCGCGAATCATTCCGGGCGGTCCGCTCGACATGGGGCTCCCCGTCGGTGGCGAGACCGACGTCGTCCTTCAACCGTTCGACGTCTTGAACCTCGAGACGGGCGACTTCAACGCCGACTTCACCGGCACGTTGCTCGACGCCGATCAGCCGATCGCGGTCTTCCCGGGCAGCGAAGCGTCCGACGCGCCGTTCTTCTCGACGCTCGCCGATCGCTTTTGCTGCGCCGACCACCTCGAAGATCAATCGCCGCCGGTCCGCGCGGTCGGGAAGACGTACGCGCTCGGCCGAATGCCGAATCGCACGCGCGCGGTCATTGCCGCTGGTGCCAACATCGGATCGATCGACGAGCCGGAGTACTTCCGCATCGTCGCGACGCGCGCGGGGAAGACGCACGTCAAGACGACGTTGCCGCCGCCGTGGGATGGGCTCGTCCTCGATGGCGAAGGCGCGAGCGCGACGTTCACGGCGCATCAGGACTTCACGCTGACGGCGGACCAAGCGGTGACGGTGCTCGACGTGCAAGCCAGCCAGGACGCGAGCGGCGTCGCGCGCGGGTTGCCCGGTGGAGATCCGAGCATCACGTTCGTGTCGCCGATCGAGCAGTGGCGCAACGACTACGTCCTTCTCACGCCGGACAAGTACTCGTTCGACTTTCTCGTCATCACGGCGCCGAACGGGACGCACCTCTTCCTCGACGGGCTACCGCTCGACGGCTCCGTCTGCGAAGTCGCGCCCGGCGACGGCTTGACGGACACGCAGCGCGGATCGAAGACGCCGCCGTACGTGGTGTACCGATGCCAGCTCTCGTTCCCTGTGATCGACCCGAACGCGCGCGCGCCGAACAACGTGCAGCCTGGGAAGCAGAACGACGGAGTTCACCACGTGCAGGCGGATCTCGCGGTCGGGATCGTCGCGTATGGCTTCGATTCGTACGTGAGCTACGCGTACGCGGGCGGGACCGAGCTTCGCGAGATCAACCCGCGCTGACTCGCTCCGAGACTAGTTGCCGACGAGCGGGCGCGTATCGGCGGGAATCGGTACGAGCGGCCACGGCGTGAGAAGCGGAACGCGCGCTTTCGGTCCTGCCTGACGCACGACGCGCGCGCACTCTTCGAGCGTGAGGCGACGCGGGCCGAACGGCGACGCGTCGGAGGCGTCGGAGTCCATGAGCAGCGTCGGCGTGTCGACGCCATAGTCGTCGGGGTGGCCCGGCATGTCCATGAGCACGTGGCCGAGCTCGTGCGCGAGCGTGAGACTGCTCTTTCGTGCGCGAATGCCGGCACGATCGAGGAGCACCACGTTGCGGAGGCTCGACAAATCGCTCCCGATGAACGACTCGCCGATCCGACCGCCGCCCGCGAAGAGCGGCACGACGACGACTTCGAGCGTGCGCGGATCGCCGTCGTCGAACGCTTTGAGCAGCGTGCGTTCTTCGAGCGTGCCGGCCATCGCGTCCATGTCGGTGAAGTGCTGGAGTCCGTCGGAGAGATCGACCGAGCCGATGCGCACGACGAGCGTCGGATCCGTGGACGCCGGCGCGCCGACCGCGGTCGTGTCGACGGTGGCGAGCGTGCCGTCCTTGCGCCTCACCATGACGTCGACGCTGCCGGCGGCACCAGGGCCGATGCGCGCGTTGGGGGAGACGATCGCGACGAAGCCGGCCTTCTCGACTGCTCGCGCGAAATCGGACGCGGCGCGATCGGCGGACGAGCCTGCGATCGTGGTGACGTTGATCGCGCGACCGTCGACGCGAACGCGTACTTCGCCGCCGCTGGCCGGGAGCGCGACGTCGTCGCCGAACGCAACGAGATGCGACGTCGGCGGATCGACTATTTTCGCGTCGAGCGTCCGCGTGTCGCCGAAGCTGAGGCCGCACTGTCCCCAGATCGCCGACGCCGCGGCGAGCTCGACGCGCATCGCCGCGACGGCACCTGCGTCGCTCCCACCGACGGCAGGCGCGCCGCCCGGCGTGACGCGCAGGACGAACGCGCGTACCTCGGCCTTGAGGCGACCGATCGGCCCCGACGACGTGTCGCGCGGACCGAGGACCCGCACCTCTTGCGCCTTCTTTCCGTCGAGGCGAAGCACGATCGCGCCGCCGATCTCCGCGCGCATCGAGCGCTGATCGACGAGCGGGTGGTTGCGATCGACGTCGTCGATGACGAGGCGCACGGGCGCCGACGCGAAGCATTGCACGCCCGGCGCGGCCGGGACGCACGGGGTCGGAACGGTCGCGAGGTGCGGGAGCACGTCGACGCGGCTTCCGATCGAAGAGACGGACTCGAGGACGATCTCGCGCCCTTCGTTCGGAGCGAGCGGCTCGGGGAGCTCGACGACGAACCGCAACGCGTCGGGATCGTCGTAGCGAAGATCCGACGACGCCTCGAAGCGCGCGGGTGGCGTGCGCTCGAGCGACGCGTGCGATCGCGCCATGTCGACCACCTTCCCCGCCCCGTCGCGCAGCCCGACGCCGCGGATGCGAAGCTCCACGACCTCCCGGCGCCCGGCCTTCGTCGCGACGAGCCGCGCGGTACCGGGGAGCAGCCCCTGCACCCAGACCGATCCCGTCGTCGGCTTGTCCCAAGCGAACGGCGTTCCGTCGACGACGACACGAACGAGATCACCGCCACGCTCGGCGTGGAAGACGGCGCCGTAGAATCGCTTGTCGAGCTGGACGAGATCGTTTCGACCGGCAAGCGGGAGGTTGTCTTGCGATCCGTCCGGCTTGCCGTCGGCGTCGTCATCGTCACGGTCCGCGACGATGACGAGCGAGAGCACGCCGCCGTCGGCTTCGGCGATCGATGGACGCACCATCGCCGAGGCGATCGCGGCGAGCGAGGCGAGCCCGGCGAGCGCGGCGAGCCGACGCGCAGCGGTGCGCGCTATTCGAGCCAGCCCCACTGGATCCATCGGAAGGGGGTCTCCGCGACGAGTGCCTCGCTCGTCGCCTCGCTGCCGGCGCCGTCGTCCCCCCCGCCGTTGCTGCTCGATGAGCTCGATGAGCTCGATGAGCTCGATGAGCTCGATGACGCCGACGTCGTCTTCGCCGCCGCGCGAATGCGCGCGCCCCAGGCGACGTTGCCGATCACCTTCGACGCGACGAGATCGTCCGCGATCTCTCTCGCTCGTTCGCGCGCCGTGCTCCCCGGCTTGGCGCAGTCCCACAGGGCTGCAGCGGCGAGGCCGCGAAGCTCTTCGCGCTTCGCCGTCGTCGCTGCCTCCGCGAGGAGAGCGCGCATGTCGTCGCGGCCATGATCGCGCGCGAGATAGAGCGCCGCGCGAACTCCGACCTCGTCGAGCGAAGCGGTCTCGAGCGCCTGCTTGCCGAGCGCTTCGAGCATGGGTCGCGCGACCGCCGCGCGCGCGTGCGCCATTCGGAAGAGGAACGTCGTGTCGCGGTCGGCGCTGGGTCGATCCGACAGGCGCGCGACGAGCTCGAGCGTCGGACGCGTAAGCGGCGCCGCGAGGCCTGGATCGCCCTTCGTCTGACGCAACGCCCACAGGACGAGCGACCACGCGGCGCGCGCGCTCGACGGACCGACGTCGGCGCGGCTCTGCGCTTCGTCGAGCGGCGTGCGATCGCCGGCCTTCACCGCGACCTCACCGAGCACGAGCCATCGCCCGAGATGTCGCTCCGCGCCGCGCAGCACGGTGAGCGCCGGTCCGACGTGGACGGGCACGCCCGGGCCGCGAGCGAGCGGCACGAAGAGCTCGGTGCACATCGCGATGCGGTGGCTCTCTTTGATCATCGGCGCGAGCGCCGCCAGGTGTCCGCCGTTCGACTCGCCGCGTGCGACGCGCGCGAGCTCTGCACCGAACGCGAGGTGCGACTGACGACTCGCGGCGATTTTGCCGAGAATGTCGCGGAGCGACGGATCGCGGATGAAGCACGCGGCGCTGAGCGCCGCAGTGCCGCCCGCTTCGTCGCTGGCGAGCGCGGCCTTCACGAGCGGGAGCGCGGCGCGATCGCCGAGCTCCGCAAGTGCGCGCAGCGATCCGGCGTACACCTCACGCTGCAGCGATCCGCGGCGGAGCATGATCCTGGCGGCCTCGCCCATCGACGCCCGCAGCGCCGGGCTGAGCGGCGCGAGTGCGCGTAGCGCTCCCGCGAGCTTCGCCTCGTTCGGAGGGCGACGCTTCAACGCCGCGTCGAGCTCGGCTTCCAGCCGACCACGCGTCGCCTTGTCGATGATCTCTGCGCGCGCGAGCGCCGGCCTAGGCTCGACAGCTTCGGCTGTTGCTCCGTTTCGCGCCTTGATCACGTGCATCCCCACCCTCCGGACCTTTGACGATACCAGAACGAATCGACCACGCTGCGCGCTCTCGAACGAAAATCGTTCGCCTCGTCCAAACGTGGTCAGAACACCGACGGTTCGACGCCCTGACGCATTCAGTGACGCACTGTGAAGACGAAGCGCTTGACAGTCGGCGCGTTCTTCACCGACACGCGGAACGACGCTCCGGCAGTGACGACGTCGCTCTGCGTTTTCACGGCGACCTTCCAAACGTGATTCGCCGGATCGTCCCACGCGCACGCATCGCACGTCATGAGCTCGGCCTCGGTCGTGGCCATCGGGATCGCGCCGCCCGCGTGCTGCGGCGAGTCGATCGTGAACGCGTCCTTGGGTGCCGACTGCGACAACACCGTGCCGTCGTCGAGCGTCACCGTCGAATCGCCGCCCGCGAACACCATCACCTCGAGGTAGTCGGCGCGGTCCGCCATCGACACGACGCTCATGTCCGTCGACGCAACGACGGTCTCGACCTCGGGGTGGAGCATCGGAACGATCGCGCCGATCGTCGCAAACACCGGCACGACGTCGAGCGGCGCCGCGACGTCGATCTTTCCCCCGCCCTGCACGCGCGCGCCGGTCCAAAAATCGAAGTACGCCGCGTCGGGCAAATACACGCTGCGCGACGTCTTCCCGCGCGCGACGACCGGCGCGACGAGCAGCGCGTCGCCGTACATGTACTCGTCGCCGATCCCGTACACGTTCGGATCGGTTGGGTAGCTCAAGTAGAGATGCCGCATGACCGGCGTCCCGCGCGCGCGCGCCTGTGCGACGGCCAGGCGTACGTACGGGAGCATCCGCGTCTTGTACGAAGCGTACTTGCGGTAGACGTCCTGCGACTCCTGGTCCTTCCAGATCTGCCAGCGATCCTTCGCTTCGGATCCCGGACCGCCGGCGCCCGCGCCGTTGTTCTCGTCGTGCATGTCGGCGGAGAACGCGCCCACCTCGGTCCACCGCAGGTAGACCTCTTTGTCCGGCGGCGGGTTGTAGACGAAGTGGTAGCCGGCGATGTCCGAGCCCCACAGCGGAATGCCGCTCATCCCGGCGCTGAGCGCGCCTTGCAACGTCGCGGGCAACCCCTTCGCGAGATCGAAGTCCGTGCTGTTGTCGCCGCCCCACACCATCGGCACGAGCCCGCCCGTCCCGAGAAATCCGGAGCGCACGAAGACGAGGTAGTCCTTCCGCTTCTGCTTCTCGAGAAGATCGAACATCGCCTTTTGGTAGAGCACTGGATACGCGTTGTGCGCTTCGTCGCCGCGCATCCCGTTGTGCATGACGGCGTCGAGCGGAACGTACTCGGCGAAGTCGTACATCCAGCCGTCCCAACCGTCGTCGAGCGCGCGCTGCATCCAGCCTTGGTACCAAACGACGGCGTCGGGGTTCGTGAAGTCGACGATGCCGGCGTTGTACGGGAGATCGAGCACCGTGTAGGGCGAGCCGTCCTCGTGCTTGATGAGGTAGCCCTTCGACGCCGCCTCATCGAACACCGGATGCCAACTGTCCGCGATGAACGAGCAGAAGTACGCGACGGTCTTGAAGCCGCGCGCGTGCATGTCACCCGTGAGCCTTCGCATCGCCGCGCTGTCGGAGCCGCCGCCGTTCGGGAAGTAGTGGACGTCGAGATCGATGACGCTGGTCGGGATGTGCGCGGCGCGGAGCTTCGCGACTTCGTCGGTTCCGGGATCGGCGCGGCGTCGCGGCGCGAGGACGTAGTCGGCGATTTCGGGCGGGCGGCCGGTGATCGCGGTCAGATCTTCGATGAGCGTGATCGGGCTCGGGCTCGCGAAGATCGTCGTGTCGAGGACCGTGCGCCACGACTCGACGCGCCACGCTTCGGGCGTTTGATCGCCGAGGTGATGCACGGTTCGGAACGTCCCGTTGATGAGCATCCCGAATCCGCGCGGCGACAAGAACCAGGGGATCGGGATGTACGCCATCCCCTCGCCGTTCGGCGACGGGTTGCCCGGGCCCGGCGGCGTGTTCTCGCCGTGGCCGAAGCCGGCGTCCTCGACCCAGTTGTAGAGGAGCTGCCCTTTGTGATCGCTGCGGACGAAGCGCTCGCCGAATCCGAAGAAGTGATCGTCGTCGTGCATCTTGAAGCCGAGCGACACGCGGTTCGTGTCGTCGAGCGCCGCGCCTCGATCCAGCGTCGCCGTGAGATGGACGCCTCTCCCTTGCGGCTCGAGACGTAGCGTCAGCGTCTGCGTTGCGTCCGTCGCGAGATGCGCGACGAGCACGTCGCTCCCCTCTGGGCTCTCGAACGACGTCGCGCGCGTCGAGCGCCTCCACGGGTTGTCTTGCCCGGTGTACGAATCCCAGCCCTTCATCGGGCTCGACGTCGTCCCTGCCTCGTTGTGCGTGAGCGTCAGCGGCGCGTACGCGCGCAGCGGATCGTCGGCGGGCGCCTCGTCGTGCGCGGTCGTCGACTCGAGGAGCACCTTCCCGTTCGCGTCCTTCACGACGAGCGTGAACGGATCGCCGCCGACGTCGACCGTCAGCGTCCCGCTCGGGTGCGACCACGTTCGCGGCGCGACGAGCGGCTCGGACGTCGACGACGTCCCCGAGCAATCGAAGCCCGTGAAGATCACGCACGACGCGAGCAGCGCCCCCCGAAGCAACCAACGTCGCACGCTACGAAGCGTAGCTCTTTCTCATGCGCGCGCGATCGCGATCGTGACCCTCTCGTCTTCGCCTTCGCCTTCGCCCTCGCCTTGCCCCTGGACGTCGAACTCGCCCGATGTCGCACCCGCGGGCGCCGCAGTCGTCGACAGCTCGACGGCGAGAACCTCGGCGCAAAGCTCGTCGCGCGTGGCTTCGACGATCTTCGTGACGCGCGCGCTTCCGAGGATCGCGAGCGTGATCCGGTCGGTGTACTCGAGCTTCATCTCTTTTCGCATCGTCTGAACACGATTGAGCAGCTCGCGCGCGAAGCCGAGCTCGCGCAGCTCGTCGTCGAGCGTCGTCTCGAGCACCACGACGCCGGTGCGGTCG
>JAYVXB010000012.1:0-9200 GCA_043785585.1 Deltaproteobacteria bacterium | reverse complement strand
CATCGGTCGTCGTCGCCGCCGCGCTCGGAGTCGGGATCGCGCTGGCGACGGCGGCAGGCGTCTCGGCGGTGGCGGTGATCGGCGGCGGAGCGGGAGGCGTTGGCGCGCTCGCGCTCGGCTGCGCGGCGACGCGTGGGCCTCCGCTCTGCCATCGGGTGAGCGCGAATCCACCGGCACCGACCAGAACGAATACGACCGCAGCCGCCCATACCTTCGAGCGCTTGCGGCCGGGCGCGTCCGACGCCGAACGCACGGTCGACGGTCCTTGGATCGAAGCCACTGGAAGCGCGGCGCCGCTCGCGTGCTCCGGCGGAATCGCCACCGCGGCCGACGACACGCTCGACACGCTCGACGGCTGCGATCCGTCCCGCCCCGGTCCCTCGACCTTCGTGTGCGCGCCCGAGTCGCGCTTCGCCGGCCCGTCGATCCGATCGATCCCGTGTCGGCTCGGCTCGCTTCGCGCGAGCCACGCGCGCACGACCTCGCGCTGCTGCGAAATCTCGGTGCCGATGACGGCGTCGACGTACGCCGCGACCTCGCGATGCGCCGCCAGCGTCGAGACCACGCGCGCCGCCCGCTCGAGCGCGTCCGCGAACTCCGCGGCGTTCGCGTAGCGTTTCGCGCGATCGCGTTCGAGCGCCTTCATCACGACCGTGTCGAGCACCGCGGAGATCCCCGGCACGACCGCGCGAAGCTGCGGGATCGGCTCGTTGAGCACGCGGTTCATCGTGTCCGCCTCGCCGTCGCCCTTGAAGAGGCGCTTGCACGCGAGCACCTCCCAGAGGCACGTCCCCATCGCGAAGACGTCCGCGCGGCGATCGACCGTGCGCGCTTCTTTCACTTGCTCGGGCGCCATGTACGCGAGCTTGCCTTTGAGCTGCCCCGTTCGCGTCGTCGACAGCCGCGACGCCGCGCGCGCGACGCCGAAGTCGGTGATGCGCGACGAGCCGTCGACGCCGACCAAGATGTTCTGCGGCGACACGTCGCGATGCACGAGCTCCAGCGGCTTGCCTTCGTCGTCCTTCAGCTCGTGCGCCGCGTGGAGCCCGGCGAGCGCGTCGAGGACGATGCGCACGCCGATCGGCTGCGGGATCTTCTGTTGCGTCTGCGCCGACCGCGCGAGGAGCCGACCGAGCGTGTCGCCCTCGATGTACTCCATGACGAGGTAGTAGCCCTCGTCGCTCTGGCCGATCTCGAGGATCGGGACGACGTTCGGATGATGAATCCTCGCGGCGAGGCGCGCCTCGTCGAGGAACATCTCGATGAACTCGTTCTCGCGCGCGAGGTGTGGATGGAGCCGCTTGATCGCGACGAAGCGCTGGAACCCGCCGACGCCGCCGAGCCGCGCGAGGTAGACCGTCGCCATGCCGCCGGCCGCGAGCTCGGCGACGAGCTCGAATCGGTCGAGACGCTTCGCGTCCCCCTCGACGGCGACCAACTTACTCAGGGCTCGCTCCTCTGCGCGTGACGTCCGCACCTTTCGAGCACGCAGCGCTCGTGCCACGGATTATGACACCCACGCGACGCAAAAAGCCGCCCCTTCGCACGCACCCCCACAGAAGCGGTAGGTGAACGTGGTTCAGCAGCGATCCACCCGCGCCCTCACCATCGCCCCGTCACGCCGATTTGCCCGAGGCCGACGACCGGCTCGACGCGCACGGATCCACGCGACGGCTCGGCCGCTTTCGGTGCGCCCCACTGGGTGAAGAAGAGACCGATGACGGCGGTCGCGAGGCCGAGGCCGCCGCTCACGCCGAGCAGGATGTTCGTGCGGAGCTGCGCGCTGCGCCCCTTTTGGTAGTCGGGGCAGCTCTCGCCGAGGCCGACGCAGTTGCGACGGACGGCGTCGGCGCCGGGGTTGTTCTGCGCGTCGAGGCCGGAGAGGACCGTGACGCCGGCGGCGACGACGGTGAAGCCGACGCCGGTGTAGAAAACGGCGCGACCGAGCGGCTTCGGCTCGGGCGGAGGCGACGTCGAGGTCGAGGTCGGGGTCGGGGTCGAGGCGGGGCTCGACGTCGTGCTCGCCGTCGGCTTCGGCGGTGGAAGCGGAGGGGCCTCGAGCTTGATCGTCTCGGTCGCGCCCGCCTTCGCGTCGAAGGGAATCGTCTTCGTGCGCTCCTCGGTCCAGCCGATGACGAGCTCGTGGTGCCCGGCGTCGAGGAAGAAACGCACCTCCTTCGCCCGCTCGATCGTCACGACCTTGCCGTCCGCGACGACGCCGCACTCGAGCGCGCACGCGATCGTGATCTCTTGCACGTAGCGCTTCGCCTCCGCGATCGCTTCGTCGGCCGCCTTCTTCGTCGGCGCGTCGTCCGAAAACTTTCGATGCGCCAGCGCCGCCAGCGTCGCCGCACGCGCGTACTGCTTCGCGTCGCGCCGCGCGCGGATCGCGTTCCTCAGCTCGGCCGGGTTGGGCACGCTGAAGAACGCGTTCTCGTAGTGTACGGCCGCCGCCTCGTAGTCCTTCTTCAAGTACGCCTGGTATCCGCGCGCGTGCTCGCTCGCCGCGAACTCCACCGAGCTCGCGCCGCCCGTGTCCGGCGCCTGCGCCGATCCCGACGCGCTCGCGAGCGCCGTCGCCGCCACCCACCCGAGCGCCCCCAAGCGCACGACCGTCGTTCGCACGATGCGCACGATGGAAGCCTGCCGGCACGGAGCGAATACGTCAACTCGCCGTCGCACGGGCGGCGCGGTAGACTGCGTTCGTGGCTTATTCGCGGCACGGCGCTGCACGCGCGGGAGGGGTGCGGCGCGGCATCCAGGGGATCGCAGCGGCGGCGACGCTGAGCGCGTGCGCGGGTGCGGGGTGGTACGGCTGCGCGATTTACGATCCGAGCCTTCTCGTTTCGTCGTCCGATGGCGGCGACAACGACGGAGCGAGCTCCGGCGGCGACGGCGCACCGGGCGACGACGGCGGCTGCGCCCACACGAGCCCGCCCCCGCGACCGACGACCAACGACGGCACGCAGGATCTTCTCTTCGTCGTCGCGCTCCACGGGATCGACTTCGGCGCGTCGCTCGACGCGGGATCGCTCTCGGGCATCGGCTACGATCTCGACGGCGTCTGCACCTGCCCCGGTCCGCCGTCGTGCAAGACGAACGATCCAAAGCTTTTGCACTGCGACGACGACGCAGGACGCGACAACGCGGGAGGCGCGCTCCTCAAGGACTTTGCGCTCCTCAGCGGAGGCACGTTCACGCAAGACGGGCTGAACCGGAACATCGAGGCGGGTCTCTACGGACTCGTGATGCGCATCGAGCACTACAACGGTGGCGCGAACGACACCGACGTCACCGTCTCGATCTTCGTGTCGAACGGGACGCCGCCGGGACCCGACGCGGGACCGAACGATCACATGCTCCCGGCCTGGAACGGCACCGACTCGTGGACGCTCGACTCAGCATCCGTCTTCGGCGGCAGCGGCGACGCGGGACGAGTCATCCCGAATTTTGCCGACACGCATGCGTACGTCGCGAACCACGTGCTCGTCGCGTCGGCCGACTTTCCGCTCACGCTCGGAAGCTCGGGGCTCGTGACGCTCGAATTCGTCGGCGGCTTCGTGACGGCGAACGTCGTCCCGCAAGGGGGCACGTACAAGCTGACGAGCGGAATCCTGGCGGGGCGCTGGCCGACGACGAAGCTCCTCGGCACGTTGCAATCGCTCTCGCTCGCGGGCACCAACGTCTGCAAAGGGACGCAGACGTACAAGGACGTGAAGACGCGGATCTGCGGCGGCGCCGACATCAGCGCGGAGCTCAACGCGGACGCGGGCAGCGGGTGCAACGCGCTCTCGATGGCGATCCAGTTCTCCGCCGATCCCGCGCAGCTCGGGTCGGTCGAGACGCGCACGCCGTCGCCTCCGCTCTGCCCCGACGCCGGAACGGACGACTGCCCCTGAAGTGAAGCGCCTCGAGTCTCTCGAGGTGCTTGCGACGATCCGCGGACCTTCGCCGCGGACGCCGTCAGCGCGTCACGCCATCTCGAGGAACATCTTGTCCGGGTTCTCGAGGTACGAAATGACTTCGTACGCGAACGCCGCACCGACGTGACCGTCGACCAGGCGATGATCGAACGAGAGCGACAAGAGCATCACCTCGCCGATGACGATCTGCCCGTCTTTGACGACCGGCTTCGTCTTGATCTGGTGCACGCCGAGGATGCCGACCTCGGGGAAGTTGAGGATCGGCGTCGCGAAGAGCCCGCCTTGTGCGCCGAGCGACGTGATCGTGAACGTCGAGCCGCTGAGGTCTTCGATCTTCGATTTGCCGTTCTTCGCGTCCGCGGCGAGGCGCTCGATCTCGCGCGCGACGTCGAGGAGGCTGCGGCGATCGGCGTCTTTGACGACCGGAACGATGAGCCCGGCGTCGGTCGAGGCGGCGATCCCGATGTTGTAGTACTTGCGGAAGACGAGCTCGTTGGTCGACTCGTCGAGCGCGCAGTTGAGCGCGGGGTGCTTCTTCAGCGCGGCGACGCACGCCTTGAGGATGAAGGTGAGAAACGTCAGCTTGACGCCCTGCGCGTCGGCGGCCGGCTTCATGCGCGCGCGCAACGCCTTGAGCGCGGTGACGTCGCACTCTTCGACGAAGGTGAAGTGCGCGGCGGTGTGGACCGACTGCGCCATCTTCGTCGCGATCTTGCGGCGCAAGCCCGCGAACGGGACGCGCTCCTCGAGCGGAACGGACGCGCCTCGCGCGCCGGAGTGCGTGGACGCGGGCGGTGGCGCGATGCGAACGGGATCGCGCGTGGGCGTGGGCGCGTGGGAGGTCGAGGTCGAGGTCGAGGTCGAGGTCGAGGGAGCGGAGCGCGAGAACGACTCGACGTCGCTCTTCGTGACGCGCCCCTGCGGTCCCGTCGGCGGGACGCGCGTGAGATCGACGTTGAGATCGCGCGCCGTCTTTCGCGTCGCCGGCGTCGCGAGTGGCTTGTCGTTGAAGTAACCCTGCACCGCGCCGCCCGCCGAGCCGCTCGAGCCCGCGGACGACGGCTTCGACTGCGCCGTCATTCCCGGCAACGTCTCGCGAATGTCGCCTACGGCCGTCGCCGCCGGACCGTCGTCCTTCACGGGCGCCGCGCCGTTCTTCCCCGCGTGACCGTTACCCGCCGCGACGCCCTCGCCCGCACCCGCGACGTCGAACACCACGAGCACGCCGTGCACTTGGATGATCTCGCCGACCTTGCCGCGCGTCTCGAGGATCGTCCCCGCCTTGGGCGCGGTGATCGTGACGGTCGCCTTGTCGGTCATGACCTCGACCATCGGCTCGTCTTCTTTGACGACGTCGCCGGGCTTCACGAGCCAGGTCACGACTTCGCCTTCGGTGACGCCTTCGCCGATGTCCGGAAGCTTGAATTCCCAGCGAGCCATGGTGGTCTCTCTATACCTCGTCAGTACCGTGCCGTCTCGACGATGGCAGGCAATATGCGGTGCGCAAGCGGCAAGTACTCCATCTCGAGAGTGTACGGAAAGGGGGTATCGAAGCCGGTGACGCGCACGGGCGGCGCTTCGAGATGAAGGAACGCCTTTTCGTTGATGAGCGCGACGAGCTCGCCGCCGAAGCCGCACGTCTTCGGCGCCTCGTGCACGACGACGACGCGCCCCGTCTTCTTCACGCTCGCGATGACCGTGTCGATGTCGAGCGGCCAGAGCGTGCGCAAGTCGACGACGTCGCACTCGATCCCCTGCTTCTGCGCCTCGCCCGCCGCGGCGAGCGCTTCGTAGAGCATCGCGCCCCACGCGAGGATCGTCACGTCGTTGCCTTCGCGCACGACCGCCGCCTTCGAGAGCTCGACGGTGTAGTCGCCTTCGGGCACCTCGCCCTTCGCCGCGCGGTAGACACGCTTCGGCTCGAAGAAGAGCACCGGATCCGGATCGCGAATCGACGCGAGCAAGAGCCCCTTCGCGTCGTACGGCGTCGACGGACAGACGACCTTGAGCCCGGCGACGTGCATGAAGAGCGCCTCGGGCGACTGCGAGTGGTAGAGCCCGCCGCGAATGCCGCCGCCGACCGGCGTGCGAATCACGAGCTTGGCCGGGTACTCGCCTCCGGAGCGGTAGCGAATTTTCGCGAGCTCGCTGACGATCTGATCGTACGCCGGGAAGATGAAGTCGGAGAACTGGATCTCGGGGACGGGGACGAGGCCGTAGAGCGCCATGCCGATCGCGGTGCCGATGATCCCGCCTTCGGAGAGCGGCGTGTCGATGACGCGATCGTCGCCGAACTCGTCGTAGAGACCTGCGGTCACGCGGAAGACGCCGCCGACTTTGCCGACGTCCTCGCCGAGGATGACGACGCGATCGTCCCTCTTCATTTCGAGGCGGAGGGCGTCGTTGATCGCTTGGACCATGTTCATCTGAGGCATCGGTCGGTCACTCTTTCTCGAGAAGGGCGCGCTGCTCGCGCAGGTGCCACGGAAGCTCGGCGTACACGTCGTCGAAGAGCGTCGCCACCATCGGATCGATCGTCCGCTCGGCCTCGGTGATCGCGAGGATCACCTCGGCGTCGAGCTGCAGCTCGAGCTCGCGCTGCTTCGCGTCGCTCCAGAGCGAGCGCGTTTCGAGAGCGCGGCGCAAGCGCGCGATCGGATCGTCGGCCGTGCCGGCGCGCGGCGTGATCGCTTCGACGAGCGTCGGGCCTCTGCCTGAAGCCGCGGTCGCGACCGCCTCGCGCACCGTCGTCAACACGGCGAGGAGATCGCCGCCGTCGACGCTCGCGCCGGCGATCCCGTACGCGATCGCCTTGGCCGCGACGCTCGCGCTCGCCGTCTCCCGTGACGCGAGCGACGCTTGGCTCGTCCGACAGAAGAAGACCACCGGCGGCTTGAAGACGCCGGAAAAGTTGAGCGCGTTGTGAAAATCGGCGCCGCTCGTGGCTGCGCGATCGAAATACGCGAGCGCGACGACGTCCTCGCGGCGGCTCTTTGCCCCCCACGCGAAGCCGACGGCGTGCGCGATGTGCGCGCCGGCGACACCGCTCGGCGACGCGATCTTCGCCTTGCGCGCGCCGAGTCGCTCGCTGAGCTCGCGCCCCTTCCCCGGATCGAGCGCGTTGCCGAGCACTTTGTGCGCGTAGCTCTGCAGCGAGATCCCGCGCCACAACGCAGCGCCGACCTCGCGCGACGACGGGAAGATCCAATCCTGGGCCCTCAGCGCCGCGGCCGCGCCGAGGATCGCGGCTTCTTCGCCGCGTGCGCCGACGTGAGGCGGTATGCGCCCCTCGCGATGAAGCGCCGCAAGCCGCTCGTCGACCAGACGCACCAAGAGCATCTGACGGTAGAGAAGGACGACGAGATCGTCGGAGGTCGTGGCCATCAAACGGCGCGCACATTACCCCGACGAGGGCGGCGTGAGCTATCCTGCATCGTGGGGGTGAAAGACAGGCGCTCTGTGCCCGAATCGCCCTCGCCCGAATCGCCCGAATCGCCGACGTCTCCCACCGTTCTCATCGTCGATGACTCCGAGGTCGCGCGTCGGGCGCTCGCGAACCGATTGCGAGCCGCGGGGCTCACGGTCGTCGAGCTCGCGTCCGCGACCGCCGGCGCCGCTGCATCGCTCGGCGGGATCGCGTGCGTCGTCCTCGATCTCGAGCTCGGCGACGGCGACGGCGTGAACGTGGCGCGCGCGCTCCGCTCGAGGGACGCGCGGATCCCGATCGCGTTCTTCACGGGCGCCGCGACGAGCTCGCTCGCGACGCGAGCGAAGACGTACGGCCCCGTCTTCGCGAAGCCCGAGGATCTCGAGCTCGTCGCCGACTGGGCGAAGACGACCGCCGGCCCCTGATGTCTACAGCGCGAGCCCCTTCGCCGTCCTCGCGCGCGCGTACGCCTCGAGCACGTCGATGATCTCTCCAACGAACCGCGCGCCGCCGTTCGACGGCGGGAGCGACTTCGGCGGAGGCGGAAACACGGGCGCGGGGAACATCATCGCGCGCTTCTCGATCGCGAGCTTGTACGTCTTGCTCGGCTGCACGCTGTCGGGAACGTAGACGAGCCACGGCGCACGCACGCGCGACTTCATCGTCTTGAGATCCTCGCCCGTCACGCTCATCACGTAGAGCGACGTGAAGCCCGTCGTCCCGGCCGGCTCTTTCTGCACGTAAACCGAGTCGTAGAGGCGCTGCAACGTGACCGGCCCCGCCGGCAGCCCGTCGAAGAAGATGTCGGTGCCGAGCACGAGCGCGTCGATGCCCCAGCGATCGATCGCGGCGCGATGCACGAGGTCCACCATTCCACGCTGCGGATCGATGGCGCTCTGCACGTTTCCGATCGTCGCTTGGATGTCGGGCACCGCTTCGCGCTCGAGGCGCGCGGCGAGCTCGGCGACGTCGTTCGCGACCGGCATCTTCTCGTCGATCGGCACGACGCTGTACTTCTCGAGCGAGACCCATCGGTTCGGTCCGACGACGACGTCCGCGCGCCCGACGTACCGCGCGTAGTGCCCGACCTGCATCACGTAGGCGTGCATCTTCTCTTTGCGGCGTGCGCCTTCGAGATCGCTGAGCAGATCCTCGGAGTGCGCGCCGACGAAGAGATCGATCCCCGCGTGCGCCTTCGCGAGATCCGTATCGAAGTAGACGCCGATGTGCGTGAGCGCGATCATCACGTCGACCTCGGCGCGGTGCTTTCGGATCTGCGCGTCGAGGTGACGGAAGTAGCTCGGGTCGTGATGGAAGACGCCGAGGTACGGCTCGCTCGTCGGGTTGTCGTCGGCGCCGTAGCCGCTCGTCGTCAGCCCGATGACGCCGACCCTCACGCAGCCGACGTCGAAGCGCACGTACGGAGCGAACGGTCCATCGTCTTCTCCGCGATGGACGTTCGCGGCGAGCACGGGATGCGCGCTCGACAGGACGTCGCGCATGACGGCGCCTTCGCCGTACGCGAAGTCGTGGTTGCCGATCGTGCGCGCGTCGATCGGGAGCGCTTGGATCATCTGGCGCGTCGCTTCTCCGTTCGAGCGTAGATCGGCGAGCGATCCTTTTTCGTAGTCGTCGCCGGCGTCGAGAACGAGCGTGTTCGGTTGCTCTTGCTTCAGCGCGCGGAGGTACCCGGCCAGGTACGCGTAGCGGCTCTTGCCGGCGAGCTGCTCGGAGTAGCGCGCCTGGAGATCGTTGAAGTGCGCGAGGGTGAAGCGCTGCGTGGCGCCGGGCTTTTCGCATTTGCCGATGCGGCGGATGGCGGGAGGCGGTGCGGTCGGCGCGGGGGTCGA
>JAYVXB010000011.1:0-9201 GCA_043785585.1 Deltaproteobacteria bacterium | reverse complement strand
TCACGCCCATGATGAAAGTCTGCATCTGGATCGGGTCGTTGCACATCTCGGCTTGCGGCGCGCCGGAGCAGACGAGCGAGTACAGCGTGAGTCCGTTGGCAGAGTTGACGTTGATCGTCCCTTGCCCCCACACGGTGAAAACGCGCTTGCGCGGGTTGGACGGATCCGGGTCGACGAATGTCTGCCAATAGTCGTCGGTCATTCCGCGCACCAAGTGCAGCTCTTCCATCGAGTCGTACGGCGCGTTCTTGATGCGATAAGGGCGCGGCAAATAGCTGTAGTACGCGTAGTCCTCGGCGCCGCTGCTCCCGGCGTTCTGCGTGAGATCGCAGCTGAAGCGGTTCTCGTCGACGTCGGCCCAGTCGATGATCGACGAGCACACCGTGAGACGATCGTGCTGATTGCCAGTCGCGTCGCGCTGCTCGAAGAGCGGATTGTAGATCGGCGGCGCCATCGTGCTCATGAGCTGCTTCGCGAGACGAATGTGCGCGATCTCGTTCGACGCACCGAGGTTCACGTTGATCTTCGAGTCCTCGTCGATGATGACCAGCTCGAAGCGACCGCCCTTGAGGCCGAGGTTCTTCGCGATCGACAGATCGAGGCCCGACGACGCTGCCCAATCCTTCGACGACTCCGCGTCGTTGAACGCGCCGAGGATGCGGTCCGAGAACTCCCAGACCGGGATTTGCGGCGGCTGGCGCTTCATCATCATGAAGAGCGGCGCGATCGCCTGACGGATCGTGGGCTCGGTCGCGATGAGGAGGCGCGAGAGGTTCACGGCGCTCTTCGCGAAGTACTCGGCCTGCGCCGCGTCGCGATCGGAGAGCGCCGCCGCGAGCTCGGCGCTCGTGTCCTCTTGAAACTCGGCGAGCATCACGGTGAGCACCGCGATCGCCCCGAGCACCATCACGAGCGCGATCCCGCGCTCCTTCTTCTTGCGACGCGCGCGCGCGCTTCGCGAACGAGACGGCGGCGTGGGGACGAGCGCACTCATTGCCGCGGGATCCCGAAGGAGAGAGGCGTCTGCATCGGAAGCATGACGCGCGTCGTGAAGCGGTACGAGGGACCGCGCGGGACGCCCTTGAGCACCAGCGTGATTTTCACTTCGAGTGGAAGGCGACCGGACTGTCCGTTGACCTGCGTCGTGTCCCACTGTTCGAGCCATCGGGCCGTCGCAGGGTCGAGGTACGTCACGTCGAACTCCTCGACGTCTTCGGCGAGCACGTTGGTGATGCCGCCGCGCTTGGGATCGATGTCGATCGGCGTCTGCTCGCGACGCACGAGATCCATCTTGTCGACGACGTCCGGATCGCGAACGACGAAGTAGCCGATCTCGCATTGATCGGATTCCTTCGCGTCGCGCTCGAATCGTCTGTGCGCGAACGCCGCGAAATCCAGGCGATCGAACGGCGATCCGCTCTGCCCGACGAAGGCGGTGGTGCGCGTGATGAGCGCCGGGCTCTGCGGATTGTGGAGCGAGAGGAACGCGGACTGGATCTCGCGGACGATGCGCGCGACGGCGTCGCGTCCTTGGTGCGCGCGATCGGCGCGCATGGCTTCGCCCTTGCGACCGCGGCTCATCGAGTCGAACGCGCCGTAGATGAGCAGGCCGATGACGGCGAGGATGCTGATCGAGACGAGGATCTCGAGCAGCGTCATGCCGCGCGTGGAAGGGCGACGCTTGATCATTGCAGCGCCCCCGCCTTGGGTACGGGTCCGCCACCGGGACCGAACGGAGAGGGCGCGCCAGGAGCACCGGGACCGCCAGGGCCGCCGGGTCCGCCGGGGCCGCCGCTCGGTGGAGCGACGCCGCCGTCCGGAATGGCGCCGCCGTCGAGCGAGCTCCCCGCGGCGAAGCGCTGCGGGTTCGTGATGTACTGCATCAACACGAATTCGCGCTCGCGCGAACCTTCGCGCCACTTGATCGTGACCGACACGCGGCGAATCGACGCCTCGAGCATCGGCTTGAGTGACGGGTAGACGATCCCGAAGACCATCGAGAGCAACCCGGCCGCGCTCCCCGCGCCACCGCCGGCGCCACCCATGCCAGTCATCAGCGACTGACCGATCCCCGCGAGCCCCGCATCCAAGTCGAGCGACGCGCCGCCCACCGGATTGTTCGCGCCTCCACCGATCCCCGGTAGCTGCGGGATGCCCCCTTCCGGGCTGAGGTCGAGACCGCCGCCGTCGACCGTGCTGGTCGTCGGCGGGTTCGGCATGATGATTCGCTCGACGCGCCACTCGCACGAGAAGCCGGAGACTTCGCCATTGTCGCAGCAGGTCGTGCTCGAGTCGATCTCGTCAATCTCCGGGTAGCCGAGCTTCAGCTGCTTCTCTTCGATCTCCGTCATCCTGCAACGACCGAGGCTGATCGCCGTACCCTGGTTTGCCGCGCTCTTGTTCGTCGCGGCGAGCCCGCCTTGCGCCGAGAGGATCACGGTGACCGCGAGCCCGAGGATCGCGACCGACACCATGACCTCGAGCAGCGAGAAGCCGCGCGTGGCGAAGCGGAGGAGGGACGAGCGGCGCATCAGAACCCCGTGTCCTCGCGCTCGGAGTCGGTCTTGTCGTCGACCGATTTTTTCAGCGCGACGGGGCCACCCTTGACCGCGACTTTGCCGGTGAGCGGCGACACGACGAGCGTCAGCGTCTGCTTGTCCTCGGTCGACTGGCCGATGCGAAGCTGAATCGAGGATCTCTCCGTGAGCCCGCCCGGCCAGAAATAAATGTACGCGCGCCCCTTGGTGACGGGATTCTCGTCGTGCCCCGACTGCACCTCGCGGAACGTGATCCCGCGCTGGAGCTTCTTCGCGCCCTTTATCGTCCCCTCTTGCTCGCCGAAGCCCATCGCTTCGATCGGGTGAAAGTGCGCCTTCGAGATCGTCACGCCCTGCATGATCCGCGCGCCCTCGGCGATCGCGATCCTCTCGGCCTCCGTCGCCGGATCCGCGCCGCCCGTCCCGGTGAGGTCCTTCGACTGCACCAGCATCGGCGCGTCGGCCTCTTCGAGCCAAATCGTGTTTTGCTCGAAGTCGAGGACGATACGTAGATGCTTCGAGGTCGCGGTCGCGCGCGAGTACGCGACCTTGATCGCGCTCACGATCATCGTGGTGCTTCGCTTGAGGCGCGCCGAGGGGAGTTGGTTCGAGCCCGCGACGACGGCGGCGCTCAGCACGGCGATGATCGTGCAGACGACGAGCAGCTCGACGAGGGTGAGCCCTCGTTCGACGCTACGCAGCCTACGCGACATCGCGGCGCCTCATTTCGTTTCCAACGAGGCGGGCTCGCAGATGTCGTCGCCACCTGGTTTCTTGTCCGGGCCGGTGCTGCACACCCGGATGTCCTCGCCTTCGCAGGTGATGACGTAGAGCATGTTCCACGGGTCCTTGAGGTTCGTCGTCGAGTCGATTTCCTTTTCCTTCTTGAGCTGGTCGGGGGTCACGCAGTCGGACTCCGGATGCGACGCCTTGTACGTCAGCACGGACGTCCGAAACTGCTTGCACGCGAGAGCGGCGATCTTCTTGTCCGCCTTCTCTTTGCTCGAAAAGATCGCGAACGCGATGACGCCCATCAGCGATCCGATAATCGTGATGACGATGATGAGCTCGACGAGCGTGAGGCCAGCGGTGCGGCGGCGACGAGCGGCACGGCGCACGGCGGAACTACGTACGGTGAAGGCGGCTGCAAGCATCTGACTGTCTCCTTGAACACGCGATTCGGTAAAACGGATCATCCTGTTTTCTCTGTGGCCATGGCTCGCTCTATTCCACGCGATCGAGACCGCCGGCGATTCCGTCGGGCCCGTCGCTCGTCAAGTCGAAGCCGAGCGTGTCGCGACGCCCAGGGCAGAGAAGCCGCAGCGGGCGGCCCCACGCGTCGAGAGGCGTCTCGCGCGCATAGCCCGCGGCGACGACGTCCGCGAGCGCCTTTGGGCACTGACCGGCGTGGTCGGCCCGGTACGCTTCGACTGCGCGTCCAGCCGTCGTGATCATCGCGCGCGTCGCGCGCACCGCGGCGGCGTGCTCTTCGCGACGACGCAACAGTACGATCACCGCGATGAACGCGAGGACCACGAGCACTTGCCGAACGCGCGCGCGCGCGAGGGCTCCGAGGAAGCCGCGCTTGCGCTCCCACGGAAAAAACACCCTCGGTTCGGATCGCGCGCGCGCCATTGTCATCCTCTATTGCACGAAGTCGTTCATTTGAATCAGCGGCATCAGAATCGCAAACGCGATGAAGGCGACCGCTCCGCCCATCATCACAATCATCAAAGGCTCGAGCAAACTGGTCATCGCCTGCACGCGTGTTTCGACTTGCACGTCGTACGCTTTCGCGACGTTCTCGAGCATCGCCTCGAGCTGTCCGCTCTTCTCGCCGACCGCGATCATGTGCGTGACGATCGGCGGAAAATCTCCGCTGCGCTTGAGCGGGCCGGCGATCGACTCGCCCTCGCGGATCGATCCCGCGGCGTTGTCGATGACCTTCTCGAGCTTCGCGTTGTCGAGGACGTTCTTGACGATCTCCATCGCCTTGAGCAACGGCACTCCGCTGCGAAGGAGCGTCGCGAGCGTCCGCGAGAAGCGCGAGACCGCGAGCATTCGGAGCAATGTGCCGAAGATCGGCATGCGCAGCAGCATCGTGTCCTTCCACACTTTGCCTGTCGGCGTCGCGACGTACGCGAAGAGACGCGAGAGGATGAATCCGGCCACGAGGCCGAGGAACATCCCGACCGCGTACGCGGAGATCGACTCCACCGCGAACGCGAGCATGACGAGGATGACTGCGGAGCTGATGGCACCGATGACCCAACCGGTATTCTTCGAAGCAGCCCGCTGCGAAGCGGACGCGCCCGGCGGCGGCGGTGGCGGAGTCGCGAGCGCGCGCCGCGTCAGGTTGACCGTGACGCCCATGGTCACCGCGCCGAGGAGCTGGTTCGACGCGAGGATGTCGGAGATCGTGATGAGGAGCGACGTGTACCAAGGGAGGGCGCGGTCGAGGCTCGCAAAAATGCTCGTCACTTTCGGGACGACGACGACCATCATCACGCTGATGAGCGCCGTGCCGATGAGCGACATGAGCACCGGGTACGCGAGCGCCGCGACGACCTTGCCCTTCAGTCGCGTCTGGTTCTCCATGAAGTCCGCGAGGCGCTCGAGGACGAGCTCGAGTGTGCCGGACGCTTCGCCTGCGGCGACCATGTTGACGTAGAGGTTCGAGAACACCTTCGGATGCGGCTCGAGCGCCTTCGCCAGCGCCGTGCCTTCGTTGAGGCGATCGCGTACTTGCGTGAGGACGCGCTTCAGCTCGATCTTGTCGACCTGCTCCGTGAGCGCGCTCACCGCTTCGACGAGCGGAATGCCTGCGACCACCAGCGTCGCGAGCTGCCGCGTCATCATCGCGACGTCGGCGATGGACACGCGCGCGAAGAGCGATCCGCCCTGCACGTTGCGCGAGCCTTTGGTCGCCTTCGCCTCTTCGGATGCTCCGGTGAGTAGGACGCCTTCGCGCTTGAGCGTCGCGCGCAGCACCTTCGCGTTGTCCGCGTCGCGGACGCCGTGGACTTGCTTGCCGGTCGAGACGACCAGGCCTCGGTACTCGAAGACCGCCATGGCTCAACCCGCCTTGAGCCCAGGCATCGACGCGGGCGCGATCGGCTCGATCTCCACGTCTTCCTGCGTTGCGGCGAGGACCTCTTCCACCGACGTGAGCCCAGCGAGCACCTTGCGCGCGCCGTCGTCGCGGAGGCTGTCCATCCCTTGATCTTGCGCCGTGCGCTTCAACGCCTGCGCGTCGGAGTTCTTCAAGATCAGATTGCCGACGGGATCGTCGATCAGCATGAGCTCGTAGATTCCGCGGCGTCCCATGAAGCCGGTATTCGTGCAGCGATCGCATCCCTTCGCTTTGTGGAAGATGGGGCGGTCCGCGCCGGGGACGAGATCGAGAACGTCCGGAATGGTGATCGAGCGCGGGAAGTAGCGAGTATTCGGGAGGTCGCGGCGCTTGGCGCGCGCACGAATGCGCTCGGGCGTGAGGCCGAGCTCTTCGAGCTCGATGTCCTCGGCGGGGTACGGATATTTGCAATGCGGACAAAGGACGCGCACGAGCCGCTGCGCGAGAATGCCAATCACGCTGGAGCGAAGAAGGAACGGCTCGACCCCCATGTCGACCATGCGCGTGACGGCGCCCGCGGCGTCGTTGGTGTGAATCGTCGAGAGGACGAGGTGACCCGTGAGCGATGCGTTGATCGCTATTTCGACCGTCTCTTTGTCGCGGATCTCGCCGACCATGACGACGTCGGGATCTTGGCGAAGAAACGCGCGCAGAGCCGACGCGAACGTGAGCCCGATCTTCGGCTGCACGTGGAGCTGATGAATCCCGGCGATCTCGTACTCGACTGGATCTTCGGCCGTCAGGATGTTGAGGTTCGGTTGGTTGATGCGGTTGATGCACGCATAGAGCGTCGTCGTCTTGCCGGATCCCGTCGGCCCCGTGACGAGGATGATCCCGTCCGGACGACGAATGAGACCGTCCATCAATGCATAGTCGCGAGGGCTGAAGCCGAGATCCGGAAGATCGAGGAGCACGCTCGACTTGTTGAGGAGGCGCATGACGATCCGCTCGTAGCCGCGACTCGTCGGGATGGTGCTGACGCGAATGTCGAAGCCCTTGCCTGCGATCTTCTTCGTGATGCGTCCGTCTTGCGGTAGGCGCTTCTCGGCGATGTTGAGCGCGCTCTCGATTTTGATGCGCGAGACGATGCTGCTCATGAACGCGCGCGGCGCACGGCGCGCGATGTAGAGCTCGCCGTCGATGCGATACCGGACGATGACTTCTTTTTCCTCCGGCTCGATGTGAATGTCGCTCGCGCGCTCTTTCATCGCCTGAAGGAACAGCGAATTGACCCACCGAATGACGGGGGCTTCGTCGTCCGAGTCGAGGATGTCGCTCCCGGCCGCGTCGTCCTCGACGGCTGCTCCCTCCTCTTGCTCGAGATCGTCCGTCGCTGCGCCGCGCTCGTAGACGCGGTTGATCGCGTCGACGATCGGCTGCGCCGCCGCGACCGTGACCTCGACCGGCTTTCCGAAGATGACGCGGACGTCGTCGACCGCCGACGCGTCGAATGGATCCGCGCAGAGCGCGAACACGTGGTCGTCGTCTTCGCCGACGACGAGGACTTTGTGCGCCTTGGCGAACGCGATGGGGACGCGTGTCGCGAGCGTCGTGACGATCGCGCCAGGATCGATCTTCTCGACGTACGGAAGCTGCGCCTCCTCGGCGAGCACGCGCGCGATCGTCTGCTCCTCGGCCGCGTTCGTGTTGACGAGAAGATCGATGAGGTCGACGCCCTTCTCGCGCTGAATCGCGTAGAGCGCCTCGAGTCGGTCGGGCGCCACGACGCCACGACGCGCGAGGAGCTCACCGAGGAATCGCTGCTCGACCATGACCGGCGCTCAGTGCTCGACTCTGTCGATGTTGCGGACCGGCGGCGCGATGTTGAGGTTCGGCGGCAGGCCCACTCCGCCCGGATTCGCCCCAGGCGGCGCTCCCGCTGCGCCCGGGGTACCCGGTGCACCCGGCGCACCGGCGCCACGTGCGCCTGACGGCGCGCCGGTCGACGGCATCTCGAGCGGCTGACCGGGATCGTGCACGCGCGGCGACTTCGGCTTCGCGAGGTCCTCGAGGTGTTTCCGCTCCTCGACCGAGAAATACCCCTGACGGATGTCCTCGAGGAGCCCACTCGCGCGCGAGTAGTCGCGCGGCGGCTGGTAGTCCGGTTGATCCGTGAAGATGAAGTAGTGATCGAGGAACTCCTGCCGCTCCTGCATCTTGCGCTCGAAGATCGTCCGGAGATCGTTTTGATCGCGAACGATGTGAGGCGTCAAAACGAGAATCAGGTTCGACTTTTCCATCGTGTCGCTGCTCGACCGGAAGAGGGCACCGAGCACGGGGATGTCGCCGAGGAGCGGGATCTTCGTCTGCTTGCGAACGACGCGATTTCGGACGAGGCCGCCGATGACGACGGTCTGTTGATCTTTGACGACGAGGAACGTGTTCGCCGTTCGTTTCGCGAACGGGACCGTCCCGAGCGTGCCTTGCGCGTCGCCGGTGACGTCGGAGATCTCTTCGACGACTTGCATGCGCACTTCGTTCGAGTCGTTGATGTGCGGGGTGATCGTGATCTTCGTGCCGATGTCTTGGCGAGGCGCCGAGAAGCCGAGACCGCCCAGACCGCCGAGACCGCCGAGAGCGCCCGCCGCCGCGCCGCCCGCACCGGGCAAGCCGCCGAAGGACGGCGCGTTTTGCTGGAGCGCGATGTTCTGCCCGACGCTGATCTCGGCCTTCTCGTTGTCGAGCGCGAGGATGTGCGGCGTCGAGAGGATGTCGGCGTCGTTGCTGCCGGCGAGCGCATTGAGGAGGATGCCGAACGCAGGGATCGAGAAGCCGGTGCCGAGGAGGTTGTCGGAACCCGGAATGTTCGGACCACGGACGCCGAGCGCGAACGCGTTGAGTGTTCCGTCGGTGAGAGGCGGGAGACCGATCGTACGGACCGGGTTCAAGCCTCCGTAGATGAGCGACTGCCCGCTTCCGGGTCCGTTCTCGACATCGCCGGCGTGAAACGCCATTCCGAGCTGATTTTGACGTGTGATCGTGAGATCCATGATCACCGCTTCGATGAAGACTTGGCGGCGCGGCTGATCGAGCTTGTCGATGACGACGCGAAGCGCGGCGTAGTCGCGGAGCGACGACGTGATGACGAGCGAGTTGGTCGACTTGTCGGCGCTGACCTTGACGCCCGACTCGAAGACCCCGGTGAGCGGCATCGCTGCGCCAGGCTTCGGTGCGGCTCCGCCCGCGGCGCCCGCTTGCGACGCGCCGGTGATGATCTCGTTCAACGTCTTGGCGAGCTCGATCGCGTCCGCGTGCTGCAGCGGCATGACGTGAATCTCGCCCTCGCCCGAGTGGGGCACGTCGATGCGCTTGATGAACTCGAGGACGCGGAGGTACGCGCGCTCGGTCGCGACGATGACGAGCGAGTTGCTGCGATCGTCCGGGAGGATCTTCGCGATGTGGACATCGCCGCCGCCCGCGCCCGTGTGCGGCCCCGACGGGACGCCGCCCGGCTTCGCTGCGCCCGCCGCCGCGGCCCCTCCGCCGCCGCCACCGCCCTTCAGATCGAAGACCTCGTTGAGGCGATTGGCG
>JAYVXB010000010.1:0-9201 GCA_043785585.1 Deltaproteobacteria bacterium | reverse complement strand
TACATGGCGCCCGACCAGGCGATCGGCGCGCAGGTCGATCGTCGAACCGATCTGTTCGCGCTCGGGACGACGCTTTGGGAGCTCTCGGTCGATCGTCGGCTGTTCAAACACACCGACGAAATCGAGACGCTCAAGCGCGTGCACGCCGCCGAGGTTCCCGATCCGCGCACGATCGTCGATGGCTACCCGTCGATGCTCTGGGCGATCCTCAAACGTGCGCTCGCCAAGGAGCCCGACGCGCGTTACGCGAGCGGCGCGGAGATGGCGCGCGATCTCGATCTGGTCGCGCGGAGCGAAGGGCGTCAAGTGACGCATGCGACGCTCGCCGAAGTGATGCGCGAGCTCTTCGCGGTCGAGCAAGAGAGGCAGAGGCACTGGCTCGCCGATGCGAGCGCGGCAGATCGACCCGCGCCGAAAGAGACGCTGAATCCTCCCGCGATTTTCTATGGACCCAACGACGGCGTGGACGTGCCGCTTCCGCCGACGCCGCGCGTTCCGCGCGTGCCGAACGACGTCGGGCGCACGACGTTCTCTCCCGCCGCGCGTCCGCCGCACGCCTTGCCTGCAGGTGGCCCGCCGACCCCCGCGGCGCTCCCCGTTCCGCCGGCGGTCGCGGACATTCCTCCGCCGCCCCCGACGCCGCGAATGCCGTCCGCACCACCAGCGGTTCTGTCGCCGGCTGCTCCCGAATCGATCGTCCGCGTTCCAAAGAGCCACGGCGGGACGATCATCGTCATCGTCATCCTCTTCATGATCGCGTTCGCCGTTGGCGGCGTCATCGCGTTCAAGTGGATGCGTTGATTGCGGGGCCACATTCCCGAGATCCAATTCAGGGGCTCAGCATCCCGCGAGGCACATCCGCGGCGCTCGCGCGCTTGCCGATGAGTCTCCGGCGCGCCGTCGCGAAGAAGCGCTTCATTCTCTCCGGCGGCGCGATGACTTCGTGCACCGGCCAAAGGAAGAGCACGAGCGCGGCGACCATCGTGGACCCGAAGCTGACGAGCCCATGCAGGAAGATGATGCCGATGTGAAGCGCGATGCCGCCGAGCAAGACGGCCTTTCGCCCGCGCGTCGGCATGACGAGCGCCATGCACAGAAAGAGCTCGAGGACGATGACTCCCCACCTGAGCAGCGACACCGAGAGACCGTTCACGAGGAGAGGACGAATCAGCGGCGTGAGCCACGTCGGCGCGCCGAAGATCGGGTGGCCTCCCCAGTAGTACAGCGCCGTCCCGTCCGCCCACTCTTCCGAATGGAACTTGGCGACGGCCGCGTGAAAGTAGATCCCTGCAACCTGCACGCGAATCAGCGTGAAGGCGGTGAGGGCGACGATGCGGCGCGCGACTTCGCCCGTCGTCAACGCGCGCGACGCCGGCGCGCTCCAATGCCACTTGCGGGCGTCCATCAGCGTGACCGGCACGAGGAGCAGGCTGAGCGTCGACGCGACTTGATCGCCGCCGTCGACCAGCACCGCGGAGGCCGAGAGGCTCCACGTCGACCAGAAGTGAAGAATGCCCGTGAAGCGCGGTCGGTAACCGGTCGCGACGACGAGCAGGAGGAGGCCGGCGATCACACGCGCGGCGTCGAGGTGCGCGGCTCCGGAGACGCAGAACGCGCTCGCGGCGCGCGCGCCGTCGCACAGTGGCGGCGTCGGAAGACCGATCGCGGGATGGAAGATGATCGAGACGGGATTCGCCAGGAGCGTCGTCGCGGTCGCCAGCGCGAGCACGCTGCGAGCGATGCCGTAGACGTTGGTCCAGGGCTCGCGCGCACGCAGGCTTCGTTCGGCCCACGATCCAAGTTCGCTCAACATTGGACCTCCAGACGGAGCACGCGAGATGGCATCGTCGTGTCTCGGGCGTCACGCGCCCAGGCCCACGGGACGGGGGCTTGCCGCACGATCCCGATGTCTCCGCAGATGGTCGGTCGGGGTGACGTGTTCACGACGACCGCCATCGTGGTGACGTCGTCGAGGCACGTCGTCGTCGTCGCGGTGCACGTGGTCCACGTCCTGCCTTCGGCTTGATGCATGAGCGCGGTGAGCTCCGCGGTCTGCGCGCGACTGTCACGGCGCGCGCCGAGCAAGTGCCCGCTGTCGCCGTTGGCGCCGGCGCCCGCGCTCACCCAGCCTCGCTCGGCCGTGCGAGCGAAGGGGAACGTGCGCTCTTCGCGCGCGTCGCGGGTGAAGAACTTCCAGCCTTGAGGGAGAAAGAGCGGCAGGTTGAGCTTCTGCTCGAACGGCAGGCGGATCGCGTTGAAGCGCATTCCCGCGTGCAAGGAGTACGTCGTCACGATGGCGGCGACGCCGCCGCACAAGAGCGTCAGAGCGCCGAGCGCGCGCGAGGATCGCGGCGAGGCATGCGGAGTCGAATGCACGTTCATGGCTGCTTCTCTCGTTGGTGAAGGCGCAGGCGCGCGCCGCCCATGCATCGAGCGGCGCGCACGCGAGCCGGTCCGTTCCTTCAGCGCATCACGCCGCCGCCGGCGCCGAGGCGACCCGCGTTGAGCTTCGCGGCGATCGTGTTCACGAGCGTCTCCTGGCGGAGACGCGCGCCGAAATCGCCCGGACGCTCGACGACCACCACCGCGACCGCGGCGACGGCGACGGCGATCACGACCTCGACGTAGATCGCGACGTCCGTGTCCACGACCACGTCCTCGGACGGCCCGGGATCTCCCGGGTTGCGAGGGCCCGGCTTGCCGGGCTGCTGGCCGAGCGACGGGATGACCTGGTCGAGGATGTCTTGCGCCGCCGTGAGCGCGTTCTGGATGCGCGAGCGATCGCCGCTCTGCATTTCCTTCTTGAAGCGATCGAAGAACCCTGCGTCCTTCGCGCGAACCGCCGCGATGAGCGCGTCGACGCGCGAGCGCGCGCCCGGCCTCGCGAGCGTCTCGCGGGCCTGCTGCTGGAGCGTCGCCTCCGAGATCTTCCCCTGACGAATGAGCGACGCCTTGTCCTTGATGACGCTCGCCATCGACGCCGAGCGAAGCGTGCTCGCGTATGCCTCGAGATCCGCGGCGACGTGATCCTTCGTCAAGCTGTTGACGGCCTGGTTCAGCTGCGTCGTGTTGCGCCAGACCTCGGGGAGCGCGTTTGCCACCACGCCCGTGCCGAAGAGAACGCCCTTGAAGTGCGCCTCGCCGTCGGACGAGAGCGCGGCGGCCGTCGCGGCCTCGCTGTCGCCGTCGGACGTAGTGTCGACCGCGCAGCCGAGACCCATCGGGGCCGCGGCGAACGTCGTGAGTGCCAAGAAGAGAGAGAGTGCTCGATGACTGCGTTTCATGGTGAGGTTCCTTTGGTTGGGAAGCGATCGACGTTTGCGATGCAATCGCCTCGGTCACGAGTGAACGTGTCGTTCCGAAGATCTTCCCGAGCCACGATGAAACGCGCCGCGCGCTGCGCGTCCGATGCTTCATGCGCACAGCGCAAATGACAAAAAAACTCCGGCGGTCGTGAGACCACCGGAGCGAAGAGAATTCGATCGAGGCGAAGCCTCGGTCGTGCGCTCAGTGAATGCCGATCATGCCGAGACGTACGGCGTCGTTCGTGCAGTAGCTCGCGCGCGCGTAGGTGACGAGCTGTCCGCTGAGGCACGTCTCGGGGCAAACCTCTCTTCCGTGTGCATCGGGCGGGCACCACGGCGCGGGCGGCGGCGGCACGGGCGCGTACTGCGTACAGCGCTCGGAGCCGTTCAGGTCGAGGAAGCGCGCCACGTCTCGCGATGCGACGACGACGCGCTTCGAGACGGCGCCCGATTTCGCGTCGACGACGGCGAGCTCCATGCTCGCGCCGATGCGTCGCAGCGGGACGATGACGCTCGTCGTGCCGACGACACGCTCGCCGGTCCAGTTGACGGCGCGCGGAGTCTTCAAGAGGCCCGGGCTGCAGACGATGAGATCGTCATCCGTCGAGTCGGTGTGGTCGGGGGCGCCGCTGCTGCACGCCACGAGCGCCGCGGTTCCCGCAACGAAGCCCAATATCGAAAATCGCAATTTCATGACTCTTCCTTTCCAGAAACGAAACATCCACTACTCAAAAAGCAGCACGTCGCGCACCCAACTGTCCTTCGCCCACCCCGCGCGCTCGTCGCGTAGCGCGGTCGCCGGCGCTGCTCCCGCGCGAATGCGCGCGAGAACGCCATCGAAGAAGCGGCCCGCCTCGGCATCGCGAATCGCCTCGGGCGACGCGAAGACCGCGCGCGCGCCCGCGTCGGTGAACGCACGCGGCAAGCTCCACACCTTGTGCAAATGCGGCGCGACGTGCGCCGCTCGACACGCGGCGAGCACGACGACGGGCCGCGACGGGAGCGCGCGCGCGCGCACGTCTGCGGCCGTGAGCGCGAAGCGACCGCGCGCGTCCGGCGAGAGCGCGACCCACGACGCGTCGGCCTCCGCGAGATCGACGAGACCGTGCGCGTGGATCTCGATCTCCGTCGCGTGCGCCATCTCGTCGAGGACGTGCGACGGCGTCGCGTTCGCGCCGGTGAGCTGCGTCGCGCCTTCTCCGCCGGACCACGGCGCGAGGCGCGGCAAGCCGAGCGCAGCTGGCGGCATCACGTCGGCGACGACGAGGCGGCGCGGCTCCGCCGACGCGGGCGCGCTCGGAGTTGCGCGCGGCGTGCGATAGCTCCACGCCATGTCGGAGGGCAGGAGCCCGCGCATGCCGTGGAGCGGCGGCGTCGCGACGACGCTCACGTGCGCGCACGACGCGAGGCGATCGCGCACGGCGCTCGGCACGAGATCCTCGGGAGACGGCGCCGCCTTCGTGCGCGTGAGCACGTCTGCGGCCATCGCGCCCGACGCATCGCGCGTCACCGCGATCGAGCGCTCGTCATCCATCGCGACACCGAGCACGCAGCCTTCACCGAGCGCCCCCTCGTTCGCCGTCTCCGCGACCGACGCGCCGATGTGCACGAGCGACGACAGCGCCGCGTTCGTGCGCGCCTCCTCGACGGCGATCGTGAGATGCGCATACGAACGCGCGCGCATCGCGATCGCGTCGCCCGCGGGCAGGCGAAGCGCCGACGCGAGCCCGCGGTTCACGAGCGTCATGCCCGCGGCGCGATCGCGCGGCATCGTCGCGCGACCTTCGACGACGTCGGCGAACGCCGATTCCCCGGGCGTGAGCTTTGCTCGTGCGCGCGCGAGCTCCTCGGAGAAGGAATCGAACTCGGGCCCGGCCGCGCCGACGCGCGCGAGGTTCGCGAGCGTGTCCGCGCGGGCCATCGTCATGGGCGCGTCGCAGCGCGGGGCGAGATCGAGCTCACGCCGCGCGCCCGTCGGATCGAGCATGAGCATGCGCGCTTCGGCGAGGAGCTCGTGCGCGAAGCGACGTCCGAGGCACGCGTCGGGTGCGCGCTCGATGCCGTCTTCGAGATGCGCACGCAGTCGAGCGACGCCGCCGCGAAGGCGCGCCGCGTCGGCGAGCAAGAAGACGAAGTGGTACTCCTGATCGGCCGCGTGCGCGCGCGCGTGCTCGAGGCCGACGACGATGAGCTTCTCCGCTTCGACGGTGCGGTGCTGCTCGACGAGCAACCGCGCTAGCGCGAGCTCGAGGCGCACGCGCAGATAGTCGAAGCGCTCCGCCCGAGCGATCGCCTCGCGCAGCCTGCGCTCGGCGTCACCCACGTCGCCGCGGGCGCCGCTCGCCGCCGCAGCCGCGATCTCGCCGTCGAGCCGCAGCCACTCGTCGTCCATCTTCGCGAGCTCGGCGGCATGCGCGCGCCGCGCGATCGCGTCGATGCGCTTGCCGAGGGCAGCGTCGCCGAGCGTCTTCGCGAGCGGCGAAAGGGCACTCGCGCGCTCCGGCGTGGCGTGGCGGAGAGTTTCGTAGACGAAGTGGCGCACGAGGTCGGGCTGCGCGCGAACGAGGGCGTCGTCGGGCAGCGCGCCGCCAGCCACCATCGCGCGCAGCGACGTCTTCGCCGCCCGCCACGTCGTCTCGCGTTGTTTGTACTCTGCACGGAGTGCGCGGGCGCGCGCCGTGGCCTCGTCGCTCCATCCGCCTTCCTCGAGCAACGCCACGCGCTCGAACGCCGCGGCCGCCGCGAGCGGCGCACCCACGTCACGCAGCGCGAGCGCTCGATTGAACAGCGCCACCGGGTGATCCGCGCGTGCTTCGAGCGCGCGATCGGCGAGCTCGAGCGCGCGCTCCGGCTTTCCCTGGACGATCGCGAGCGCCGCGCGATCGGCGTCGGTGTCGGGCGACGCGGGCGCGCGATCGAAATACGTTCCGGCGCGATCGCGCTCGCCGCCGAGCAACATGCCTACCGCGACGCCGTGCACGTCGCCGCGCTTTTCCATGGTCGCCAGCACGTCGAACGGAACGCCCGCCGGCTTCTCGTCGCCGCGCGCGACGTCGTAAGGCGCATGCTTCGCCGCCGCGGGATGCGCGAAGCGAACCTCGAGGTTCCGCGTCGGCCCTTGCGCGAGCACGATGGGCGCTTCCTCCGTCGGACTCACGGGTCTTTTGCTCGCGACGACCGCCCACCCGGCCGCGGCGGCGAGCACCGTCGCGGTGCCGAGCGCGATCACGGTTCCCGTTCGCGAACGGCGCTCGCTCGGGGCTCGCTTCAACGGTGACGGCGACGTGGGCGGCGCCCGGGGAGCGTCGACTTCGAGCGCACCCACGTGCGTGCTCACGAGCGCCTCGAGCATGAGGAGCTCTTGCAAGCGTTCGCCGCAGCCTTTGCATGTCGCGAGGTGCGCGTGCATCGCGTCCGCTTCCTCTTGCGACAGCTCGCCATCCACGAGCGCGCCCAATCGTTCACAGAGGCTCATTCTGCTCCTCCGTTCACGGTCGCGGTCAGGATGTCGCGCAGCTTGCGGCGCGCGCGAAGGAGCCGCGTGCCCACCGTGCGCGGCGGGATGCCCAGGCGCTCTGCGATCTCGAGATACGACGCGTCCTCGATCGCGTGCAGCACGTAAACCGTTCGAAACTCTTCACCGAGCTGGGCGATCGCTTCGCGTAGCTGCTCGGCGGTCACACTCGCCCATGCCGGCGGCTCCGCTTCCTCGGGCGGCGCTGCGGCGATTTGCTCCTCGTCGATCTGCTCGGGCGTGCCGAGCGCCGCTCGCTTGCGGCAGCGATCGAGGAACGCGTTGCGGAGTATGGTGAATAGCCAGGCGCGCACGTTGCTTTCCGGTCGCAGAGAATCGAAGCCCCGAAGCGCGCGTTCGACCGTGTCTTGCACGAGGTCGTGCGCGTCCGCCGAGTCGCGCGCGAGGCGCGTCGCCACGTTGACGAGCGCGCCGTAGTGCTCGCGTAGCGCCGCCTCGAAAGTAGGCGAAACTCCGGAGCGCACGGCGCGCGGGCGCGGTGCAGTTTGCGACGACGGGTGGGCGAGCAACAGTTCGATGGGGTGGGCTCCACCTCTGTAACGAGCGACTCTCAAGATGTTCCCCAGCGAAATGCCGCACGTTGGAGGAAGAAGCGAGGAGGAGCTCTGTCCCCCGATCGGACGACGCCGCCCGACTGCAATCTTTCCAGCCCTTCGAGGCCGTGGCGACGTTGCAGTGAGCACGCGCGAGCGGCTCGTGCAGGTCCACGCGGCCGAACCTCCCGTTACGCGAGCAAGGATTCTCCGTTCCCGCACACCATCGTCCACGCGAAGGACGGCGTCGTACTCGCCATCAGCGGCACCTACGAGACGATGCTCTATCGGTACAAGTGGCGGGCGCGCGCGCAGGCGGAGCTCGAGATCGGCGAGCCCCTTCCGCTGCTCGATGTGCTACCAGAGCTTCGCGAAGCAGCCGCAGCGGACCACCCCAGAACGGCGGATCTGCTGCGTCAGCAAGCCGAAGTGGCGGAATGGCAGACGCAGCGGATTCAAAATCCGCCGTCCGAAAGGGCGTGAGGGTTCGAGTCCCTCCTTCGGTACGGATTCCGTTTTGGAGAGCGGGGCCCAAAACACACACGCGACTTTACGTGACTGATTGCCAATTTCGTGACTAGGCACTTCATATCCACTTGACCCGCGCGGCCGGGGAGGTGTTTGCTCCCGCCGCCAAAAGGAGATTTTGCCAATATGACGACTTCGCTACGCAACACCATCGCCGACCTCGCCGCTTCGTTCGCCTCGAGCATCCTCGACGCCATTCGGCAGATGTCGCTCGACGAGATTCTGGCAGAGACCCACGGCGGCGGCGGTGCGGGGCGAAACGCGCCGCGTGCGGCGGCCAAGGTGGCAAAGGCGGCGCGTGTTTCGACCGCGGCTGCGGCGACTGCTGCGCCGACGGGCAAAGCCAAGCGCAAGGGTGGACGCCTCGAGCGTCGCTCGGCCGGTGACATCACGGCGCTCGTCGGTCGCATCGTTTCGGTGCTCGAGTCGAAGCCGTCGGGGCTCCGCGCAGAGCAGATTCGCGATGCGCTCAGCCTCGAGTCCAAGGAGCTTCCGCGTCCGCTCGCCGAGGCGCTGCAGGCGCGTCGCATCGTGAAGACGGGCAAGAAGCGCGCGACGACGTACTTCGCTCGTGGCGCGGCGGGCGTCGCGAAGGCGGCGGTAACGCCGGCGACGAAGCCCGCGGCCAAGGCGACGAAGCCCGCGGCCAAGGCAGCAGGCGGCAAGCGTGGGCGCGGCAAGGCGGCGGCGAAGAAGGGCAAGCGCGGAGCGAAGTCGGCGCAGACCTCGGCGTCGGCGTAAAACCCCTGCGACCGAACGGGCTTGGCGCGCGTGCGCTTCTCGTGTTAAACACCGCCGCCCGCTTGGCCATCGTTGCCAGCCGGGCCCCATCGGAGATTTCGGATGCCCAGTGATGCGATTCAGTGCAAGCCGCTCGAGGTCGTTGTCAGCGACCGCGGGATCGAGCGCGCCATCAAGATGCTCAAGCGCAAGCTCGCCTCGGAGGGCGTGCTCCGCGAGCTGAAGATGCGCCGCCACTACATGAAGCCGAGCGTCAAGCGCCGGAAGAAGCAGGCCGAGGCCGCGCGTCGCCGTCGCAAGCGCGCGAAGCTCGATGCGGCGCCGCCGCGCGAGAAGCCCTGAAGCCGCTCGGCGACCCTCCGTCTGGACCGCAAGGACCGACGCTCGAGTCGCTCTCGAAGGTGCGAAAGTTCGTCGCGACGTACGTCGCGAAGGGCTCGTACGCGTTGTATCCGGAGGCCGACGTCGTCGAGAACGTCATCGTCGGCCTCGCGCAGAACCTCGACGATCACGGCAAGATGTACTGCCCGTGCGCTCCCGTAGAGGAGTCGAAGGCGCG
>JAYVXB010000009.1:0-9214 GCA_043785585.1 Deltaproteobacteria bacterium | reverse complement strand
CGTACGGATTGATGAGGAAGTGATGCTCCGGGCCGGGGACGCGCGCCGAGATGTGCGTGAAGACGATGTCGTCCCAGCCGAAGTGCGCGACGAGCCTGTAACAGGCGGCGAGATCGATCCGAAGCTGGCGTTCGTCTTCCATTCCTCGCTCGTACCACGCCTGATTCAGGATTCTTCCGCCGCGCGCTTCAGGTACTCCGCGCGCTCGGTCAGCAAGCGTCGCATGTACTGCTCGAGGAAGATAAAGTCCGCGATCCTGCCGAGCGGTCCGAGCGGCGAGCGATAGACGAACGTGTCGATCATCAGGGTGCCGCCGCGCACATCCTCGAACTCGTGGAGATGCGTGAACGAATCGAACGCGCCGCTCACCATCTGGTCCTCGAAGATGCGCGGCCGCTCGACGCGCGTCATCTTCGACGTCAGGCGCTGCTCGATCCCGAGATGACGCGCCTGCCACGTGACCGTGTCGCCGAGACCGAGGAGCCCCGACGTGACGCCGGCGACCGCACGCTCGCCGGTCTTCGACGTCGATCCGACGTGCGCTTCGACGCTTCGCGCGAGGTCGAAGCAGACCTCTGCGGGGGCGGCGATCCAAGTCTCGACGCGGATCGTGGGCATCGTCTCCTCGTCGTCCCCGCGCCACGAGCTATGGCGCAGGATGGAGCTAGCGGAGCGCCGCCTCGAGCTGCGCGCGCGCGAGAGCGTCGGCGGCTTGCGCGTCCGGGAGCTCGGTGACAGATCCGGGGGCTTTCGCCTTCGGCGCGGCGGGGCGCGACGTGGGCGCGGCGGGACGCGGCGAGGGCGCAGCGGCGTATGCGTACGCGGTCGGGCGCGGCGCGGGGGGCGCAGCAGCGACCGCGGTCGGGTTCGGCGGACGCGGCGGCGGCGCGACGGCAGGCGTCAGCGGTGCGATCGAAGGAAAGCGCTTCGCGCTCGTGACGACGGCCGCCGGCTCGGCGACCGGCGCGAGCACCGGCGGAGTGATCTCTGCGAGGAACGCCGACGCTTGCGCGACCGCCGGCTGCGTCGCCGCCATCGCGTTCGCGATCGGTCGATCCACGGAGCCGAGGAGCGCGAGCACGAGCGCGAACGGCGCAGCGGTCGCCACCGCGGCGATCGCGGCGATGCGCGTGCGCGACGCCGTGACGACGGCAGGAAGATCGACGCTCACCTCGGGCGCGGGCACCGAGTACGTCGACGGCGCGATCGACGGACGCGACGGCATGGGCGGCGGCGCGTCCGAAGACATCTGCGGGCGCAGCTCCGTCCGCTCGTCGGTTCGCGACGGTCGCAGCGTCGTGACGTCCATCTGCGCCTCACGCGCGAACACGCGCGGGCGATCGCGCGGCGGCTCGGGGAAGCTGTTTCGCGGACGGCTCGACGGCGGCGCCGCTTCGACCTTCACCGGCACCGTGTACACGCGTGTCGCGCCTTCGTCGTCCTGGACGGGCGGAGGGCGCAGCGTCGTTCGCGGGACGGCCAGATGGGAGCGGGTGTCGATGCGCGTCGTGTCGTCGAGTCGGGAGGGCTTCACTGGCAAACCTCGGTGGAGAGTGCGGCTCCCTCGGGTGAATGCAGGGCTCGTACCGATTCCCGTCACACCAAAAAACTGCGGTGGCAGTGCGTCCACACCCCTGCGCCTGGATCGCTCGTGGCCCACGCGAATGCCCCACGCGCGATCCATCTCCCGCCGTCGCCTCGTACGCCTCTTACGCGACGAGCTCCGCCAGCATCTCTTCGAGGAGGCGAGTCGAGAACGGCTTGAAGAGCACCTTTCCCGGACCGAGCGACTCGATCCACGCCTGCAGCGCGAGGACGTTCGACCCGCCCGTCATGATGAGCGTGCGTTTCGCGAGCTCGGGTGCGATCTGTTCGAGCTGCGCGAGCGCGACGCGGCCGTTCATCCGAGGCATCTCGAGGTCCATCAGAATGAAGTCGAACGTCTCGCCGGCCTTGACCCGATCGAGCATCTCGGCGCCGTCGGCGGCCTTTTCGACGACGAACGACGCAGCCATGAGCATGCGCGCGATCGCGTTGCGGAGCACGCCATCGTCGTCGACCACGAGCACTCGCAAACGCTGTTTGGCCACTAGCCTCCGGTGCCCCCCGGTGAATCAACACTCGCATCATCCGGAGGGTCGAGCCAGTCGTACCTACGGTCGCGCGCGCTTTTGTCGGATAGCTACCGCTCCGGAGTCGGCTCCGTCGCGGCGTGGTAGACGCGGGTGATCTCGGCTTCGTCGAGGAAGCCGACGATGCGCCCGGATTCGTCGAGGACGAGCAGCTCGCGCACGCCGTGCTTCAAGATTCGGTCGAGCGCGGTGTGCAGATCGTCGGTGTCGAGCACCGAAGACGGCGCCACCATCATGTCGTGCGCGATCGTCACCGCGCCGACGTCCGGATCGGCCGCCATCGTGCGCAGGATCTCCGACGTCACGACGCCGACGACCGTCCCATCCGCGGACAACACCGGGAACGCGTCCTGCCAAGCGTTGCTCGCGACGCGATCGATGACTTCCTTCGCCGTCATCTTCGCCGACAAGGTCGCGTACGGACGATCGCGCACGACGACGTCGGCGACGCGCACGCCGCGGAGCACGTCGAAGATCAAGTCCTCGCGGTGCGCGGGCGAGTCGCGCTTCGTCGCGACTTGCGATTTGTAGAGCGAGCGGTGGCGCAACGCGAGGAACGCGATCCCCTCCGCGAGCATGAGCGGTACGAGGAGATCGTAGCTGCCGGCGAGCTCGCACGTCATGACGAGCGCGGCGATCGGGACGTGTGCGAGGCCGCCGTAGAGCGTGCCCATGCCGACGAGCGCGAACGCGCCGGGATCGATCCGCGCATCGACGAGCAGCTGCGCCGCGCGACCGAACGCGCCACCGAAGACGCCGCCGATGACGAGCGACGGACCGAAGTCGCCGGCGCTTCCGCCGCTGCCGACGGTGAGCGACGTCGCGAAGATCTTCACGCCGCCGAGCAAGACGAGGAGCTGGACGCCGCGCCAGCCTTCGGGAAACCACGGCGCGCTCGTGATCGCCAGCTGCGCCGCGCCGTATCCGCCACCGAGGATGCCGAGCCCTTGTCCGACTTGGCCGATGCGTGGCCCCATCATGACGATGATCGGCGTCGCGAAGAGTCCGAGCGCGAGCCCTCCGATCGCGGGCCTGCACCACGCGGGGACCTTCAACCGCTTGAAGAAGTCGCGCACGAACTCCATCGTCCCGAGGAACCCGACCGCGATGAGCGAGACGACGACCGCCATGAGCGCGTAGAGCGGGAGGTGCGAAGGCTTGAACGGGTAGCGGATCGCGTGCGCGAAGAGCGTCGACTCGCCGAAGAACGAGATGAACACCGAGTACGAGACGACGCTCGCGAGGACCGAGGGCACGAGCGCGTCGGTTTCGAAATCGTCGCGGTGGAGGATCTCGACGGCGAGGAGCGCGGCGCCGAGCGGAGTTCGAAAGACCGCCGCCATGCCGGCCGCCATCCCTGCGACGAGCAAGATGCGACGCTCGCGCTCCGTGACGCGCAAGAAACCGCCGACGGCCGATCCGATCGCGCCGCCCATCTGCATCGTCGGCCCCTCGCGCCCGCCCGACCCGCCCGAGCCGAGCGTGAGGATCGACGCGAGCGCCTTGATGATCGTCACGCGCTTGCGAACGACGCCCTTCTTGTTGTGAAACGCGTCGATGGTCGCGTCCGTGCCGCCGCCCAGCGTCTCCGGCGCGAATCGCGCAGAGAGGATGCCGGCGAAGAGCGCGCCGATCGCCGGAATGAAGAAGAGGATCCACGGGCGGAACTCGGAGTGCACTCCGGTGTCGACGAGCCCTTCGCCAGCGGCGCGGAGCGGCACGTAGCCGCCGCCCTCTTCGAGCGCCCAGTGCTGGAAGATCTCGACGCCCGCGACGAACGCCGTGCCGACGAGGCCGGCTGCGGCGCCGACCAACGCGGCGTGCAGCAGCATCTTGCCAACCATCTGAAACGCCAGCGGAGACCGATCGAGCGACACGATCTGCAGGAGCGCGCCAAACCGCGTCGGCGCCGCGGGCGGACGGCTCGACGGCGGCGGATCGGGCGGCATCGGAACCGAGGATAGACCCGAAGCGTGACGAGCAGACGAAGAGCGACGCGCCAGGCTCGTGGATCAGAGGCTACGCTCCCGAAGGCGTATACTCGTGTCACGATGAAGACACTCCTCGTCGCGGCGGGCGGCGATCGGGCGGCCGCGCTCGCGTCGCGGCTCACTGCGCGTGGGCATGCGGTGACGCGTGCGGAGATCGCCGACGCGCGCCTCGGTGAGAAGGTCGATCTGCTGCTCGTCGCGGCGTCGCCCGATCAGGCCGAGGCGCTCTGTCGAACGCTCCTGTCGACGGCGCGCGGCCGCACGCCGATGACGATGTTCGTCGGCGATCCGTCGCCCGCGGAGCTCGAGCGCTTGCTCCGCGCCGGCGTCGATACGTTCGCCCCGTCGGACGAATCGATCGATCTTCGCCTGACGGTCGTCGAGCACGCGGCGCGCGATCGCGCGCTCATCGCGGATCTGACGAGCGAGCTTCGCGAGAGCGAGGATCGCTACCGCTCCGTCCTCGCGGCAATGCAGGAGGGGGTGCTCGTCCTCGATGCGCAGGGTCGGATCCTCACGTGCAACGCTAGCGCGGCGCGAATCCTCGATCGCCCCGTCGAGCGGCTCATGGGGCGCACGCTGCGCGACGACACGCGCCCCGTCGTGCGGGCCGACGGCACGACGTTCCCGGAGACCGAGCTGCCTGCGTACGTGACGCTCGCCACGGGCAAGCCGGTGAGCGACGTCGTCGTCGGGCTTCGCGACACGGAGAGCGGCGAGACCACATGGCTCAGCGTGAGCTCGCAGCCTCTCGACGTCCGCGCGGACGCGCCGCCCGAAGCGGTCGTCGTGTCGTTCACGGACACCACCGATGTCCGTCGTTCCGAGGCGAACTTTCGCGGATTGATCGAGCGCGCACCCGATGGGATCCTCGTCCATCGCGACGGCAAAGTCGTCTTCGTCAACCCGAAGTTCTTCTCGATGCTCGGATTTGGGAGCGCGAGCGAGTGCGTCGGTCGTCCGCTGCTCGATTTCGTGCACCCCGAAGATCGCGCGATGGTGCTCGAGCAAGTAAGCCAGAGCGTGACGACGGGCGAGCCTGCGCCGCCGCTCGTCGAGCGCCTCATCGGACGCAGCGGGGAAGTCGTTTACGTCGAGGTCATCGGCCTGCCGATCCACTTCGACGGCGTTCCCGCGACGCTCGCGCACGCGCGCGACATGACCGAGCGTCGGCGCCTCGAAGACGAGCTCCGCGCCGCGGACCGGCTCGCATCGGTCGGGCGCCTCGCCGCCGCCGTCGGCCACGAGATCAACAACCCCTTGGCGTACGTCGTCGGCAACCTCGATCTGCTCGACGCGCTGCTCAAGGGCGACGTCGACGCCCAGAGCGCGGTCGAGGCGCGCCGCCTCCTCGCCGACGCGCGCGACGGCGCCGAGCGCGTGCGCGGTATCGTCCGCGACTTGAAGCTCTTCTCGAAGCGCGACGACGACGCGAAGCGCGCGATCGACGTGCGCAAGGTCCTCGAGTCGAGCCTAGGCATCGCATGGAACGAGATCCGTCATCGCGCGCGCGTGGTGAAAGACTATGGCGACACGCCAGCCGTCCACGGGAGCGAGGCGCGTCTCGGGCAGGTGTTCCTCAATCTGCTCGTCAACGCGGCGCAAGCGATCCCCGAAGGAAACGCCGAGCGTCACGAGGTGCGCGTGACGACGCGCTTCGAAACGCCATCGGCGGTCGTCGTCGAGATCCGCGACACCGGCGTCGGCATTCCGCCGGACGTTCTGCGCCACGTGTTCGAGCCGTTCTTCACGACGAAGCCCGCGGGCGCCGGCACCGGTCTCGGCCTCGCGATTTGCCAGACCCTCGTGACCTCGGCTGGCGGTACCATCGCCGTCGACAGCGAAGTCGGAAAAGGAACCCGCGTGCGCGTTACGCTCCCTGCATCGAACGACCAGCCGAGCTCATCGGAACCGCAGCCGTCTGCGCCGCCGACGTCCGAGCCGCGCTACCGCCTCCTCATCGTCGACGACGAGCCGCGCGTGGCGATCACGCTGCGCCACCTCTTGTCGGAGCACGAGGTCACGATCGTCTCGAGCGGACGCGAGGCGATCGATCAGCTCGGCAAGGCGGACACGTACTTCGACGCCATCTTGTGCGATCTGATGATGGGCGATCTCACCGGCATGGACGTCTTCGAGGTGATTAAGCTCGCGCGGCCCGGGATGCAGAAGCGAATGATTTTCATGACCGGCGGCGCCTTCACGCCGCGCGCGTCGACGTTCGTGAGCACGATCGAGAACCCTTGCCTCGAGAAGCCGTTCCCGCTCGACGACTTGATGCGCGCGATTCGAAAGGTCGTTCGCGAGACCGCGGCCGCTCAACCGCTCAGCCGATAGCCGTCCGAAGAAGCACCCATGCTCATCGAGAAGCTCACGGACCTCCGGCCTCTGCCAGCGTGAAGCTGTGAGGCGCGCGCTCGTCGTCGGTGCTCTGGTCGCGGTCGGGCCGTTGATGATGGGGGCCTGCAAGCGCACGCCGACGACGTCGACGTCGGGGGCGCCGTCGAGCGCGATCGTGACGGACGTCGCGCCGGATGCGGGGGCGCGTGCCAGCGCGAATGCGAACGCGACGGCGCGCGTGAGCGGGAGTGCGACGGCGAGCGCGAGCGCGTCGGCCGAGGGGCCGCGTGCGATCGGGCCGTACGAGCTTCCGTTCCTCGACAAGCGGAACGTCTTCTTCGTCGTGCCGTCGTCGCGCGCTACGCCGCAACGTCTTTTGGCGAACCTGCACGGCATGTGCAATCCGCCCGGGTATGCGTGTGGCTACTGGGCGAACGCGGCGTCGCAGCGAGGCTTCCTGGTTTGCCCGACGGGGAACGCGAGCTGCGGTCCGGGGATGTACAACGCGCCGACGTGGACCGAGTCGTTCGCGAAGATGGATGAAGACTTGGAAAAGGCGATCGCGACCGTGATGGACGCGTATCCCGGAGAGATCACGCGCGACGGTGCGGTGCTGACCGGGTTCTCGCGCGGTGGGTTCGCGGCGCCCGAGATCGCGAAGATGCATCCGGGACGTTGGCCGTACTTGCTCCTCAACGAGGCGAACGCGGGGCTGACGGCGACGAACCTTCGAAAGGCGGGCGTGCGTGCGGTCGCGATGATCGCGGGCGAGAAGGGGGGCGAGGTCCACGGCGAACGCGCGACGGTCGCGGCGCTGACGGCGCAGAAGTTCCCGGCCAAGCTGTGGGTGATGCCGGGCGCGGGGCACTACTACTCCGCGAACATCGACGACATCATGCGCGAAGCGATCGAGTGGCTCGTCGCGCAGGCGGGAGAGGTCGCGGACGGCGGCTAGCGCTTCACGCCGCGACGTACCGCGGATAGCTCCCGAGCATCTTCACCATCGGGCATTTCGTTCCGAGCGCGTCGAGCGCGCGCTTCACGTTCTCGTCGTCGCGATGACCTTCGAGGTCGACGAGAAAGACGTAGTCCCACGCCTTTTGCCTGCTCGGTCGCGACTCGATCCTCGTGAGGTTGATCTCCTCGGCGTCGAAGAGATGGAGCACGCGCCGCAGCGCGCCGCGTCCGTCGCGCACCGAGAAGACGAGCGTCGTCTTGTCGCGTCCGGTGCGCGGCGCGTCCTCCGCTCCGACCATCACGAAGCGCGTCGCGTTCCCTTCGCGATCCTGAATCCGCTCGCGCACGATCGGCAGCGCATAGAGCTCCGACGCGAGCGCGCTCGCGATCGCCGCGCCCGCCGGATCGCTCGATGCTTCGCGCGCTGCCGCCGCGGTCGACGGCGTGTGAACGAGCTGCGCGTTCGACAGGTTCTTCGCGAGCCACTCGCGGCACTGCCCGAGCGCCTCGGCCTTGGAATACACGCGCGAAATCGACGCGAGCCCCACCGCCGACGAGAGGAGGCAGTGCGACACCTCGAGGACGAGCTCGCGACGAATGAAGACGCCGCCCTCGATGAGCGCGTCGACCGCTTGCGTGACCGATCCCTCCGTCGAGTTCTCGATCGGTGCGACGCCGTACTTCGCGTCGCCGCGGCGCACGGCATCGAAGACGCCCTCGATCGTCGCGGCCTCGCTGTAGCGCGCCGCGAGCCCGAAGAGCTGTCGCGTCGCAGCGTGCGTGAACGTCCCCGCTGGTCCGAGGAACGCGACGCTCACCGGCTCTTGCAGCGCGAGGCACGCGCTCATCACCTCGCGGTACACGGCGCGGATCGCCTCGCGCGGAAAGCGCCCTCCCGCGCGTGACGCGAGCCGATCGAGCACTTGGCGCTCGCGCTCGGGATCGTACGTGGGCGTCTGCGCCGCCTTCTTCGCGCGCGCGACGTCGCCGACGACGGTCGCGCGCTTGTCCAGCAAAAGGAGGATCTCGTCGTCGATCGAATCGATGCTCTTTCTCAGGTCGTCGAGGCTCATGGCGCGCGAAGCATAGCGCTCGCAGAGCTTCGCGCCGTCGTCCCCTCGAAGTCCACCTGCACGCCGCCGGCTTCCGAGCGCGCGAACGCGAGCGTCAGTCCGTGGAGCCGAGCCACCCGACGCGTGATGGCCAGGCCGAGACCGTGGCCGTCGCGACGACGCGTGCGCGATGGATCGTTTTGGTCGGAGGCGTTGAGTCGCGCGAGATCGTCGTCGGGCATTCCCGGTCCATCGTCGACCACGCGCACACGAAAACGATCGCCGTCGAGCTCGCTGACGACGACGGCGACGTGACCACCGGCGCGGTTGTGTCGAATCGCGTTGAACACGACGTTGCTCATCGCTTGCTCGAGAAACGTCTCGTCGCCGGATAGAGCGATGGCGCGCTCGGGGACGGCGCACTCGATCTCGACCTCGTTTTGACGCGCGATCGGTCGATGCCGATCGACGCAACGCTCGACCATGCGGCCAACGTCGACCGGCGAGCGAACGAAGTGCGGCTCCCCCGCCTCGAGACGGGCCGCGACGCCCAGGTTGTGGACGAGGGCGGCCATGTAGCTCGCCTCGCGGATCGCGGCGTCCACCGCGACGCGATCGACCGGCGTGCCGTCGCTCGCCGCCTGACGAAGGCTCGCGAGGTGTCCCTGCAGCACCGTGAGCGGCGTCATGACGTCGTGCGTGGTGTTCGCGAGAAAGTCGCGCAGCGTCTGCTCGCGACGCT
>JAYVXB010000008.1:0-9222 GCA_043785585.1 Deltaproteobacteria bacterium | reverse complement strand
AAGACGTCATCAACAAGATGGTCGATCAGCTCAACTCGTTCGCGGCCGAGGTCACGCGCGTCGCGAAAGAAGTCGGCACCGAAGGGAAGCTCGGCGGGCAGGCCGAGGTCAAAGGCGTGTCGGGCACGTGGAAGGATCTGACCGACAACGTCAACATCATGGCGTCGAACCTCACGAAGCAGGTGCGCGGCATCGTCAAGGTCGTCACCGCGGTCGCGAACGGCGACTTGAGCCAGAAGTTCGTCCTCGAAGCGAAGGGCGAGGTCGCGGCGCTCGCCGAGACGATCAACAACATGACGGACACGCTGCGCATCTTCGCGGCGCAGGTCACCGAGGTCGCGCGCGACGTCGGCATCGAAGGGAAGCTCGGCGGGCAGGCGAACGTGCCGGGCGCGTCCGGCGTTTGGAAAGACCTGACCGACAACGTCAACGTCATGGCGTCGAACCTCACGCAGCAGGTGCGCGGTCTCGTGCGCGTCATCACGGCGGTCGCCGACGGCGATCTCGGTCAGAAGTTCGTCCTCGAAGCGAAGGGCGAGGTCGCGGCGCTCGCGACGACGATCAACAGCATGACCGACACGCTCCGCACGTTCGCGGATCAGGTCACGACCGTCGCGCGCGAAGTCGGAATCGAAGGGAAGCTCGGCGGACAGGCGAAGGTGCCGCGTGCCGCAGGAACGTGGCGCGATCTCACGGACAACGTCAATCAGCTCGCAGGAAACCTCACGTCGCAGGTGCGCGCGATCGCGGAAGTGTCCACGGCCGTCGCGAAGGGCGATCTCACGCGGTCGATCACGGTCGAAGCGCAGGGCGAGGTCGCCGCGCTCAAAGACAACATCAACCAGATGATCGGCAACCTGAAGGACACGACGCACAAGAACCAAGAGCAAGACTGGCTGAAGACGAACCTCGCGCGCTTCTCCGGGATGATGCAGGGGCAGCGCAGCATCACGTCGGTCGCGCAGCTCATCGTGTCCGAGCTGACGCCGCTCGTCGAAGCGCAGCACGGCGCGTTCTACATGATGGACGCGGAGGAAGATCCGTCGCTTCACCTCATCGCGAGCTACGGCTTCGGCGGACGGAAGACCCTCGCGGGCTTCTACAAGATGAAGGAGAGCCTCATCGGTCAGTGCGCGTTCGAGAAGAAGCGCATTCTCTTGAAGGACGTCCCGGAGAACTTCATCTACATCGCGACCGGTATGGGCGAGGCGCCGCCGCGCCATGTCGTCGTGCTCCCGGTGCTCTTCGAGGGCGAGACGAAGGCGGTCATCGAGCTTGCGTCCTTCCGCGTGTTCACCGCGAACGATCTCACGTTCCTCGATCAGCTGATGGATAGCGTCGGCGTCATCTTGAACATGATCTCGTCGAGCATGAGGACGGAGGAGCTCCTCCAGCAGCTCAAGAAGTCGAACGCAGAGCTCGGCGCGCAGGCGACGGAGCTGAACGAGAAGGCGAAGCTCCTCGAAGTGAAAAACCAGGAGGTCGAGCTCGCGAGCCGCAGCCTCGAAGAGAAGGCGGAGCAGCTTCAGCTCATCTCGAAGTACAAATCCGAGTTCCTCGCGAACATGTCGCACGAGCTTCGGACGCCGCTCAACAGCTTGCTCATTCTCTCGCGGACGCTCGCCGAAAACCGCGGCGGCAACCTCACCGGCGAGCAGGTGAAGTTCGCCCAGACCGTCTTCACGTCGGGGAACGATCTCCTCCAGCTCATCAACGAAATCCTCGATTTGTCCAAGGTCGAGGCGGGGAGGATGCCGATCGACCCGCGCATGTTCCCGATCTTCGAGGTCCGCGATTACCTCGAGCAGACGTTCCGTCACGTCGCCGATCAGAAGGGGCTCGCGTTCGACATCCGAATGGACAACGACCTTCCGTCGAACATCTACAGCGACGCCCTTCGCTTGCAGCAAATCCTGAAGAACCTGCTGTCGAACGCGTTCAAGTTCACCGCCAAGGGATCGGTCACGTTGTCGATCGAGCGCGCACCGCGCGAGCGCGGCGAGGACGCGATCAGCTTCTCGGTTCGCGACACCGGCATCGGCATCCCTGCCGACAAGCAGAAGCTCATCTTCGAGGCGTTCCAGCAGGCAGACGGCACGACGAGCCGCAAGTACGGCGGCACGGGGCTCGGGCTCACGATCAGCCGCGAGATCGCGCGTCTGCTCGGCGGCGCGATCGACGTCGTCAGCGCCCCCGACAACGGGAGCACCTTCACGCTCTACATGCCGGCGCGGTACGCGGGCGCCGAAGCACTCGCGCGCGAAGAGCGATCGGGCGAGGTCGTCGGCGAGAACCCCGCCCCGCCGCTCCCCGTCGACGCCGACTTCTCGGGCAAGACGGTGTTGATCGTCGACGACGACGGACGAAACGTCTTCGCGATCGAGACGGTGCTCAAGGCGCGCGACATGGACGTGCTCCACGCGTCCAACGGAAAAATCGCCGTCGAGATGCTCCGCAAGAATCGGCACGTCGATGCGGTGCTGATGGATACGATGATGCCGGAGATGGACGGAATCTCCGCCACGCGCGTCATACGAGGCATCGAGTCGTTCCGCTCGTTGCCGATCATTTCGCTCACCGCGAAGGCGATGAAAGGCGATCGCGAAAAGGCATTGGAGGCGGGCGCGTCGGAGTACGTGACGAAGCCCGTCGATCCCGAGCGTCTCCTCGCCATTCTGCACGTCTGGCTGAACAAGAAACCGACTCCGCTGGCGACGGTGGAGTCGGTCCCGGAAAGCTGATGTCATGACGAGCGAGGTGACCGCGCAAGTGCCCAGCGTTCTCTTGGTCGACGATACGCCGGCCAACCTGCTCGCATTGCGCGCGGTGCTCACGCCGCTCGACGTGCGGCTCGTCGAGGCGAGCTCGGGCGAAGAGGCGCTCCGTCATCTGGCGCACGAGACGTTCGCGGTCGCGCTGCTCGACGTTCAGATGCCGACGATGGACGGCTTCGAGCTCGCGCGTCGCCTGCGCGCGTCCCCCGAGGGGCGCGAGCTGCCGATCATCTTCCTCACGGCGATTCACCGGGACGAGGAGTACGCCAGGCGCGGCTACGCCTCGGGAGCGGCCGACTACATCACGAAGCCGTTCGACGTCGACGTGCTGCGCGCGCGCGTCCGAGCGTTCGTCGATCTGTTCCATCAGCGCGAGCGGCTTCGCGAGCGGCAGGTGGGGGAGCGCACGCGCGAGCGCGACGACGCCATGCGACGTCTCGCCGAGCTGCTCGAGAGCGAGCGGGCCGCGCGCAAAGAGGCGGAGATCGCCAATCACGCCAAGGACGAGTTTCTCGCGACCGTGTCGCACGAGCTTCGCACGCCGCTCAACGCGATCCTCGGTTGGGCGGTCATCGCGCGCCGAAAGGTCGAGAACCCGGAAGTCGAAGCCGCGCTCGCGACGATCGAGCGCAACGCGCGCGCGCAGATGCGAATCATCGAGGACATGCTCGACGTCGGGCGGATCATCAGCGGCAAGCTTCGGCTCGAGATCGCGCCGGTCAAGGTCGCCGACGCCGTCGACGGCGCCGCGCAGGCGGTGCGACCCGCGGCGGACGCAAAGGGCGTGAAGCTCGACATCGAGGTCGACGAGGACGTCGCGACCATCGGCGCCGACGCCGATCGACTTCAGCAGATCATCTGGAACGTCCTCTCGAACGCGATCAAGTTCACGCCGTCGGGCGGATCCGTCCATCTCAAGGCGAGCCGCAACGAATCGGAAGTGGTCATCCGCGTCACCGATACGGGGCAAGGCGTGCCCCCGCAGTTCTTGTCGTCGCTCTTCGAGCGGTTTCGTCAAGCGGACGGCTCGACGACGCGTCGTCACGGCGGGCTCGGGCTCGGGCTCGCGATCGTGAGGCAGCTCGTCGACGCGCACGGGGGGACCGTCCACGCGCAAAGCGACGGCAACGGGAAAGGCGCGACGTTCACCATTACGCTGCCCGCGCGTTCGAGCGTTCCCGCGCCGCTCGAGCGAACCCGGTCGAGTCGTCCCGGTCCGAGACCGGTCGCCCTCGAGCGTCCAATCCGGCTCGACGGATTGCGTGTGCTCGTCGTCGACGACGACGAGGACGCCCGCAACTTGATCGAGCGCGTTCTGGCCGACGAAGGCGCGCTGGTCTCGTGCGCGAGCTCTGCGGTCGAGGGGCTGCGCGCGGTCGGGGAAGTGGGCCCGGACGTCATCGTGAGTGACATCGGCATGCCCGAGATGGACGGCTACGCATTGATTCACCAGATTCGGAGTCTCCCGGCCGATCGCGGCGGGCAAACCCCGGCGATCGCGCTCACGGCCTATGCACGCGTCGAGGACAGCGAGCGCGCCATCGAGCGCGGGTTTCAAGCGCATCTCACGAAGCCGATCGATCCCGACAAGCTCGTCGCGCTCGTCGCGCGCATCTGCGCGCTCGGGGCGGGAACGCCGGCGCGCGCGAGCGGAGGGCAGTGACGATGCCGAAGATCCCGTCCGAGAGCTCGGCGCTGGTCGAGGCTGCGACGCAGCTCGAAGAGGAGCTCTCTCGCTACGAGAAGCTCACCGACGAGGTCGGCCGCACGCCGATCGGGTCCGAGAAGACGCTCGGGCGCGCGGCGCGAGCCGTCACCGAGGCCGCCGCGTGCCACGAACGCATCATGCAGAGCGTGGGTGCGCTGTCGGAGGCGATGAACGGCACGCGCCTGCGACAAGAAGCGTCGCTCGTCCGCATGGCGGAAGCCGCGCGTCACGTCAGCGAGCGCGCGACCGCCTTCCGCGCGCTGCTCGCGCGGTACGCGAGCCTCGGCGACGTCGCCAAGACGATGAACGCGAGCGTCGCGGAGATCGCGGCGCACAAGAGCGACGGCGCTGCGCCGGGCGAGGTCATCGCGTCGATCACTGCCCTCGTCGATCGCATGGGCGACGCCGTCACGGAAGCGGACGAGCTCACGCGCGCCGCGAAGGAGACCAGCTTCGACGATCTGGCGCGCGACGCCGACTCGCTCAGGCAGCAGATCCATTCGGCACGCAACCGCCTGATGCTCGTGCAGCGCACGATGGCCGAGCGCGCGCCTTCCTGAGCTCACGCCATCTCGGTCCGCGCGGTCCGTCATCGTCACGCCCACTGCAACCGCAGCGCGCATTCGCCCTGCGCGAGCGGCGCCGTCTCGTCGTGCGCGTACGCGCGCGTGCAGAGGAGCTTCACGATCCCGAGGATGACGCCCGCGTACGCGTGCCGAAAGTACGGCACGTCGAAGAGCTCGCAGCCGATGGTCTCGACGATCGCTTCCTTGGGTCCGACCTTCAGCACCGACGTTCCTCCGCCGTCCGCGCCGCGCTCCCAGAGCCGCTGAAGCTGCGGCACGACCGTCCACGGCGTCACGCCCGAGCCCGTCGCGACGCGCGTCGCCGTTCGCAGCAACGTCCCCTGCGCGCGCTCGCCGACCGCCAGCCCCATCTCGACCTGCTCCGAGCGCGGCAGCCCGAGCGCCTCGCACGCTTCGTAGTGCGCACGCGCGACGGCGATCGGCAGCCACATCCCCGCGACCGCGAGAAGGATCGCGTCTCTGTGCGTCGTCGCGAGGAGCTTCGTGTACTTGTCGAAATGCCCGCGCGCCTTCAACGCCTGAATCGACGACACGACCCACGTGGAACGCCAGTTCATCGTCGTCGGGATCTTTGCCCGCGCGACGGGGAACGGCAGCACGACCTCGTACGGCGGAGCGCTCGGCACAGGCATGCCCTTCCAAGATTAGCGCGAGCTTCTGCCCGCGCCGCCGTCAGTCGCGTTTGATCATCGTGCCGACGCCGTGGTCGGTGAAGAGCTCGGCGACGACGGAGTGCGGCACGCGGCCGTCGATGATGTGCACGTGCTCGACGCCGCCTTCGATCGCGCGAAGCGCGCTCTTCACCTTGGCGACCATCCCGCCGCGAATCGTTCCGTTCGCGATCTTCTCTTTGACCTCGCGCACCGTGATCTGGCTGACGAGCTCGCCGTTTTCGAGGATGCCGGCGACGTCGGTCAAGTAGATGAGCTTGTCGCTCTTGAGGGCGATCGCGATCTCCGCCGCGGCGGCGTCGGCGTTGATGTTGTAGCCCTCGCCGTCTTCGCCGAGCCCGACGGGCGAGATGACCGGGACGTATTTCTTTTCGAGGAGCGTCTCGAGGAGACCCGTGTCGACGCTCGTCACTTCGCCCACCATTCCGAGATCGCGTCCACCCTCTGCCGTCGCGATCTTCTTCGCGCGGAGCGTCCCTGCGTCTTTGCCGCTGACGCCGACGGCGCGCGTGCTCGACTGGTTCAAGAGCGAGACGAGCTCGGTGTTGATCTTTCCGGTGAGCACCATCTCGACGACCTTGACGTCGTCGCGGCCCGTGACGCGAACTCCGTCGACGAACTCGCTCTTCCCGCCGCCGAGCTTCTCGAGCGTGTGAGTGATCTCGGGTCCTCCGCCGTGCACGACGATGGGCAAGAGGCCGGCGTAGCGAAGGAGGTTCACGTCGTTCGCGAAGCTCGCCTTGAGCGAGTCCTTCACCATCGCGGCGCCGCCGTACTTGATGACCGCGCGCTTGTTCGAGAACTTCGCGATGTACGAGAGCGCCTCGACGAGGAGCGCGCGTTTGAAGCCCGGGCTGTAGTTGGTGAGACGGTCGTCGCGCGTGACGGTGCCGTCGGCCGACGCGCTGGTGAGGCTCGTGTAGTCGGCGTTGATCTTCACGTAGTCGTACGAGAGATCGCAGCCCCACGCGACGGCGCTGCCGTCGCCTTTCTCTCCGAGCGTGACTTCGATGTCGATCCGCGGCTGGCGCATCTTCGCGCGGAGGGCGAGCGGATCGAACGAAGTCGGGGCGCCGGCTTCGTAGACGTTCGTTGCTTGGATGCGCACGGTCGCGCGGATGGGATCGATCTCCCAGCTCTTCGATCCGGCGCGCGCACCGACGACGGCGAGGACGCGCCCCCAGTTGGGATCCGCGCCGAACATCGCCGCCTTCGTCAGGTTCGATCCGGCGATCGACTTCGCGAGATCGCGCGCGATGGCGACGTCGGGCGCGCCGCTGACCTTGACCTCGAGGAGCTTGGTCGCGCCCTCGCCGTCCTCGGCGATCGCGCGCGCTAAATCGATGCAGATGACGCGCACGGCCTCGGCGAAATCGCGGAACGCGCTCGTGCCGCTGGCGATCGCTTCGTTGCCGGCGGCGCCGTTCGCGAGCGCGAAGACGGCGTCGTTCGTGCTCATGTCGTCGTCGACGGTCAAGCTGTTGAAGCTCGACTCCATCGCCGCGCCGAGCGCTTCTTGGAGCACGTCGGGCGCGATGACCGCGTCGGTCGTGATGAACGCGAGCATCGTCGCGAGCTCGGGCGCGATCATCCCGGAGCCCTTCGCGAACGCCGCGATGCACACGTCGCGATCGCCGATCTTGATCGTGCGGCCCGAGAGCTTCACGCGCGTGTCGGTCGTGAGGATCGCTTCGGCCGCGAGCTGGATCGCGGACCCACGCGCGCGCGCGAGCGGCTCGGCCGCGTCGACCAGCTTCTTCACGGGCAATCGCACGCCGATGACGCCCGTCGACGCCGCGAGGACGCTCTCGCCGTCGACGCCGAGCGCGCGCCCGATCGCCGCGCACACCTCGCGCACGTCGCGATCGCCCTCGGGGCCGACGAGCGCGTTCGCGTTGCCGCTGTTCACGACGATCGCGCGAATCGTCGTCGACGGGAGGCGCGCCATCGCATCGCTCACGGGATGCGCGCGCGCCTTGTTGACGGTGAAGCACCCCGCGGCGACGCACGGCCGCTCGCTGAAGACGAGCGCGAGATCCTTTCGCGCCGCCTTGATGCCGCAGTTCATCCCCGCGTACGAAAATCCGATCGGCGTCTTCACGGTGCCATCCGCTGGAGATGCGCGAGCCCGAGCGACTCGTCGAGCCCGTAGAGCAAGTTTAGGTTTTGCACGGCCTGGCCTGCGGCCCCCTTGAGAAGGTTGTCGATCGCGCCGATCGCGATCACGACGTCGCCGTCCGCCGTCGCTCCGACGCGCGCGTGGTTCGTCCCGACGACGCGCGCGAGCGTCGCGCGCTCGGGTGGCACCGCGTGCACGAACGGCTTGCCCGCGTACGCGTCGGCGAGGCACTGCGCGACGTGCGACGCCGTCGTCCCCGCGCGTGGCCGCGCGTAGCACGTCGCCATCAAGCCGCGACGCACCGGCAAGAGATGCGCGGTGAACGTGAGGCGCACGCCGTCGCTCATCCGACCGAGCGCGCGCAGAATTTCCGGCGTGTGTTGGTGCGTGAGGATCTTGTACGCGCGAAGATCTTCGTCGACTTCGCCGAACGAGAACTCTTCGGTCGCTTGCCGTCCTGCGCCGGTGACGCCCGACTTCGCATCGACGACGATCCCCGTGGGCTCGACGAGACCCGCGCGAAGCAGTGGTGCCATCGCGAGGATCGCCGCGGTCGGATAGCAGCCCGGATTCGCGACGAGCGTCGCGCCATCGCCGCGCACGGGTGCTCCGAAGATCTCGGGCAAGCCGTAGTGCGCGCGCGACAGCCACGAGATCGCCGGATGCTCGAAGCCGTACCACCGCGCATAGTCGCCGGCCTTCTCGAGACGGAACGCGCCGGAGAGATCGATGACGTTCTTCTTCTGGTCGAGGAACGTCGGCGCGAGATCCGCCGACACCGACGCGCTCGTCGCGAGGATGACGACGTCGCAACGGTCACCGAGCGCGCGCGCGGAAGCGTTCGGCTCGAAGATCATTCCTGCGGGCGCAGGGACCGCGAGCTGCCGCTCGACCGACTCGCCGAGCATGCGATCGCTGGTGCAGAACGCGAGCGCGAGCGCCGGGTGGCCGCACACGAGGCGCGCCGCGACGCTACCGGAGTAACCGGAAGCACCGACGACGCCGACGCGAATGAGGGGCATCAGTCAAACCGCAGAACGGCGCTACTGCTTCGGTAGCTTCTCGAGAATGCGTTGGAGCGCGGCGTTGTCGGGACCGCCAGCGCCAGGCTGGCCGGCACCTCCACCAGGCGCGACGGCAGGTCGCGGCGCAGCGGACGCTGCGGCCTGCGCCGGCGCGGCGCTCGCTGCGCCTTCCGGCTCTTCCGGCGGAGGCGGCGGCGACGGCGTGACCGCCCACCACAGACCGACCGTGATGAAGAGCGCGGCGCCGAGCGCCGGGAGCCACATCAGGCTCTTCGGCTCGTCCGGGGGCGGCGGCTCGTGCGCGTGGGTTTCGTGCGAGGCGGGTTCGGTCATGGGCC
>JAYVXB010000007.1:0-2825 GCA_043785585.1 Deltaproteobacteria bacterium | reverse complement strand
CGCTGTTGCAGGCATCGCGCATCTCGTCCCTCGTCGGTCCACCGTCGCGGGGCAAATCCCGCCCGCGCTCACGATCCCCACAGTGATTTGCTTCGGATCGAAGAAGATCTGCGCGCGCGGCCCGGCCTTCTCGAATCCGCGCGGCTCTCCGGGTGCACGATGCCGCGGCACCTCGATGTCGCGAAGGACATACGAGTCGTCGCCAACGAACGCCGCTCGACCTGCGAGGCGGAGCGGCGACGCAATCGCCGCGGTGCCCAACGTCGATACCCGCGAGGTGTTCATGAAGCCTCAGTAACGCGCGAACGCCGGCGGGTGCTGCACCGAGTGACCGACCATGGCGCGCACGAAATCGAGCGCAGAGACCATCCCGACGGCGGCGCCGCGCTCGTCTACGACGACGAGACGGTGGACGCCGTAGTCCGCGATCGCGAGCGCCCCCTCGGCCAGCGATGCGTCGCTCCGAATGGTCCGGACCGTCGCGTCCGCAGCGGCCTCTCCGCCGTCCATCGGGAGGTCGCGCAGGGTCACGACGCCGACCGGACGGTGCGCACTGTCGAGGACGGGGATGGCGGTGACGCCGAAGCGCAAGATCTGCGCGCGTGCGAGCGTCAGCCGCTCGCCCTCTTCGATGTAGAGGAGCTTCGAGTTCATGATGTCGGCGACGGTCGTCATCCTGCGAGCAGCTGACGCAAGCCTCGCGCCATGTCGGGAGCGGGAGAATCTCTCGACCACCTGCTCGACGCCCGAAACGCGAGCACCTGTCGAGCTCGCAGATCGTGCGCCGAGACGCATGCTTTGCGGACGGCAATCCTCACCAGGCGGTGAAGCCGCCATCGACGTAGAGCTCCGAGCCGGTCATGTACGACGCATCGGCGCTCGCGAGGAACGCGATCGCGCTGGCGATCTCCTCCGGTCGTGCCAAGCGGCCCATCGGGGTGCGGGTCTCGACGTACTCGAGGAACTTCTTCGCCTCCGGCGATTCGCCGTGGACGAGCGGTGCGACCATGGGGGTGTCGACGAAGCCCGGATGGACCGAGTTGACGCGAATGTTCTCCTTCGCGTAGCGGATGGCGGCGTTCTTCGTCATCAGGCGGACCGCGCCCTTCGACGCGTGGTACGCGAACGCGGTCCCGTCGCCGCCACCGGCACCGTAGATCGACGAGAGGTTCACGATCGCGCCACCTCCGTGCTTGCGGAGCTCGGGAACGACCGCCTTCATCCCGAGCCACGGGCCGGTCTGGTTGATCGCGATGAGCTTGTCGTAGCCCTCCTTCGTCTCGGCCTCGAGGTCCTCCATTCGCGCAATCCCTGCGTTGTTCACGAGGACGGCGACACGTCCGAGCGTCGCAGCTCGATCGACGGCGCGGCGCCATTCGCTCTCCGACGTCACGTCGAGGTGCTCGTAGACAGCTCGACCTTCCCCGCGACGGATCTCGTCGGCGAGCGCCTTTCCGTCGTCGTCGAGGACGTCGGTGATGAGGACCGTCGCGCCTTCCTGAGCAAGACGATGCACCGTCGCCGCGCCGATGCCCCGCGCTCCGCCCGTCACGATCGCAACCTGGTCTCTGAATCGACGTGTCATCGTACGACCTCCGTTCGTCCGTTGGCGGGTGCATCCGTCGTGCCGGGCCGTGCGCGACTACCCCGGCGCGTCCTTCGGCGCGGTCGTGCTCCGCCGCATGTATCCGCGTCCGACGATGACGGCGAGTCCCACCCATAGGAGCGACAGTGCGACGTTGACCGCGAGGAAGCTGCGAGTGCCAAGCGCGAAATGGACGGTCGTCCAGACGATGGCCGCGGACATCGTGTCGCCCGCACGCTTGAAGAACGTGTCGATGACCTGCTTCGCCTTGTACTTCGCCTCGCGCGTCGTGACGAGCCAGAGGGTTTGCTGTGTGGTGTTGGAAAGCGAGTAGTCGAGGCTGCTCTCGATCACGCGCGCCACGAAGAGCACTTCGATCATCGGAAGAAACAGCGTCACGCCGTAGCCCACCGTCGATGCCAGCGGAATGACCACCAAGGCGACGCGCAGGCCGACGTACTTCACGATGCGCGACACCAGGAAGAGCTGCATGCCGACGCCAATCACGTTGATGAACTGGAAGTAGTGCGCCTTGAACTGACCGATGTATGCCGACTGGGTGACCCCCAACGCGTGGGCGTGCTCGGCGGACCCCGCGAGGAGCATGCGATCGAGCACGTAGTCGCCGCTCTTCGTGACGAAGTTCAGCGCCAACACCAGGAGCGCAAATGACAAGAGGTAGCGATCACGGAGCACGAGGGCGAACGCATTGCCATGCGCGAGCGGCGCCTCGACCTTCTCGTGGCTCACGACGGCGCGCGCCTCACGTCTGTGCACGAGGCCGGTGAGCCCGAGCGCGGCGAGGAGGAGCGCCGCCGCGACAAGCATCAGCGTGAACGGCGAGCCCACGCGTACGAGTGGCGCAGCGAGCCACGAGCCCGCGACCGCTCCCACCGAGCTGCCGATGCCAACAATCGGAAAGAGCCGCTTGCCTTGCTCCTCCGTGTACGTGTCGGCGGTGAAGCTCCAGAACTGCGCGATCGTCACGACGTTGAAGATGCCAACCCAGAGAAAGAAGGGGACGCCGAGCGGCACGCCGAGCCTCCCGAGACCGAAAAAAACGAGGAGGTTCGCGACGAAGAAGAGCGAGACCGAGGAGACGAGCACCACCCGACCGACGCGCGCCGCGAGCCAGCCGTACGAGCTCGCGACGAAGACGAGGAGGATGGACTGTCCCACCGAAGCGTAGCTCTTCACCTCCGCTCCGGCGCCGAGCAAGATGAGCGGCTCGCGCGCGACC
>JAYVXB010000006.1:0-9264 GCA_043785585.1 Deltaproteobacteria bacterium | reverse complement strand
CATCGCATCCTCATCGTCGAGGACAATCCCGAGACCGCGCGGGGCCTCAAAGAGGACGTCGAGTCGATGAGCTTCGAGGCGCGCGTCGCCGCGACGCTCGACGAGGCGCGCGCGATCTTCGCGGAGTGGGCGCCGTGCGGCGTGCTTCAGGACATGCAGATCCCGCACGCCGCCGGAGCGCGGCCGCACGACAAGGCCGGCGAGTCGAACATCAAGCTCGTACGCGAAGCGTCGCGCGGGCCGCGGCGCGTCGCCGTCATCGTGGTCACTGCGTTCCGGTCGGATCCGGACTTCGTGTGGCGCATGGCGGATCTCGAGGCGGACGGGTTCGTGGAGAAGACGCGGCTCGACGCGATGCCGGACAAGCTGACCGCGGCGCTCGCGAAGAACGGACGCGCGGACCACGCGCACTGCGCGCGATGCAACGCGGAGAGCGCGGCGGGCGCAACGGGCGCGACGAGTGCAACGGGCGCGACGGGCATCTCGACGGAGACGCGCGACGCCGCCGTCGCGGGCGATGCGCGCGTCGTCCTCACCGTCGACGGCGCGAAGAACAAGCGACGCACCGGCTTCCTCGTCAACGGGCGCCGCACGATCTTCAGGACGGAAAGTTCGTCCACTTCGTGCGCTTCGTCGTCGCGCATGTGCGCACGCCCCGATCGTACGTGTCGACGACGGCGCTGGGGATGACCAAGGACAAGTGGGTCGTCATCCGGATCCGCGAAGCGTTCAAAGGGCTGCTGCCGCCGGGGTTTGCGATCATCGAGGAGGGCGGCCGGATGTTTCGGTTGAATCCGAGCGTCGTGATCGATCGCGTGGAGTGGGGCGTGCTCGCGGGGCATCCGGAGGTGCAGGTGCAGAAGATGGCGAAGGAGATGGGGGCGCGGTAGTTCCGGCGTGCGTGACAGCCGATGCGAGGCGTGGCGCAAGCTGGCAGTCGCCGCCGCCGCGGAGGCGCGGAACGCGCACGGCGTTCGCGTCGCAGGCGGGCTTGCACGAGGCTTGCGAGGGCGGGGGTCATGCCTTTGCTTCGATCCACGCGCTCTCTCACCATCGTCTTCACGCTCGCTCTCGACGCCGTCGGTTGCGGCGGCCGCACGGACACCGCGGAACCGCCGCCGAACGTGCAAACGCCCACCATCAGCAGGCCCGCCGACGCGTGCGGAATGCGCTGGACGCTCATCGCGCCGTCGCACTGCACGTGGATGATCGGATTCACCGGCGATCCCATGAAGTGCGTCGGCGTCGCCGAAGGACCAGCGAGCGCCGCGCAATGCCGCGAGGTGTGCGGCCAGACCGACGCGGGCGACGTCGCGGACACGTGCGTCATCCGCGGCCTCGGCGACAGCACCGAGTGGCGCGCGGACTGCGCGAAGACGACGGGCCCTGCCTGCTCGCAGTGACGGGACGCCGCGTCGGCGTCGACCGGGGGAAAGAGTCACCCGCGCAGCGCGACTGGTGGCACCATCGCCGCATGGGGGATCCCCTCATCTGGACGTGCGACGACATCGTCCGCTTCACCTACGAGCCCGACTTCTACGATCGGAGCTGGGCGTGGTGCTGGCTGACTCGACACCATCCCGAGGAGGCGTCTCGGCAGGCGGCCCGCGCGATCCGCGACCCGAGCGCCAGCGTCGTCTGCTCCGGCATCGAGATCTTCGCTTCCGCTGCGACGGCGGAAGCGCGCGAGGCCATCGAGGAGCTGAAACGTCGAGACGAGCTGGCGGCTTCCGTGAAGGAGCGGCTCGATCTCCTCGAGCACCCCGAACGGCGGAAGACATTCGACGATCCGCTCGGCGACGCGGCCGAGCGGCTCTCGGGGCAGCACGCGGAGCTCCGGCGCGAAGCTCCGGCCATGCTCAGGAGCCGCAGCGTCGAGCGAGTGCTCGTCGCCCACGGCGCGCTCCGCAACCAGCAGCACGAGTGGGCGACCGACATCGTCGTCGACGCGCTGCCGGTGCTCTTGACGTCCAGCGATCCGGTGATGGTTTGGGACACCTTCGACGCGCTCCGCGACCCTCGTGCGCTTCCGGCGATCGCGGCGGCCTGGGTCCCTGGCGAGCGCTACATCGCCGATCTCTACGCGCGCATTCATCGCCTCTCGCGCTCTGAGGATCCGCTTCCGCGCGGCATCGCGCAGGACGCCGAAAACGAGAAGAAGCGCAGCGAGGCCGCCCGCGCGGTCCGCGAGCGCAACGTCGCGGACGCGCGGCTCGGGAACCGACGGCTCCAATTGCGATGCACGGCGTGCGGGCGCACGGGCGACTACGACTTCGCCCCGGAGGCGCTGGCGGGCGTCATGGCGCTCGACGGTGCGGAGATGAAGGGGAAGAAGCTGCCGTCGGTGCCGATCGTCACTTGCAAGTACTGCGGGGTGGAGAACGCGTACGAGATCAGCACGCTGTGTGGAATCTCGGCGGCCGGCGGGACGGCGGCGCTCGCGGCGAGGCGCAAGAAGAGAGAGCGGTCCAACTGAACGGTGATCAATCGAGCGCCTCGACCGCTGCCCAGAGCGCCGCGACGTCGAGCGTGAGGCCCTCGCATCCGGGGACGTTCGCGATCGCTTCGTCGCTCACGCCGACGACGTGTGTGTAGCGGCCGTTGCCTTCGAGCTCGAGGATCTCGAACGTTCGCAGCTCTGGATCGACGATCCAATAGAAGCGCACGCCGAACGCGGCGTACTCCGCGAGCTTCTCGACGCGATCGCGTCGCTCGTCGCGCGGTGTCGGCGAGACGACTTCGATCGCGATGGTGGGTGGAACGCGGATGAGGCCGCGCTTCGGTGGGCGCGCACCGCCCGGGAAGAAGACGAACGTGTCCGGGATGCGCCCCCGGTTCGCGCGCACGGCGAACTTTAGGCCGGAGCCGCCGACGATGGCACCGCGGCCGACGCCCCAGTTGCCGAGTATGCGGATTAGCCAGGCGATGACGACTTCGTGGATCAGATCGGGCACTTCTTCCTCGACGAGGAAGCCGTCCACGAGCTCGCCTTTCACTTCCTCGTCGAGCGCGAACCACTCGTCGAGCGTCATGGGTTGGGCGTGCGCCGTCATCGGCTGGATCATGATCAAGAACCTCTCCCGCGGCAATGCGGCGAGGGGCGAATCGCGGAAGGGCACGCCGCGAGCCAACGAACGGCACTTCGATTTCTCGGAGAATCTGCGTGGACTACGATCCGTCCGCGGAGCTCGAAGCGATCGTCGCGCCGGTCACGTTCGTGAACAGCGCCGACGACTTCATCAATCCGCCGGAGCTTGGGATTGCGGAGCGGGAGATCAAGCGCGTCAGGCGCGGCAGGCTCGTGGCGATCCCGGCGAGCGAGTCGACGCACGGGCACGGCACGCATACGTGGGCGGCGTTTTGGAAGCGGGAGCTGAGGGAGCTCGACGGGACGGCGCGCTGACTGCGCGGTCGCATGATGATGTTGAAGCCGCTGCTCCTGTCGCGGCACCGCACGCTCCAGCGTCCCGTTTCGCGCACGAACGCCATGCCTCGATTCCGTACTATACTTGGACCATGGACCGCGACACCGCGTTCGCTCGGCTACGGGCGCTCCTTCCGGAGGCGCGCTCGCGTTTCGGCGTTCGCGAGCTCGCGGTTTTCGGCTCGGTGGCGCGCGGTGAGGCGACGAGCAGCAGCGACATCGACCTGCTCGTCGACTTCGACGGTCCGGCGACGTTCGATGGGTACATGGGGCTCAAGCTTTTTCTCGAGGATGGCTTGGGTTTGTCCGTGGACCTGGTGACTCGCGCGGCACTCAAGCCGCGGCTGCGATCGCGCATCGAGACCGAGTCGCGACGTGTCGCGTGACGAAGCAGTCTACGTCGTCGACATGCTCGAAGCGTGCGACCGGGTCGCCTCGTATGTCGCCGGCTTCGACGCGACGACGTTGAAAGGCGATCAGAAGACCGTCGATGCGGTCCTGCGCAACCTCGCGGTGCTCGGTGAAGCCGCCAAGCACGTTTTGGAGGCAACACGCGCGCTGGCGCCGAGCGTCGCGTGGCGATCGATCGCCAGTTTTCGCGATGTCCTCATCCACGACTACTTCGGAGTCGACCTCGACATCGTCTGTGACGTGGCGCTCGAGAAGGTGCCGCCGTTGCGCAAGGAGCTCGCGGCGCTCCTTTCGGCGATGGGCGGCGATCACTAGACCAGAACGCTTCAAGTTCGCGAGGCAGAAGTCGAAGCTGGCCGGCACGATCCGCGGCTCGTTCTTCGTGATCAAGGGCGACTGAGCTCGCGCGACCGACCGCGGGGTGCGCCCGCTCCTCAACGTCGGTAGAGAACGCGCTCGGGTTCGTCGGCGAATGCGTTGAACGCGCCAAACCCCAGGACCAAGCCGCCACCGGCCATGAACACTCCGCCAATGACGACCCGCGACTTCCCGGGGATTGAGGAGTTCGCTCCGTACGGCGCGGTGATCCCCGACGCGATCGTCAACGCGCCGAAGAGCATGAAGACTCCGGCGAACACCATCATCGCGCGCCCCGTCGAGCGGTCGAACCTCCTGTGCTCACGGATCTCGACCACGTTGGTCCACGGCGTCCTCAACGTCGCAACGTAGGATGCGATCTCCGGCGCGGGTCGATATCTCCCGCGAAGCCAAGGCGACGGCTGCCACGTGTAGTCGTACGTTGCGCGAAAGTCGCGCGTCTCCGATTGCGCGCCCGGCGCGCTCGCGAAGGGCACTGCGCCATCGGCGGTGACGGCGAGATGCGTGTCGGGATGGTCGCTTCCGAACGTGATCGCCCCCGTGCTCCCACGGGCGACCCAGCCTCCGGTCGTGCGCGGGATGCTCTCTCTCGCGCTCGCGCGATCGGCGCCCGGCGGAAGAATCGGCGCTCCGGTTTCCGCGTCGTCGACGGCGACGGCGCGTGGATCCGCGACACGCGCCGAGAAGGAGGTCGTGCCGCAGCCGAGCGCGAAGCTCGCGCACAACATGACGGCCTGTCGCAGCGGCGCGCGCGAAGCACGGCAATGCGTCCTGCCGATCGGGACGGCGTTGCCGAGAGATCGACGCTTTGTGTGAGTTGCGCGCGTCACGACGCTTCCGCGTGCACGTAGCGCACCATCGCGAACGCAATCCCGCGGCAGCTCCCCTCGGAGACCAAGTCCGTCCGAGTCCTCTTCTTCGTCGACCGGAGAGCGCGCTTGCCGATCAGTCCGACGGCGCGTCCACCTCCGCGCTCGCGTCGGTTGGAGGCGAGGCGTCAGCGTCGGGCGACATGGTGCCGCCGTCGGGGCACTGCCATTCCTTGTACGGAGGCTGGGCTCTGTAACCGAAGCCTCTGCAGACGCAGCTCGCGCGCTCGTTGTTTGGGCATGTCGGTACCATCGCGGGGCACGCCCAGTCACTCTGCGACGTCGCACAGCGCCAGGCGCCTTGGTCGCACCGGGGTTGTAGATCCGCCGCGCAGTCACTCGGACAATTCGGCGACGTGCGCGGAGCGCAGGCTCCGTCGGCGCGCGCGTCAGCCGCGCCCGGCTCGAGGTCATCGTTCGCGTCGAGCGAAGCGTCCAGGGCCGTTGCGTGACCAGCCGCCGTGTCCTCGGTCGTGCACGCGGCCGCAGCGATGAGCCACGCGAGTAGTGATCCAATCAGAAGCGCGCGCACAGAGGATCGTAGCACCGCGCGCTCGGGATGATGCCGTCGTGCGCAGCCGACGGCAGCTCCCCTCCCCTGATGCGCACCTCGCGTCACCCGATCGCGTCCTCCCGTCCAGGAAGCACGACCTCGTAACGCGCCATCGCGAGGTCGTCCTCCCAAGACGACGACCACGCGACGCTTCGACGCGAGCTCCGCTTCGCCCAACGCCATCTCCGCTTCGCTCATCGCGAGCTGGCGTCGCCCGAAGCGTCGCTCGCCATCATTCGAGCCGTGCCCATCGATCGCGGTAACGGAGCTCGCGTCACCGGAAGCGGAGGTCGCGTTCACTCGACGCGTACCTCTCGATAACGGCACGCGAGCTCCCGTCACGCCAAGCCGAGCTCGCGTCAAAAGTGGCGTCGCACGCGTCGCCAACACCGCACGACGCAATCCCCCATCCCGACCGACCGACCCGCGATCGCGACGGCCCGACGCGCGCTCCCGACCCACCGACGCGCGGTCCCGGGCGACCGCGACTGGACCGCGAATGGACCGCGAGTGGATCGCAAATCTCCTAACCCCGCGTCCCGCCACCCCTTCCCCGACCGCGATCAAAGTCCACTCGCGATCCACACGCGATCCACCGTTCGGCCCCAATTCTATGTCCATCGACGGCGCGCACAGGGCGATCACCGACGAGAAAGGAAGCGGCTCCGATCATGTTTTCCGACGTTCTCGACGACCAAGAAAGAGGCAGGCCGCGGATTCTCCGAGTTCGCCGAAGCCCGCGCCCGCGTCCCGGAGCTCGCGCCGTACGCGACCGCGGTCGATCTCGTCGCAGCCATGACGGCGCCGTCCTTCGTCTCCTCGGATCGCGCGGCCCCGCTCGTCGCGGCGCTCGTCGTCGAAGCGCAGCGTTCGCGCTCGCGCCTCTGGACGTCCCTCCTCGTGACGGCGTTCGCGCGGATGCTCATGCGCCTCCGCGTTCGTCTCGGCCAACCGAAAGACGACGAGCGCGATCAGCGGGTGCTCCTCGCGTTCCTCGACGCGGTCCGCACGATTCGTCCGAGCGCTCACGCCGCGCGCGGCCTTCGCCTCGCGACGTTCCGCGCGGTCTTCGACGCGGCCCGCATCCGGCGCGCCGAGCCGATCGGCGAAGAGCTCGACGAAGAGCGCCACGCGATCGAAGCCTTCCGCGCGAACGAGAGCGTGGAGGCGTCGGAGATCGTCCGGATCATCGCAGCCGAAGGCGGCGACGAGCTCCTCGACGTTCTCCTGGCGACGCGCGCCGGCGACGAAACGGAACGTGCTCCAGACCTTCGACGTCGCATCGCAATGGTCGGCGATGCGCAAGAAGGTCGCGGACTGGGACGAGTACGTTCGCATGCAGGAGGCGATCGCATGGCAGTACGTGCGGCGCTACGCCGATCGCATGCAGCCGGCGTTCGAGCTGGCCGCGAAGAACGACGAGAGCGTCGGGGCTCGTTACCCCGCGCTCGAGCGCTTCTTCGCGACGGCGAGCGGGATCGCCCACAAGTCGGCGGCCACGAGGAAGGCGAATCAAACCCTCGTGGACGAAGGGAAGATGCCGTTCAAAGGCGGCGTCGGGAAACGGCGCAAGCGCAGCGCCGCCAACAAGGCGCTCGATGCGCAGCTCGCGGCGGGACAAAAGCCCGCGAGCCAACCGCCTGCAACGCACGGAGCACCCGTGACCAACGGAGCACCCGCGACCAACGGAGCCACGCCGACGAACGGCGCGGCCCCCGCGGTCAACGTCCCGAACGTGGGGACGGCGTAGTCGTGCGCGCCGCGCGCAGTCCCGCTCCCGGAGCTTCGGCTTCGGGGGGGGCGCCCATCTCCGACGCGACCGATTCGATCGCTTGGCTGCCATGACTCACGGCGGCGCGAGCGCGGGGGCGACCTTCGGAGGCGGCTCGACGCCGGGCGCGGCGATCACCGGATAACCACGCCGGTGCCACTCGAGGATCCCTTCGTCGAGCACCACCGCGTTCTTTACGCCGCGCTTGCGAAGCGCGTCGACGAGATCGCCGGAGAGGTGATGCGGGCATGCGCAGTACGCGATCGCCCAGGTGCCGTCGTTCGGGACCTCTGCGAGGCGCTTCTGATCGTGGTACGGGACCGACACCGCGCCGGTGATGTGCACGCGCATCCAGTCCGATGGCGGGCGCGCGTCGAGGATGATCATCCTGCGTTTGTCCGCGAGCGCTTGCTTTACTTGATCGACCGAGACGAAGCGCGGATCCTCTTTGCACGGCGCGGGTGCACACGGATTCGCGCGCAGCGTGAACGACGGGTGCTTGCCGTTCGGGTTGATGACGAGGGGCTCATGGCCCGTCGGCGCGGGTAGACTCCCGACGATCGGCGGCGTACCGAAGCCGCGCACGAACGCGACGACGTCGTCGATCTGCTCCGCGGTGAGCGTCGCTTTCGACGCCTCCATCGGTGTGCCGGGGCGTCCCTCGGCGATCGCGTACGCGAGGAACGGATCCGAAGCGACCTCGAGGAAGCGCGGATTCGCGAGGTGGACCGCGGTCGCGCGGGTCTGCGCGTTGCCGTGGCAGCGCTCGCACTTCGCGGCGTAGATCGGCGCGCCGCGCTTCGCGTCACCCGCCGCCCGCGCGGGGAGCTGGACCGGCGCCGGCCCGTGGCTGCGGATCCACGCGACGATCCTCCCGACCGCGTCGGGATCGAGCGGTCCGCCGCGCTCGCGTCCATAGGCGGCCATCGACGTTCCGGGGCGGCCGTCGACGATCGAGCGACGGATCAGATCGTCCGTCGCGCTCTCGAGGAAGGTGCGGTTGACGAGCGACGGTGCGTTGTCCGCGCGATAGCCGGTCGCGTCGGCCGCGTGGCACACGGCGCAGAGCGACGCGTAGAGCGCGGGGCCGTCGACCGCGGAATCGGCGGCACTACCGGACGCGTCGCGCGCGGGCGAAGCGGCGTCGCTCGCGGCGCTCGAGACGGCGGAGGTGCTCGATGGCTTGCAGGTCACGAGGCCGAGCATGACGAGCGTGGTAAAAATCGCGATCTTGCAGACTGCACGCATTCGGGCGGGCATCATGCTGGCATCGCGCACCGAGCTCAAGCGAGTCGATCGGAAAATCACTGCGCGCGCGGCCTCGCCTTCGGCGGCGACCCACTCAGCGCGTCTTTGCGTGCTTCGGCTTCCTCGTTCGCGCCTTTGCGGAGCGTGCGACCTGCTCGTCGAAGCAGCTCTCCAGGGTCGAGTCATCGAGCAGATCGCCCAGCTCACGCAGTCGCGCGCGGACAACGCTTCGATCGATCTCGGGCGATTGCGATCGCAAGAGGGCGCGCACGTCCTCGAGGTCTTTCTCTCGCGACGCGAGGATCTTCAGCACGACGAGATCGTTCGTCTCGATGAAGGAGACCGCGCGCGCTATCGCTCGGAGCTCCGCGGCAATGTTAGCGGCGGACACGCGCGAGCTTCTTCTCGTAAGCGAGCAGGCCGCTCACATCGCCGCGTGCCTCGTCGTGACGAACGCGCTCCCAAACCTGATCGAAGAGCATCTGCGCGAGCCTGAACGCCGCGGTCGCGCCCTCTGCGCGGACGCGTCGCCCAATGCTCTCGTCTTTGACACGGCGGACGGCATCCCAATCGCGACTCATGAAGGCGCGCACGTTGGCTCTCGTCAGGC
>JAYVXB010000005.1:0-2845 GCA_043785585.1 Deltaproteobacteria bacterium | reverse complement strand
CGGGTAGCGACGACATCGCGAGATCGAGGCACGCCGCGCGTACGGGATCGCGCGCGTCGTCGGACTCGCGCGCATTACCCAGGAGCGCGTCGAGCGTGGTCGGGCCTGCGGCGACGATGACGGCGCGCGCGTCGAGGACGTCGCCGTCGGCGAGCGCGACGCCGCATGCTCGCCCGCGCGCGTCACGGACGATCGCGCGCGCGGCCGCTCCCGAGAACACACGTGCGCCAGCGTCGCGAGCCGCCGCGGCGAGCCCGTCGACGAGCGTCTGCCATCCCTCGTCGAGGTAGTACACGTTCGACGACATCGCCCGGCGAATCTGATCCAGCACCGCGCCGGCGCTGTCGACGTCCGGCGCGTTCGAGTACGTGGAGACGCGCGCGAGGGCAGCGACGACGTTGCGCACCTCCGGACGTGCGGACGCCGAGTCGAGCCAAGCGCGCAGCGTCGTCGACGCGAGCGGAGCCGTGTCCATCCGCGCGAGCCCCGCGAGGATCCGCGCCGCTTCGACCTTGCCGCCGAATCCGAGGAGATCCGTGGACAGCAGCGAGAGCATCCCGCCAGGCAGCTTGTGCAACGCGCCGCCGGAGATCCCGAGCAAACCGGACGACGACGGAAACGCCCCGCGAAACGAGACGCCGAGCTCGCGCAGCACCCGCACGCCGGCGCCTCCGGCGTAGAGCGCGTGCGGTCCGAAATTGAGCGCGAAGCCGGCGTTGTCGCGCGTCGTCCGTGCGCGTCCACCGAGCTCCTGTGCGCGCTCGAGGACGAGCGCCGAGCGCCCCGCGCGTGCCACGTACGCCGCCGTCGCGAGCCCAGCGAGCCCGCCACCGATGATGATCACGTCGTTCATACCCCCTTCACGAACGACACCCCGAAAAGGTTACGCGCAGACGCGTGGCAAGCTCACGGCGAAGCGACTCGTGGAGTAGCGACCGTTTATCGGCCAAACGGCGATTCGGCCACCGGCAGCGTGTCACGAGCTCGAAGACGTCAGCGCTCCACCCGGTCGAGCGTCCGCGCGGGCGCCGTCACCTGAAGGATCGGCGGCGGTGGCGCAGGAGTGCTCGGGGGAGGCGGGTTCGTCGGCGGAAGCGCGTCGGTCGGCAGCGGCGCTTGCGGCGTCTGCACCTTCGGCGGAGCGCCCGCGCCGTTCTGAATGACCCGCGCGCGCGCTGCGACGTCCGCGTGCGCGCGCCAAATCGCGCCGAGGAGTCCGTTCTTCGGCGTGAGGGTCCCGACACCGATGAAGTCGTGACTCTCGTCGCCGAAGACCGCGTTGTGATCGAGGTACTGCTGGCGCTCCGCCTCCTTCTTCAGGCGAACCTTCTCCGTGTCGCTGTCGTCGTTCAGGATGTGCGGCACGATGAAGATGAGGAGATTGCTCTTCTCGACCCGCTCCGTCGACGAACGAAAGAGCATCCCGAGAACAGGAATGTCGCCGAAGAAAGGCACCTTCGATTGCTGGCGCGATTTCTTGTCGCGTACCAATCCCGCGATGACGACGAGCTGCCCGTCTTTGACCGTGAACGTCGTCGTCACTTGGCGTTCGAGAAACGAAATCGTCTGCAGGTTGCCCTCGGGATCGCCGTAAAAATCGGAGACGAGCGCGTCGATGTCGAGGCGAAGCTCGCCGCCGTCGGTGATGTGCGGTCGCACCTTGAGCTTCGGTCCGATCTTCTGTCGTCCGCCGTTCGCGCCGACGGGGTTGAGCCCCGTCGCTGCGGAGCCGGCCGGCGATGCCCCGGGCAAGAACGAGATCGGCACGGCGTTCTTGTTGAGCGCGGTGTCGACCTGCACACGCAGCTCCGCGAACTCGTTGTCCGTCGCGGTCACGCTCGGCATCTGCATGATGTCCGAGTCGAGATCCGTGGCGATCGCCGTGAGCACGGCGCCGATGCTCGGGATCGACGTGAGGCCGATCTTCGAGAGCGCGTCCGGCACCGGGATCGACGGCCCGCGCACGCTCAAGACGCCACCTTTCAGTCCGCTCCCGTCGCCGGGGAAGAGGACGGACTGGAGCGGATTGTTTCCTCCGACGCCGCCCGCGCCGTCGCCGAGATCGAAGAAGCCATGCAGCGCGACCGAGAGCGCGCGCGTCCGCTCCATCGAGAGGTCCATCATGATCGCCTCGATGAAGACTTGCCGTCGGGGTCGATCGAGCTCGTGGATGACTTCGCTGAGCGAAGCGAAGTCGCGCGCCGACGCCGTGATGAGGAGCGATTGCGTCGACTCCTCGGCGCTGACCTTCACCGGCGCTTCGAGGATCGCGAGCGCCGCGTTCGGCGCGCCTTGCGCACCGCCGGGCTGCGCGGGTTGTCCTGCGCCGGAGACGAGCTTCTCGATCGCGTCGGCGGTCCTCTTCGCGTCGGCGTGCTTCAAGCGCACGACGTGGAATTGCCCTTCGGTCGACGTCGCGACGTCGATCCGCTTGATGAGCTCGAAGACGCGCGCGTAGCCCGCCTCCGTCGCGACGATGACGAGCGCGTTCGGGCGATCGAGCGGGACGATCTTCGCGACGTGCGGCACGACCGCGGCCACGGACGGCGCGGGGCTCTTCGGATCCGGCGCGGCCACCGCGCGCACCGGCGCAGCCGCCTTCAACTCGAGCACCTCTTCGACCTTCTTCGCCGCCGCCGCCGCCGAGATGTAGTTGAGCGGCTGGACGTACATCCGATGCGCGGGACCGCCGACGTCGATCTCCTCGACGATCCGCATCAGACGCCGGAGGTTCGTCCCCGTGTCGGTGACGATGATCACGTTCGTCGGCGTGTACGCTTCCACCGTCCCATCGAGCGACGAGAACTTCTTGAGAAGCGTCGCCGCGTCCTCCGCGCCCACGTGC
>JAYVXB010000004.1:0-9304 GCA_043785585.1 Deltaproteobacteria bacterium | reverse complement strand
GCGATTGCACGCGACGGAGAGGGAGATGAAACAGAAGAAGAGAAGGAGAGAAGAGCTCTTCAAAATGACTTGAGGTCGCTCATCAGGCGCTTCGAGATGACGATGCGTTGGATGTTCCCGGTGCCTTCGAAGATGTCGTAGACCTTGATGTCGCGGAACCACTTCTCGAGCAGCTGATGCTCGTGTGCGATCGATCCTTCGGCGCCGCAGATCTCGATCGACTCGACGCACGCGCGGATGGCCGCTTGGCCTGCCATCGCCTTGCAGATGCTCGCTTCCTTCGCGTTCGGCTGCTCGTTGTCCGCCAGCCACGCCGCGCGCCACGCCGTCAGCCTCGCAGCTTCGAGCTGACGACCGACGCGGGCGAGACGCTCGGCGATCGCCGCGTAGCGCGGCACGGGTCGCGTGAGCACGTAGTTCTCTTTCACGAAGTCGCACGCGTACTCGTACGCCGCGCGACCGATCCCGCACGCCATCGACGCGACGACCGGGCGCGTGTTGTCGAAGGTCTTCATCGCCGTCATGAAGCCTTCTTTCGTGCGGTAGCTCTCTTCGCCGCCGAGCAGACAGTCTTCGTGCACTCTGCAATCTTCGAGGACGAGCTCGGCGGTCTCGCTCGCGCGAAGCCCCATCTTGTCCTCGATGCGTCCGACCGAGAATCCGGGCGTCCCCTTCTCGACGACGAACGCGCGATGCCCTGCGCGCCCGAGCGCCGGATCGATCGTCGCGAAGACGACGTTCCACGACGCGCGCCCGCCGTTCGTGATGTAGCACTTGCGCCCGTTGAGGACCCAGTGACTCCCGTCCTTGCGGCAGCTCGTGCGAATGCCCGCGACGTCGCTGCCCGCGCCCGGCTCGGTCAGCGCGTACGCGCCCCAACGAAGCTCGGTCGACATGTCGTCGAAGATCGAGAGGAAGCGCTGCTTCTGCTCGGGCGTCCCGCTCGCGCGAATCGGCGGACCGCCGAGGCCCGCGCCCGGCACCGACAACGGAAGCGCCGCGTCGCCCCACGCGAGCTCGCCGACGATGAGCACCGCGTTCATGTTCGCTTGCGACTTCTTCTTCTCGCCCGACGTCGCTTGCGCGTCCTTCGGTTTGTCCGCGAGCGGACCGAGCGCGATGCCCGCGCCCATCGAGCGCGCCATCATCAAGAGGTTTCGCAAGAAGTCGTGCGACACGCCGTGCGCGCGATCCCATTTCAGGCTCTCGGGACGAACGATCCCTTTCGCGAAGCCGTGCACCGCCTCGCGCAGCTCTTCCTGTCGCTTCGACAACGTGAAGTCGATGGCCATGCGTGACTCCTTAGACGAAAGCGTTCTGCGACTCGGCGCTCGGGAGCACCAAGCCGGGGTCGATGGGGCGACCGAGCTCGACGGCGGCGGCGAGCTGATCGGCATGCTCGGCGGTCATCCCGCAGAGCTGGAGCTGCTTCGCGTCGCGCATCAGCTTCTCGACCGGATAGTCGCGAATGAAGCCCGAGCCGCCGTGGAGCTGCACGGCGTCGTCGCCCGCGCGCATCGCGGCTTCGTGTACGAACGACACGGCCCACGCCGTCTGGCGCAATGCCGCGCGCTCGTCGCGCGTCGTCGGAGGACCGGCGACCGCGTCCCACTCCGTCGCGGCGCGCCAGACCATGAGGCGCGCGGCCTCGAGGTCCATCGCGCGATCCGCGAGGTTGAACGCGACGGCTTGAAAATGGCCGATCGGCTTTCCGAACGCCTTGCGAGTCTCCGCGTAGGCGAGCGTCACGTCGAACGCGGCGCGCGCGAGACCGACGCCGCGCGCCGCGATGAGCAGCGCGTTCTTCGCGAAGAAGCGAACGAGCGCCGCGTCGAAGGCTGCGCCGGGTTCCGCGCCCGAGAGGCGATCGCGATCCGCGACCTTGACGCCCTTCAACGTGATCCCGCCGAAGCTCGCCGCGTCGAGCCCGAGGGTCGTGTCGCGCGGCGCGATGTCGAGACCGGAAGCCGTTCGCGAAACGAGGAACGCGCCGACGCCGCTCCACCCTTTGCTGGCGTCGACTTGCGCGAAGACGACGAACGATTCCGCGCGGTCCGCATTGATGACGTACGCCTTTGCGCCGTCGAGCTTCCAACCGTCGCCGTCGCGCGTCGCGGTCGTAGCGAGCCCCGGCCGATCCGCGACTGCATGCCGCTCGCCCCACGCGACCGCGCCAAACCGCGCGTGCGCACCGGCCTCCGCGAACGGCGCGAGCGCGCGCTTCGCTTGATCGCCGGTGCCGAGCTCCGCGACCGCGAGTCCGAGCGATCCCGGCCCGCCGAACGCGAACGCCGCCGCCGGATCGCCATACGCGACCTCTTCCTCGAGGAGCACCGCGGTCGTCATCCCGAGCCCGCCGCCGCCGATCGCCTCGGGGAGCGCCGCCGTCGCGAGCCCCATCTCGTGCGCCGACTTGCGAACGTCATCGGGGAGCGCGCGCGCCTTCTCGAACTCGCGCTGCCGCGGCGCGAGCGTCGCCTTCGCGAGCTGCGCCACGGCCGTCTGCATCATCTTCTGATCCTCGGTGGGATCGAATCCGATCATGTCTGCATCCTCCCGACGGATTCTTTTACGTGCGAAACATTCCGCGGGCAATGGGGGGCGAGTACGCCGAGGCTAACGCTGCATCACCTTGGCGAGCGCAAGCGCGTGGCGCACCGCTTCGATGGGCATCGACGCGCGCACTGCGATCTCCTCCGCCCGCGGCGTACGCCCGAGCTCGACGCGGAGCTCACGCGCCGTCGTGAGGACCACGCGAAGCCGCGATTCGCCATGTGCTCCGTCCGGCGCTTCGATTTTCCGCCCCGCCGCCTCGAGCTCGGCCAGGAGCGCGTCGATCTCCTGCGCGGTCACCGCCATGACGCCGAGCGCGTCGCCGACCTCGTCGAGCGTCAACGCGCGCCGATCCTCGCTCCCGCGCAGAAGCGCGTCGAGGACCTGGCGAAGCGGCAGGCGAAACGTCGAGAGCGTCATGAATCCCGCACCCTTGCCGCCTTCCCAGAATTTGAACAGGAAGATCGGAACGTCGGAAGAATCGACCCATAAAACCTTCCGACCGCCGACCTTCCCGTTCAAATCGCATAGGCTTCGCGGCGCACGCGCTGTTGACGCGCTTGACAGACCCCCCTCCTCCGCGTAGTTTCCCGCGCCCCTCGTGGCACGTGCGGGATGTTTCCGCGTGCCCCAAGAAAGCTTGAAAGGCTGTTCAGTCATGTCTGCCGCCGAGTCCACGATTCGCTCCGCATCGCCTCGCTCCTTCGTCGCGACGAAAGCCACCGCGATTGCAAACCGCGCGTGGTTCGTCGTCGACGCCACCGACAAGCCGCTCGGTCGCCTCGCGAGCCAGATCGCGCATGTGCTTCGTGGCAAGCACAAGCCCACGTACACGCCGCACGAGGACACGGGCGACTTCGTCATCGTCGTCAACGCGGACAAGATCAAGCTCACGGGCAACAAGCTCGACAAGAAGTTCTACTACAGCCACTCCGGCATCCCCGGCGGGTTCGCTGCCGAGAGCTACCGTCACCTGCTCGCGCGGAAGCCCGAATTTCCGGTCGAAAAAGCGGTCAAGGGAATGCTCCCCAAGGGCGTCCTCGGCCGAGAGATGATCACCAAGCTCAAGATTTACGCGACGCCCGACCACCCGCACGCTGCGCAAAAGCCGCAGCCGCTGACTGTGAAGCTCTAAAAAAATGGCAACGACCGACACGTCCACGTACGCCACCGGCAAGCGCAAGAACGCGATCGCGCGCATCTGGCTCAAGGCCGGCTCAGGCACCATCGTCGTCAACGGCAAGCCCGCGGACGACTACTTCGAGCGAGACACGTCGCGGATGATCTTGCGCCAGGCGCTCGAGCTCATCGAAGCGATCGATCAGTTCGACGTCTCGGCGACGTGCCACGGCGGCGGCAAGTCGGCGCAAGCCGATGCGATGCGCCACGGCATCGCGCGCGCGCTCGTCACGCTCGACCCCGAGCGTCGCTCGGTGCTCAAGCGCGCGGGCTTCCTGACGCGCGACGCTCGCAAGAAGGAGCGCAAGAAGTACGGTCAGGCCGGCGCACGCAAGCGCTTCCAGTACTCCAAGCGCTAACCGTGCAGACGCGGGTGCCGATGAATGTCGGCACCCGAGTCGTGCTACAGAGCTAAGCGTGAAACGTCGCTTCGCGTTCGCGTTTGCAGCCGCGCTTTGTGCGGTCGGGGTCACGCAGCAAGCCGACGCCATCATCGTCGAGCGCGTGGTCGCCGTCGTGGGCGATCGGCCGATCTTGTTGTCCGAGCTGCGCAACCGCGCGAAGCCCAACTTGCTTCGCCTCATGTCCGGCCAGCGCGATGCGAACTTTCACGCTGCGGCCGAGACCGAGATCTACAAAGAGTTCCTCGCGCGGATGATCGACGAGCGCCTCATGGAGGGCGCCGCGGAGAAAGCGCGCATCGCGATCTCTCCCGAAGAGGTCGACCGCGGCATCCAAAACGTCGCGACCAACGCCAAGATTCAAGTCCGCGATCTCGTGCTCGAGGTCCGACGCCAAGGGCTCACCGAGCAGGACTTCCGCGACGAGATCCGCCGGCAGATCCTCGAAGGCAAGCTCATGGAGCTTCGCGTTCGGCCACGCGTCCGCGTCACGGAGCAGGACGCGCGCGCGGCGTACCACCACTACAAGCAGGAGATCGCCGAGCAGCACCCGGTCGACCTTCGCGTCCTCGCGCTGCGCATCGGTGGAAACGTCGACGCGCGCGTCGCGCTCGCGGAGCAGATCGTCGCGCGCGGCCGCAAGGGCGAGGACTTCTGCGTGCTCGTGCAGCAGTTCACCGACGACGTCGAGACGCGCGCCACGTGCGGATCGCGCGGGCCGCAGCCGTGGGCCGCGCTCGTGCCGCAGGTGCAGCAGGCGATGAAGACGATGCGCCCGGGCGACGTGTCCGATCCGGTCGTCATCAGCGGCGCCGGGCAGGCCATCGTCATCTTTCAGCTCGTCGGCGAGCCGAAGATGCCGGCGTACGAAGAGCTCAAGGCCGACATGATGCAGCGCGCGGTGATCGAGGGGATGGAGCGCCAGCGCAAGCTGTGGCTCGGCGAGCTGCGACGCGGCGTCTACATCGACGTGAGGCTGTGACGTAGCCTGGGTTTCACACGCGGCGCACGGCCCCCTTCGAAAGGTGACCGACCGCTTCGCCGAGGCCGTCGAGCGTGAGCGGGTACATCGAGAACACCTTGCCGAGCATCTCTGCGGTGCCCCCGCGCCAGTAATTCGGCGGATCGGGATTGAGCCATACCGCGCGACGGAAGTGATCCGCGAGGAGCATCATCCACTGGATGCCGTGCATCGCCTCGCCGCCGATTTCGTCCTTCGAGAAATACCAATCGCCGCCGCCGAGGAGCTCGGCCGGGTGCATCGCGGCGTCGCCGACGACGACGAGCTTCCACTCTGGTCCGCACTTCTCGATGACGTCGCGCACCTTGACCGGATCGACGAAGCGCTCGGTCTCGAAGAGGCGGCCGTAGATGCAGTTGTGAAAATAGTACGTCTTGAGCTCGCGGAAATTCGCGGCGCGCTTCGCCGCCGAGAAGAGCTGCGACACGAGCTGCGCGTGCGGATCCATCGACCCGCCGACGTCCATGAGCAAGAGCACGCGCACGTTCGATTTGCGCGGAGGGCGCAGCACGATCTCGAGCTCGCCGGCGTTCTTCGCGGTCTGCGCGATCGTCTCGTCGAGATCGAGCTCGAGGTCACCGCCCTCGCGCGTGAAGGCGCGCAGCTTGCGGAGCGCGACCTCCATCTGACGAATGTCGAGCACCAGGTCCGAGCGATACGGCCGGTACGCGCGCGCGTCGGCGATCGCCATCGCGCTTCGACCGCCGCCCGCAGGGCCCACGCGCACGCCCGACGGGTGCGCCCCGTGCGCACCGAACGGCGACGTCCCGCCCGTGCCGATCCATCGGTTGCCGCCGTCGTGCCGCTCCTTCTGCTCGCGAAGGCGCTCTTCGAAGAGCTTGCGCAACGCTTCGAGATCCATCGACTCGAGCATCGCGCGCTCGTCGTCGGTGAGCTCGCGGCGCTCGCGCGGATTTTTCAGCCACTGATCGAGCTCGTCGACGAGCTGGACGGAGGCCGACTCGATGCCGCGAAAGTGGTGCGAGAACGCTTGATCGAACGCGTCGAGATCGCCCTCGCGGTGAACGCAGAGCGCGCGCGCCACGTGGTAGAAGCCGTCGAGCGAGCTCTCGTGCAGCTCCATCACGAGTGCGCGCGCGAGCATCATCGCTTCCTGCGCGCCCACCTTGACCTTGCGTGCGCGGAGCTCGAACAAAAACGGAACGAATGCAGCGCTCATGACGTCGGCGAGTTCACGCTAGCACGCGGCCCAACGACGGGTACGCTCTCGGGATGGCTCATCGGTTGGGGACCTGCCGCGTCTGTCGTCGTCACGTCCGCGTCGCCGACATCTCGCAGCGCAGGTGCCCCTTTTGCACGGCGGCGGGCGCGATCGCCGGGGCCGCGCTCGGGACGCTCGTCGTCGCGGCGTGCGGAGGAGCGACGGACCCCGGGCCGACCGATGCGGCGGCCGACGTCGTCGACGCGGCGACGGCGCACGACGCGGGCGTCGACGTGCTCATCGGCTTCGATGCTCCGCCGCCCGACGCGTTCGACCGTGGTGACGGTGGCATCGCGCTCTACGGCGCGCCCCCGTCGCAAGGCGGACGGCGCGAGAAACTTCACGAGTAGGCGATGCGCGCCTTCGCTGCCGTCGTCGCGATCGTCGCGTCCGTCGTCGCGTGCGCGGGCGCGCCTCCAAAGAGCGATTTGCCCGCGCCGATCGCGTCCGTGCCGGCGCCGCTTGCATCGACGCCGATCGCCGACGCGTCCGTGCCGCCCACCCTCGTCGACGACGTCGCCGCCGTCCGCCGCGAGGCCGACGCGTGGCGCGCGGATCACCGCTTCATCGATTTGCACCAGCACATCGACACGACCCCCGACCGCCTCGCGCTCGCCGTGCGCGTCATGGACGCCGTCGGCATCGGCATCGGCGTGAACCTGAGCGGCGGATACGTCACGCGCGCGGCCGGCAAGACGTCCGACTTCGAGGCTGCGAAGAAGATTTCCGATGAGCGCCACCCGGGACGCTTTCTCCTCTACATGAACCTCGACTACGAGGGCTGGGACAAACCCGATTTTTCCGCGCGCGCGGTGAAGCAGATCGAAGAAGGCCATCGCCTCGGCGCTGCCGGTCTCAAAGAGTACAAGCGCCTGGGTCTCTTTCTCCGCGACCGCGCCGGTAAGCTCATCAAGATCGACGATCCAAAGCTCGATCCGGTGTGGAAGCGCGCCGGTGAGCTCGGCATGCCGATTTCGATCCACGTCGCCGACCCGCGCGCGTTCTGGTTGCCGTACGACGACAAGAACGAGCGCTGGAAAGAGCTGCGCGATCACAAGAGCTGGTGGTTCGGTGATCCGAAGAAGTACCCGCCGCGTGAAGAGCTGCTCGAAGCGCTCGACCGCGTGATCGCGCGCCATTCAGAGACGACCTTCGTTTGTGTGCATTTTGCAAACAACGCGGAAGACCTCGACTGGGTCGAACGCTCGCTGGATCGTCGGCCGAACATGATGGCGGACATCGCGGCGCGGGTGCCGGAGATCGGGCGCCACGATCCGGAGAAGGTGCGGCGCCTCTTCGTGAAGCACCAAGATCGGATCTTGTTCGCGACCGACTTCCAGGTGTCCGAGCGTCTGACGCTGGGGTCGGGCGGGAACGGGCCATCACCGACGGAGGCCGACGCGGTCGGCTTTTTTCAGAAGCACTGGCGCTGGATGGAGACGCGCGACAAGGACTTCGAGCACATGACGCCGATTCAGGGCGACTGGACCATCAGCGCGATTTTTCTTCCTGCGCCGGTCCTGAAGAAGATCTATTTCGCGAACGCGCGGACGCTCTTGGCGCGCTCGCTCCCGAGGTAACAGTTGACTGCGCGCGGCCTTCGGCCGTGCTCGTCGACTTCCGTGGACTTCGTCCAGCAAGCTGGACTCCGTCCACTTCAGTTCCGGCGCGTGGATTCGAACCACGATAAGCGGTACCAAAAACCGCTGTCCTGCCGTTAGACGACGCCGGAGCGAACGGGCGAAAGCTACGCAATTCCCGCACGAAATCAAGCGGCCATCCTGCGCGGAACTTCTGCGCGCGCCGCCTGTCTTCGCTTACAGCCATGGCACGTCGCACGGCACGCGGCGGCTTCGCGCAGCTCTTTGCTCTCGCGAGCCTCGATGAGGCACCATGGGACGGCGTGGCGCTCCCCGACGAACCCGAAGCACGACTCATCGAGCGCCTCGTCGCGCGCGACGAGCGTGCCTTCAACGAGCTCGTGCGCCTCTACGAGCGCCGCATCTTCGCGCTCGTCCTGCGAATGCTCGGCAACCGCGCCGAAGCCGAGGATCTCGCGCAAGAGGTCTTCGTGCAGGTCTTCAAGGCGATCGGCACGTTTCGCGGCGATTCGAAGCTCTCGACGTGGATGTACCGGATCGCGATCAACCTTTGCAAAAACCGCACGAAGTACAATCGCGTTCGCCACACCGACGAGCAGGACGAGCTCGAAGCGGTGGCCGAGCGCGTGCCGATGGGCGAGGTGAAGCGCGCGAACGTCGGGCAAGTCGAGCGCCCCGACGAGATGATGGCAGGACGTCAGGTCGAGAAGATCGTCAAAGACGCGATCGCGAAGCTCGAGCCGAGCTTTCGCGAGTGCCTCGTTTTGCGCGACGTGGAAGAGCTGAGCTACGAGGAAATCGGCGAGATCACGAGCCTGCCGCCCGGCACGGTGAAGAGCCGCATCCACCGCGCGCGTGGCCAATTGAAGGAGCTCGTGGAAAAAGAGCTTGGAGAGAAGATCGGATGAACGAGCACGATCCGAAGGAGCCGGGCGGAGGCGACGATGCGCCGGTCGATTCGCGCGACAGCGGGGCGATGAGCGCGCTGCTCAAGCGGTCGCTCGCGGCGCCGTCGACGGAGCCCGAGCCGCCGACGAGCGATCTGCTCCGCGGCGTGCAGAAGAAGCTTCGCCAGCGCTCGAAGGGGAAGTTCTACGCCGACGGCTGGAGCACGTCCCAGTCGCGTGTGAACTACGCGCTGGTGGCCGCGATCATGCTGCTCGTCGTCGTCGCGGTGTACGTCGCACTGGGTCCGATCGGGATCTCGCTTCACTGAATCACGAACGCGCGCAATTGGTTGTGAAACGGTTCATGCGGAGGACGCAGGGAGAGCGAGTCTCGATGACCGAACGCGCACGTTCGGTGACGGCGCCACGCCGCGCGGCCG
>JAYVXB010000003.1:0-9356 GCA_043785585.1 Deltaproteobacteria bacterium | reverse complement strand
CGCGTGGGCGTGCGCGTGGGCGTGGGCGTGCGCGTGCGCGTGCGGCGTGGGCGTGCGCGGCGCGCTCTAAACGAACGTGTGCGACGCCGTGCAGTCGTCGCCGACCGCGACGATCGCGTCTTTGTACTTCGTCGCCGACTCGAGCAGCGCCTTCAGCGCGCGCGTCCCGCACGGAATCGACACCAGCACGTCGAGCGTCCCGAGCTCGTCGAGGAAGCCCTCGAAGAGCACGGCGCCGTCCATGCGCGTCACCGTCAGGTACCAACCGTCGGTGCCGGCTGCGGCCATCAACGCCGGGCTTACCGCGAACGCCAAAGTCACGCTCATCGTACTCTGCGCGACCGGGCGGATGCTCCCGATCGTCACGCTGGGCTTCGACGACGGAACCGGCGTCGCATGCGATGACGGCGGCGGCGGCGCGGTCGGACGAACGGACGAATCAGGCGCGGGCTCGACGTCGCCGTCGTCCCATTCTTTTTTCTCTTCGACAGAGCTCGCCGTCATACGCTCCCCCCAACTATGAACGCCAATCGCAGAAGTTACGACCGGCAACAAAGCAGAACTCCATGGCGGCGGGAATAGGGAGAATGTGGCGCTGATGTGCGCCGGAGGATGCGCGCCTGGTATACGATTCGCGCCACGCCACGCTTTCTGCGGGAACAACGTCATGTTCGACAACAAGACCACCTTCGAGTCGTCCGGCGTCGTCGCGTTCTACGCCCGCTCGCGCGACCTCCAGAAGCCCGAGAAGAAGATCCTCGACGTGGTCCGTCCACGCCTCGCGGGCGCGCGTTTGCTCGACGTCGGCATCGGCGGCGGGCGCACGACCGAGCACGTCGCGCCGCTCGTCCGCGAGTACGTCGGCGTCGACTACGCCGCGTCGATGGTCGCCGAGTGCCGCAAGCGATTCGCCGGAAAGCCATGGCACGACGCGCTCGCCGTCGCCGACGTGCGCGCAATGAAGGAGTACGACGACGCATCGTTCGACGCCGTGTGGTTCTCGTACAACGGCATCGACTACATCGATCACGAAGGTCGCATCGCCGCGCTCGCCGAGATCCACCGCGTCGCACGCCCCGGCGCGCCTTTCTTCTTCTCGACGCACAACACCGCGTGCCTCCCCGCCCTCTTCGCGTACCCGAAGACGCTGAACCCGGTGCGCGCCGCTGAGGCGCTCGTGAAGTACGTCCGGCTCCGCACGAACAACGATCCGCTCGCCGACCTCGTCGCACGCCCCTACGCGATCGTGAGCGACGGTTCGTACGCGTTTCGATCCGCGACGTATTACATCCGCGCCGACGCGCAGGCGCGTCAGCTCGAGGACGCGGGCTTCACGGGAGTGCGCGTGTTCGCGTTGTCGACGGGCGAAGAGCTACGCGGTGATGCGATCGCGGCGTGCGAAGATCCTTGGCTCTACTACTTGTGCGAGCGCGCGGGCTGATCGGGATTTGAACAGGAAGATCAGAAGATCAGAAGTTTGTGAGGATCGAGACCTGAAACTTCTGATCTTCTGATCTTCCTGTTCAAAATTCTCGAGCCTCACTTGGCTGCATAGCGCTCCGCGATCTCGGAGGCGATGCGCTGGACGAACGCCGTCGCGCCCGCCGCGACGTTGAGCTCGAGGCCAGGTAAGAGCGTGACGCGAACCCACGCGTCGCCGTTCGGCGGCTTGGCCGTCCCCGCAGGTGAAGGTGCGGGTGGCGCGGCGCGTTCGGTGTCGGACGCGGGGGCGGGCTTCGGCCACGCGAGAGCGGCGAGCCCTTCGCGTGAGTAGTTCGACAATGCGTGCCTCATCTCGCGGAGCAGATAGCCGTCGCGCTGGAGCGCTTGGATGGCGGCGATGCGCGTGACGTTCTCGGGCGTGTGGACGGTGTGGCGGCCGCGTGGTTTCGGTGAGTCGATGAGGCCGAGCGAGGCGTACTTCGTCAGCGTGCGTGAGCCGACGCCGATCAGCGCTTGGATCTCGGCGACCGTAGAGCCCTCTTCGGTTCTTCCTCGTGCGCGCCCCATGCTCGGTTCTCCTCGGTCGTCGGCGATCTCGGAACGTTAGCGCGAGATCTCGGCGCACACTCTGAGAAAACGTCAGCCGCGCTTGCCGATGTAAGCGCACGGACCGAGATTATCTTGGCGCTTCTACCCGATGACAGCGCATGCGCTGAGATCTCGTTGGACGTCCTACCCTATGACAGCACGCGCGCTGAGATCGTCATCGACCTCGTCGCCGATCACGGAGCACTCTCCGACATCGTGGACCTCGGCCATTCGACGGTCGGCGCAATCGCTTGCGGTCCCCGTCCCCTCCGATCCACAGTGCCGGACGAATGCTTCGCCGTTGGGCACGGTTCGTCGTCTTCATCGCCACCGCCGCCACTCTGTGGCTGCTCGTCGGCGAGTCGTCGGCGATGGCGGCGGGCCCGCTCTGCGACGATCGGGGTGCGACGTGGGTCGCGCCCAGCCCGACGCTCATTTTCGCCGAGCAGTCGCTTCTCGCAGGCGACGCCGACGACTGCGCGACCGACGCGCAGCAGCTCGCGCTCCAGCGCCATCGCGCTCCTGGCGAGCGCATCGTCGTGAGCGCCTCCGACGCCGCGCTGCCGACCGCGCCGCTCCATGTCTTCGCGCCATCGGGAACCGCGCCGTCGTGGTTCGTGACCGAGGACGCACCCGCCGCAGGCATCCGTACGCGCGTCGAACGTCCGCCTCGCGTCTGACGCGCAGCGCTCTCCCACGGCGCGCGCGCACCCATCCTCAGGTTTCGGCGTGAGCACGCAGCTATGCGTGTGCTCGCGTCCTCGTAGTCGTTCCTTCTTTCGAACAGGTAAGGGAATCATGGCCAAAGAATCCAAGGCTGCACGCGCGGCCGAAGACAGTCCGACTCGCGGCGCATCGAGCGTCGCCGAGATCGGTGGAATGAACACGGGTGTCGCCGTCATCGGCTTCATCCTCTGCTTCCTCGCAGGCGGCGGATTGATGTGGGGCTACGATCAGCACCGCATCAAGAGCGGCGACATCGGCGCCGACAACTCGGGCGACAAGAGCGCGAGCACGGGCGCCGGCGGGACGTGGTCCGACGAAGAGTCGCCCATCCCCGTCACCAGCAAAGACCCGCAGATCGGGCCGCGCAATGCGCCCGTCACCGTCGTCATCTTCTCGGACTACGAGTGCCCGTACTGCTCGCGCGTCGAGCCGACGCTCGCGCAAGTTCGCACGACGTACGGCGACAAGGTGCGGATGATCTGGAAAAACCAGCCGCTCCCGATGCACCCGGCAGCGAAGCCGGCGGCGGAAGCGGCGCAGGGCGTGTTCGCGCTCGCGGGTCACGAGGCGTTCTGGAAGTTCCACGACGAGGCGTTCAAGAATCAGCGCGCGCTCACGGCGGAGAACTTCGAGAAGTGGGCGCAGGCTGCCGGCGTCAAGGACATGAAGAAGTGGAAGGACGGCATTGCCGCGCACACGTGGGCCGACAAGGTCGCGGCGGACTCGGCCATCGGCACCAAGGTCGGCGCCAACGGCACGCCCGCGTTCTTCATCAACGGCGTGAACCTCAGCGGCGCGCAGCCGTTCGAGAAGTTCAAGGAAGTCGTCGACGCCGAGCTGGCGAAGGCGCAAGCGAAGATCGGGAGCGGCACGCCGAAGGATCGCGTGTACGTGACGATGTCGCAGGAGAACAAGAAGGCCGCTCCTCCCGCCCCGAAGCAGGAAGAGGAAGAGAAGGAAGACGACAAGACCGTGTGGAAGGTCCCCGTCGGCGCGAGCCCCGTGCTCGGCTCGCCAACGGCCCTCGTCACGATCATGGTCTTCAGCGATTTTCAGTGCCCGTTCTGCTCGAAGGTCGAGCCGACGCTGATCAACGTTCGCAAGAAGTACGGCGACAAGGTCCGCATCGTCTGGAAGGACGAGCCGCTGCCGTTCCACCCGCGCGCAGAGCCCGCAGCCGAGCTCGCACGCGAAGCGCGCGCGCAGAAGAAAGAAGCCGGCTTCTGGGCGGCGCACGACAAGCTCTTCGAGAACCAGAAGGCGCTCGCGGACGAGGACCTGTGGAAGTACGCGGGTGACCTCGGCCTCAACGTCGATCAGGTGAAGGCGGCGATGAAGGATCATCGCTACAAGAAGGACATCGACGCGGACATGGACGTGGCCGAGGATTTCCAGGCGAACGGCACGCCGCACATGTTCATCAACGGACGGCGTCTCGTCGGCGCGCAGCCGGACGAGAAGTTCATGAAGATCATCGACGAGGAGATCCCGAAGGCGCAAGCGCTCCTCGCGAAGGGGACGAAGCCCGAGGCGCTCTACGACGCGATCATCGCCGGCGGCAAGGGCCCGGCGGATCCGGAGAAGAAGTCGGTCCCGTTCTCGGCGAACGCGCCGTGGAAGGGCAACGAGAAGGCGAAGGTCGTCATCCAGATCTTCTCGGACTACCAGTGCCCGTTCTGCTCGAAGGTCGAGGACACCGTGAAGCAGGTGTACGAGGCCTACAAAGACAAGGTTCGCATCGTGTGGCGCGACGTTCCGCTCCCGATGCACCCGGACGCGCCGCTCGCGGCGCAGGCCGCGCGTGAGGCGTACAAGCAGAAGGGCGCAGCCGCGTTCTGGACGATGCACGACAAGATGTTCGCGAATCAGAAGGATCTGAAGCGCGAGACTCTCGACGGGTACGCCAAGGAGCTCGGCCTCAACATGGATCAGTGGAAGGCCGCGCTCGACAACGGCGTCCACAAAGCGGGCGTCGACGCGGACCAGAAGGTCGCCAACGACGCGGGCATCAGCGGCACGCCGGCGTTCGTCATCGGCGTCGCGGGCGCGAAGGACGGGTACTTCATCAGCGGCGCCCAGCCGTACCCGAAGTTCCGCAAGCTGATCGAGAAGGCGCTCTCCGAAGCGAAGTGACACGGGAAAACCCCGCGCTGATGACAAGCGCGGGGTTTCGATTACCTTGAGGCGCGCGACGATGTTGCGCGCCTCTCTCTTTTTAATCCTCCTCGTTACCGTCGTCTTCGGCTGCGGTGGCGGCTCGCCGGCCACGCAGACGCTCGTCGTCATCCCGACGGCGCGCATCAGCGACGACGCGCCCGATCGCGGGACCGCGACCTCCGGGCCGCTCGAGATGCCCGGCGCGTGGAGCGACGACGACGCGAGCGTCCCGGTGTCGAGCAAGGATCCGTCGTCGGGGCAGCGCGACGCCCTCGTGACGATGGTCGAGTTCTCGGATTTTCAGTGCCCGTACTGCAGCCGCGCGCGCGCGACGGTCGACTTGCTCCGCGCGGCGTACCGCCCCGACGAGCTGCGGATCGTCTGGAAGCACCAGCCGCTGCCGTTCCATCAGCACGCGAAGCCCGCAGCGGAGGCGGCGCAGGGCGTCTTCGTGTCGAAGGGCGTCGAGGCGTTCTGGCGCTTCCACGATCTCGCGTTCTCGAACCAGACGGCGCTGACGCGCGACAACTTCCTGACGTGGGCCGAGGCCGCGGGTGTCGTCGATCTCGCGGGCTTCGAAGCGGGGCTCGAGGAGCATCGCTGGGCGCCGAAGGTCGATCTCGACATGGCGCTCGCGCAGCGCGTCGGCGCGAACGGCACGCCGACGTTCTTCCTCAATGGCGTGCTCCTCTCGGGCGCGCAGCCGTTCGACAAGTTCAAAGAGATCATCGACGCCGAGCTCGCGAAGGCCAAGACGCAAGCGTCGCAAGGCACGCCGCGCGCGCGCATCTACGCGGTGATGTCGCAGCGGAACAAGAAGGCCGTACCGAAGCCCGACGATGACGACGACGACGATCACGAGGACACGACGACGGTCTTCAAGGTCCCGGTCGGCAACGAGCCCGCGCGCGGCGTGAAGACGGCGCTCGTGACGATCGTCGAGTTCTCGGATTTTCAGTGCCCGTTCTGCGCGCGGGTCGAGCCGGTGCTGAGCGCGCTGCGGACGAAGTACGGGAACGATCTACGTCTGGTCTGGCGCAACGAGCCGCTCCCGTTCCATCCGCGCGCGATGCCTGCCGCCGAGCTCGCGATGGAAGCGCGCGCGCAGAGGGGCGACGTCGGGTTCTGGAACGCGCACGACGCGCTCTTCGCCGACCAGAAGAACTTGGACGATGCGTCGCTCGAAGCGCTGGCGAAGAAGCTCGGCCTCGACGTCCCGAAGGTGCTCCTCGCGATGAAGACCGAGAAGTACAAGCCGGGGATCTTGGCCGACATGGACGTCGCCGAGGATTTCCAGGCGAACGGCACGCCGCACTTCTTCATCAACGGGCGTCGCCTCGTCGGCGCGCAGCCGCAGGACAAGTTCGAGAAGATCATCGACGACGAGATGAAGAAGGCGCGCGCGCTCGTCGCGAAGGGGACGTCCGCCGCGAACGTCTACGCCGAGCTGACGAAGAACGGAAAAGGGCCGGCGCCGTTCGAGACGAAGACGGTCGCGCTCCCGGCGAACCCCCCGGCGAAGGGGAACCTCACCGCGAAGGTCGTCATTCAAGAGTTCAGCGATTTTCAGTGCCCGTTCTGCAAGCGCGCGCAGGATGCGATCGTCGAGGTGATGAAGACGTACGGCACGAAGGTGAAGCTCGTCTGGCGCGATCTGCCGCTGCCGATGCATCCCGACGCGCCGCTCGCCGCGCAGGCGGGGCGCGAGGCGTTCAAGCAAAAGGGATCGACCGCGTTCTGGCAGCTTCACGACATGATGTTCGGGAATCAGCAGGACCTCTCGCGCGCTACGCTCGACGGCTACGCGCAGAAGATCGGTCTCGACATGAAGAAGTGGAACCTCGCGCTCGACACGGGCGCGCACAAAGCGGCGGTCGACGCCGACGCCGCGGCCGCGAACGTCGCGGGGATCCACGGCACGCCGGGCTTCGTCATCAACGGCTACTTCATCAGCGGCGCGCAGCCGTTCGCCAAGTTTCGCAAGGTGATCGACCGCGCGCTCGCGGAGGCGAAGTGACGGCGAGCTCGAGGAGCGTCTTCACGATCGCGGTCACGCTGGCGCTCGCTGCGCCGATCTTCGCGACGTCGACCGCAAGCGCGCGCGAGAACGAGCACCACATCGGTCTCGACGTCGGCGCGAGCATCCTCAAGGTCGACGACAAGAGCACGCTGAGCCTCGGCGGCGGCGCGGGCGCGCACTACGTCTACGGTTTCAACGACACCTTCAACCTCCTCGCCGAAGGCTCGGCGTCGCTCGTCGCGCTCAAAGAGGATCGCGAGAGCTACACGCCGCTCACGCGACCGATCAGCGTCTCTCACCTCGCGGCCGGCGTCGCGTACACGCTCGACGTGATGACGTGGGTGCCGTACTTCGGCGTCCTCGCGGGCGGCTTCTTGCTCGGAGGCGGGACGCTCGGTCACACGCTGGTGCTCCCCGGCGGACAGCTCGCGCTCGGGCTCGACTACAAGCTGTCGCACCACTGGGCCGTCGGCGTCGCGTACCGCCAGACGATGTTCCTCGTGAAGACCAGCACGTACCCGAGCTATTCGAATCTCTTCGCGCGGATCGAGTACGCCTGGGGCTGGTGAGCGACGGAAGCGTCACGTCGTGCATCGGACGGGCTGAAATCATGACGACCTCGAAGAGTGGCGATCTCGCCGGGCAATGGATCATCGTCACCGGTGCGAACACCGGCATCGGCCGCGTCACCGCCGAGGTCCTCGCCGGGCGCGGCGCGAGCGTGCTCCTCGCCTGCCGCTCCGAAGAGCGCACGCGGCCGGTCCTCGAGGCGATCCGCAGCGCGGGCGGCGATGCGACGTTCGAGGCGCTCGACCTCGGCGACCTCGCGTCGGTTCGCGCGTGCGCGCAGCGAATCCTCGCCGCCGAGCGGCCCATCGACGTGCTGCTCAACAACGCCGGCATGGCTGGCGTACGCGGCTTGTCGAAAGACGGCTTCGAGATCGCGTACGCCACGAATCACCTCGGTCACTTCTTGCTCACGCTGCTCCTCCTGCCGCGCCTCAAAGAGGCCGCACGCGCGCGGATCGTCAACGTCTCGAGCAAGGCGCACTACGACGCGAAGGGGATCGACTTCGACGCGGTGAAGAAGCCGACGCGGACGATCACCGGCGTGCCGGAGTACTCGGTGTCGAAGCTGGCGAACGTCCTCTTCACGCGCGAGCTCGCGCGTCGCGTGGGGGCATCATCGAAGGTGCGCAGCTACGCGCTGCACCCCGGCGTCGTCGCATCGGACGCGTGGCGCAAAGTGCCGTGGCCGATCCGACCGCTGATGAAGCTGGGGATGATCTCGAACGAGGAGGGTGCGCAGACGTCCCTCTACTGCGCGACGTCACCGGACGTCGCCGATCACGACGGGCGCTACTACGACAAGTGCGCCGAGAAGAAACCGAGCGCCCTCGCGCTCGACGACGCGCTCGCCCGCACGCTCTGGGAGACGAGCGTGCAGGCTACGGGCGTCGATCTCTGACTACCGCGGGGGCGGGCCGCCGCCGCAGACTCCAGGTGCTCCGCCGCCGCCGCACGTCTGCGTGCCCGAGCAGACTCCGCAGTCGATGACGCCGCCGCACCCGTCGCCTTGCGGTCCGCAGTTGAAGCCGAGCTGCGCGCACGTCTTTGGCGTGCAGTTCGGCGCGCCGCAGACTCCAGGAGTACCGCCGCCACCGCAGGTCTGCGGAGCGACGCACATGCCGCAGTCGAGCTGACCGCCGCATCCGTTGCCGGCAGGACCGCAGTTGAGGCCCTGCGCCGCGCACGTCGTCGGCGTGCAGTTGGGACCGCCGCAGATGCCCGGCATGCCGCCGCCGCCGCACGTCTGCGGGAAGACGCACATCCCGCAGTCGAGCACACCGCCGCAGCCGTCACCGGCCGGGCCGCAGTGGATGTTCTGCGCCGTGCACGTCCGCGGCTGGCATGCAGAGCCGTCCGCGAGACCGCATTGTCCCGGCGTGCCGCCGCCGCCGCACGTTTGCGGGAAGACGCACGCGCCGCACGAGAGCGGTCCGCCGCAACCGTTGCCGGCCGGACCGCAGTTGATGTTCTGCGAAGCGCAGGTGATCGGCGTGCAGCTCGGAGCGCCGCACTGACCCGGCAAGCCGCCGCCGCCGCACGTTTGCGGAGGCGTGCAGTTGCCGCACGGGAGCGAGCCGCCGCAGCCGTCACCGGCCGGGCCGCACGAGATCCCCTGCTGCGCGCACGTTCGCGGCACGCACGGCGTACCGCCGCACACGCCGGGCACGCCGCCACCGCCGCACGTTTGCGGCGCGGCGCAGTTGCCGCACTGGAGGAGCCCGCCGCAGCCGTCGCCAGCCGGGCCGCACGTGATGCCCTGCTGCGCGCACGTCTTCGGCGTGCACATCGGCGAGGACACGCACGACGTCAGGTCGAACAACATGAACTCGAGGAGCTTCTCCTGCGGGGTCAT
>JAYVXB010000002.1:0-26748 GCA_043785585.1 Deltaproteobacteria bacterium | reverse complement strand
CGTCTCGTCGCGGGCCTTTCGGAACAGCAATTTGCGGCCGAGGGGATTGGACTCCAGTGCGAAACCTCGGCGAAGGCCGAGGTCGATGCCTTGCATCCACGCGAGCGCTCCCCAGGGCTTGGACTTCCGTTTCGACGAACCTCGCGCGGCGAGCGACAGCGCGAGCGCCGACGCGACGTCGACGAGGATCGCTGGCGCGCAGACTTCGTCGACGAGGCCGAGCGCACGTGCTTTTGCCGGGCGCAGGTTCTTCCCGGTCAATCCGAGATCGAGCGCGACTTGCAAACCCGCGCGCTCGGCGACGCGCAGCAAGCCGTTCGCCGCCGGGATGAGACCGAGCTGCACCTCGGGGAGACCGAGCACGGTCTTCTTGTCGTCCGTTACCACGATGGCGTGGCACGCGAGCGCGAGCTCGAAGCCGCCGCCGAGCGCCGCGCCGTGCACCGCTGCGACGAACGGCTTCGATCCCTTGGCGAGGCGCGCGAGCCCGACCGCGAGCTCTTTCGACATGCGCTCCGCGTCTTCGGCGAACTTGATCGTACGAAGCACTTCGACGTTCGCGCCGACGACGAAGCTGTCGGACTTTCCGCTGACGAGCACCGCGGCCTTCGCCGACGCGTCCGCTTCGACGCGGTCGAGCGCCGCGAGGAGCTGCTCACCGAACGCAGGCGTGATCGTATTGAGCGGCGCCGAGCCGTCGTTCATCGTCACGATCGCGACGCCGTCGAGGCGAACTTCGACCGTGACCAGCTTCTTCTCCGCGGCGCCCGCCGTCGCGTGGGCCACCGCGCTCACGCCTCCACCTCGAGGACGATCGCCGCGCCGAGCCCACCCGCCGCGCATGCCGTCGCGAGCCCGAAGTGCCCGCCGCGCCTCTTCAGCTCGCGAAGCACCGTCGTCACCATCCGCGCGCCCGTCGCGGCGAACGGATGGCCGATCGCGATCGATCCTCCATGCACGTTCAGCTTCGATGTGTCGATCTCGCCGATCGCCGCGCTTCGTCCGAGTTTGTCCTCGGCAAATTTCTTCGACGCGAACATCTTCGTGTTGCAGAGCACCTGCGCCGCGAACGCCTCGTGCATGTCGATCACATCCATGTCGCCGAGCTCGAGGTGCGCGCGGTCGAGCGCGAGCGGCGTCGCGTACGTCGGTCCCATCAGCATCCACCCGCCAGGATCGAGCGCGGCGTACGCCCACGACCGCAAGTACCCGAGCGGCGTGTAGCCGAGCGCCTTCGCTTTCGACTCCGTCATCAAGAGGAGCGCGCTCGCGCCGTCCGTGAGCGGCGACGAGTTTCCAGCCGTCACCGTGCCGTGTCGCCGATCGAACGCCGGCTTGAGCTTCGCGTACCCGTCCGGCGTCGAGTCTTTGCGCACGACGTTGTCCTCGGCGATCGGCCGATCGAAGGTCGGCGGCGGCAAGACGTGCATCACCTCGGCTGCGAACAGCCCTGAGTCCCACGCTTTCGCGGCGCGCGTGTGGCTTCGGTGCGCGAAGAGATCCTGCTCTTGGCGAGTGATGCCGGCCTCTTTCGCCATCTTCTCTGCGCTCTCGCCCATCGTGAGACCCGTCGAGGGCTCCTTCAATGCGGGCGGCACCGGTACGAGATCCTTCGGCGACAGCCGCGAAAAGATCTTCAGCTTTTCGCCGAGCGACTTCGCGCGCGACGCAACGACGAGCGCGCGCGACAGGTTCTTCGACACGGCGATCGGGACGTCGCTCGCGCTGTCGGCGCCGCCCGTGATCGCGACGGTGCATTGCCCCGCGAGCATCGCCTCCGCGGCGCTCGTCATCGATTGGAACGACGTCGCGCACGCACGGCTCACGCTGAAGGCCTGGATCCCCTTGGGCATCCCCGTGCCGAGCACGATCTCGCGCGCGATGTTCGGCGCGGCGAGCGACGGCACGACCTGCCCGTAGACGCACATCTCGATCTCCTTCGGATCGAGGTTGCTCCGTGCGAGGAGCTCGGCGACGACGACCTTCGCGAGGTCGAGCGCGCTCATGTCGCGGTACGCGCTCCCTTGCTTCGCGAACGGTGTTCTCAGCCCATCGACGATCGCGATGCGCTCGGCCTTCCCGTTGGCTTTGCCGTTTGCGCCGCCGTTTCCGTTGCCGGATTGCCCGCTCTTCTTCGCCATCAGATGACCTCGCGTGCGCGTCGACTGAATCGCCATTCAGTTCTGAGCGGCGCAATCTGAGGCCACTGACGCGACGTGTCAAGTGACCGCCCCCGAGCGCTGTGCTAAGGCCGCAGACCGAATCTGCCCCCTTCCCACCCTCGAAAGGGAAACGTCACATGTCGAGCCTTACCGAAGCCCTCACGAGCGACGCCAGGAAATCTGCGGTCGTCGACGACTGCCTCGAGCTCATCGATTCCGAGGTTGCCGACAAAGGGGGGTTCTCCGGACTGGCGATCAAGGCCGGCTACGGAGTCGTCAAGGGGATTAAGCCCGGCTTCATCAAGCAGGCGGTGAGCGATCTGCTCCCCGAGTTCGCGAAGGCGCTCGAGCCGATCTACGACGAGGCGAAGTCGAAGAGCAAGCCGGTTGCAGACTACATGAAAGACAACGCGACGCGCGTTGCCGATGCGCTCCTCGCGATCACCGACGCGAAGGCCGCGCGCTCCAAGAGCGGAGCCGTCAAAGGCACGTACGAGAAACTCCGCGGCAGCGCGAAGAAGAACGTCGAGGCCGCCATCCCGCGCCTCGGCAAGATGGTCGAGAAGCACGCCGGCTGATCACCTGGGCTGCGGCACGATCGTCCCTACTTGGACGACCTCGAACGCGCTCGCGGGGACGGCTTTGACCTGGTTCAAGTCGTCGTCGTTCCACTTCGGGTCGGTCGTGCCGGAGATGTACCAATCGCTGCCGTTGTCGGCGAGGAACATCCCGTACTTCTTCAGCGCCGCGAGGATGACCTTCGATTGGCCGGTGACCGCCGTCAGATCGTAGCTGGCCTTCATGCGCACGCGCAGACCCATCGGCGGCGCGTCCGCGCTCTTGTCGGTGCTCGCGCCGTGCGTCGCGGGGTGCACGAACGCATCCTGCGTTCTTGCGACGGTGAAGCGGAGCGCGTGCTTGATCTCGCCGGTCGCGATCTCTTCGAGACGCGCGAGGCCCGGAAAAATGGGCAGACCGGCGGCATCGGCGGACGTCCAGCCATCGGGGCGAAGCTTGTTCGATTTGAGGTCGAAGAGCGCGCCGGAGCCCGCCGTGAAGCCGCCCGCGCCGTCGGACTTCGTCGCGTACGTCTCGTAGAGGAGGCAGTTGTCCTTGTCGACGACGAGGACGTGCGCGTCGCTGCCCGCTTCGATCGGCGGGTTCGGTGGAATCGGGTACGGGCCCGGGTCGCTCTCGGGCGCGTAGTCGAACTTCATCGGCACCTTCGGCTGCGTGCCGGGGACGACGACGTATGGGATCCCATACGCCGGGTCCGAGCCGAAATCGGGGTGGAGCTTCTTCGTGCCCGCGTTCATGTGCGCCATGTACGCGTCGGAGTGGGGATCGACGGCCGCACCCGACACGTCGAGGTTCCACGGGTTGTCGGGCGGGAACACGCTGCAGCTCCCGATGGAGCCGCCTCCGCCCGGGACACCGGTGCCGCCGTCGCCCCCGCCGCCCCCGCCACCTCCGCCGTTCGACAAGCCGCCGCCGCACGCCGCCATGCTCACCGTCGCCGATGCGACGAGCACCCCCAACCCTCGCGCCACGTGTGTCATGCTCCGATCCTTACGCGAGCCAAAGGGCACAGCAAGCGATGAGCACACTCCCCCCTCCGCCTCACGTCTCCACCGAATGGTTGGCCGCGCACCTCCACGACGAGAACGTTCGCGTCGTCGACATTCGCGGCAAGGTCCTCCCCGCCGGTACGCCGGGAAATCGGTACTTCGCGAAGCGTGACGACTACGACGCCGCGCACATTCCGGATGCCGTCTTCGTCGATTGGACGAACGAGATCATCGATCCGAGCGACCCGATCCCGTCGCAGGTCGCACCGCCCGACCGCTTCGCCGCGCTGATGCTCGCGCTCGGCATCGGCGACGACACGATCGCCGTCGCGTACGACGACTACAACTCGATCTTCGCGGGCCGCTTCGTGTGGGCGCTTCGTTACTACGGCCACGATACGGCGCGCGTCCTCGACGGCGGTTGGGCGCTCTGGATGAAAGAGGGGCGACCGACCGACGATCGCGTGCCGCACCCCAGGCCGGCGCGCTTCACGCCGCGCGCGAAGCCCGCGCTGCGGCGCACGTCGGACGAGGTCGCGGCGCAGCTCGGCGGCGATGCGCTCGTGATCGACGCGCGTCCGCCTTCCCAATACGCGGGCGAGGTGAGCGCAGCGTCGCGCGCGGGGCACATCCCAGGCGCGAAGAATGTGCACTATGCAACCCTCATCGATCAAGCGACGGGGAAGATGCTGCCGCGCGCAGGCTTGAAGCGCGTGTTCGCCGCGGCGGGGATCGACGTCGACGCGCTGCCGCGCGAGATCGTCTGCTACTGCAACGGCGGCGTTACCGCGACGGTGCCGCTGACGGCGCTGCATCTCCTCGGTCGCGACGACGTCGCGGTGTTCGACGGATCGTGGAACGAGTGGGGGAACGATCCGAAGCGACCCATCGAGAAATGAGCGTCCTCGGTCCTCGCCCGCTTCGCGCGCCGCTCTTCGCAACGCTCGTCCTCGCCGCGTGCTCGCGCGAGCGTCCGTCGCCCGTTTCTCCGCCCGACGCGGAGTCTCCGGCCCCGTCGATCGCGCCGCTCGCATCGGCGTCAAGCTCACCGTCGTCCGCGAGCGCGAGCGCAGCTCCGGCAAAGCCCACTCCACCGTTCAACGTGATCCTCGTCTCGATCGACAGCCTTCGAGCCGACATGCCGTGGGCCGGATACGCGCGCGACATCGCACCGCGACTCACCGCGCTGAGCAAGCGCGCCGTCGTCTATTCGCAGGCGCACTCGATCTCGTCGTTCACGTCGAAGAGCCTTCCGGCGATGCTCGCGAGCAAGTACCCGTCGGAGATGCCGCGCGACGGCCTCTTCTTCACGAAGTACGCGCCGTCCAACGTGACGTTGTGCGACGTGCTCGCGGGCGAGCAGGTGCCGTGCGTCGCCGCGATGGCGCACGCCTATCTGGCGAAGGGCTATGCGGGGATCGATCACTCGTTCAAGTCGTGGTCGCTCGTGCCGGGGATCTCGTTCGACTACAACACCGACCCGTTCGTCACGAGCCAGAAGCTCACGCCGCTCGCGATCGAGACGCTGAAGGATCCGACGATCCATACGGGCGCGCGATTCTTCGCGTGGTTTCACTTCATGGATCCGCACGACGAGTACCAGTCGCACCCCGAGTCGCCGCACTGGGGAAAGTCGCTGAAGGATCTCTATGACGAGGAGGTGTTCTACACGGACATCTGGGTGGGAAAGCTCCTCGACTTCATCGAGGAGCAGCCGTGGGCCAATCGAACCGTGATCATCGTGACGGCGGATCACGGCGAGTCGTTCGGCGAGCACTACAAGTGGAAGCACGCGCAGGAGCTGTACGAGACGCACGTGCACGTGCCCCTGATGTTCCTCGTGCCCGGCCAGTCGCCGCGGACGATCGACGCGACGCGCAGCCACATCGATCTCGCGCCGACGATCCTCGCGCTCATGGGGGCGAAGGCTGCCCCGTCGATGAACGGCGCGAGCATGCTCGACGAGATCCTGGGAGGCGAGGCGAGCCCGCGCGACGTCATCAGCGATTTGCCGCCGGACGAGTACAACGACAAGCGGCGTTCGATCATTCACGACGGTTGGAAGCTCATCGTCTTTGGCTTCGACGAGAAATATGCACTCTACAAGCTTGCCGACGACCCGATGGAGCTGAAGGATCTTTACGCGAAGGAGCGTGAGGTCGCGGCGGACATGACGCGCCGGTTCAAGGAGGCGTCGAAGGCGATCAAAGACGTCGCGCCGACGGGCGGGATTCCGAAGCACTGAGCGCGCGCTACTGCGGGTACGGCCTGAACCCCGAGACGGTGTCGTTGGCCGCGTTCGTGCGCGCGAGGAGGCTCGGATTGTCGCCGACGCCATTCGCGGCGCAGAGGGTCTCGCCGCCCTTCACGACGAAGCGCGAGCCGGTCGCGGACTGGTACGTCGAGTACGATCCGGTCGTCAGAACCTTGCCCGGTGCCTCGCGCGATCCGCTCATCGCTCCGCACGCGATGCCGCGAGGCACGATCCAGAGATGGAGGACGAGCGTCGTGTGGAGTGCGGTCACGACGAACGGGCCGTCGGTGATAGGCGTGCCGGGGAGCTCGCCCCTGGCGTCGGAGTGTCCGGGCGGGACGTCGAAGCGATCGATCTGCGCGGGATCGGTGTCCGCGGTGAGCGCTCTCGCCAAGACGTGCGACGACGAGGCTTCGGCAGGCTGCGCGCTCGCGCTCGGCCCCGACGATGCGACGAGTGCGGTGTGAACGAGGAGAGCCCCGGCGAGCGCGCCGAGGACGATCGTCAGCTTCGATTTCATGGTGCCTCCGTTCGGAGCGTCCGACGTTCGTGCTTCGCAATGCGCATGCCGAACCATCAATCGCCGAGATTCGCGATCGCGCCGGCTGCGCGCGCGGCGAACGGTCCCTCGCGCGCGACGTGCGACGCGCTCGGTCGCCCCGCGCGATCAGCGAGCTGGCGGCTGCGACCAGCGCACGCTGAGCAGGAAGCTGCGGCCGGGGAGTGGATATTGGTAGAGATCGCCGATTGGCTCGCGCGCGGGACCGAGCGCACCTTCGTACGTCGCGACGCGCGCGTCGAAGAGGTTGCGAACGTCGAGAGCGAGGCGGAGGCCGGGAGCGCGCGGGACGTCGAGTCGAGCGCCAGCGGAGTGGAGCATGCGCGCGGGGACGCCGACGCTGCCGGTGAGATCGGTCGTGATGCCGGCGAGCACGTCGACGCCCCAACGCACGCGTACGGGACCGATCGCGTAGACGACATCGCCGACGACGTCGTGCGCGGGACGACCTGGGAGCGCGGGGCGATCGCACGCGCCCGAGGTGTAGTTGCACTCCGCGAGGTTGGCGGTCGCAAGGCCCGTGTAAGATGCACGCAAATCGAAGCCGCCGGCGCGCGCGCGCAGCGAGGCTTCTCCGCCCACGAGGCGCGCACGTCCGATGTTCGTCGCCTTCGCGCGTCCGTACGCGCCGACGTTCACGAAGACGATCAGATCGTCGGCCCACGTCGAGAAACCCACGAGCTCGATCTCGAGGCGCACGGGGCCGAGCCTGTCCGCGAACCTCACGCCGGCGTCCGACGTGAACGCAGACTCGGTGCGGAGACGCGGATCGCCGACGAAGGCGCCGCGGTTTCCGTAGCGTTCCACGAAGCTCGGTGGGCGAGCGACGGCGCCTGCATGCGCAGCGATCGCGAAGGGGCCGAGCGCGACCTCGCTGCCGACGTGGCCGTTCGGGTGGAGCTCGGTCACGTCGACGACCGACGGATCGTCGGTCGTGTCGTGCCAGGCATCGACGCGCGCCGCGCCGCTGAGCGCCAATTGATCGTGCGCGCGCCACTCGACGTCGATGCCCGCGCCCGTGGCCGCGCGTGCTGCGCCGGCTGGTTGCGTCGCGCCCGCGTACGTCCCTGGCGCGAAGCGCTCGCCGCTTCCGTCGAAGCGCGCCTCGATCTTCAGCGCGTCGCTCGCGCGTCCGCGCCATCCGACCGCGCCGCCCGCAGCGACGATTGCGTCGTTGGTGTGCGATGGCGCGAGCGTGCTGAGTGCGAACGCGGCGTCGTCGCGAAGGCGAAGATCCTCGCGACGTCCCCATGCGCGCGCGACGAACGCGCCACGTCCGGCACCCGCGGTCGCCTCGAGCGCGGCGAGCTCGCGGTTCGAGTCGAGCTGCGCGAACGGTGTCGGCTGCGCGACCGTACCGGGGAGTTGCTGGCGCCGCGCTTGCGCCATCGTCGTCACGGTCAAAGCGCCGCTGCTCGACGCGCTCCACGCGACCGGCATCGACCACGACGCGAGACCATTCAGTGCCGCGTGCCCTGCGTTCGCGCGCGTCGCGAAGACGTCGTGCGTCGGCGTCGACGCGATCGGATCCAGGTAGCCGAAGTCGCCGTCCGATCGCGACGCGCTCAGCGCCGTCACGACACGCGCACCACCGTCGAGCGCCCGGACATCGCCGATGCGCACGCGCCGCGCGCCGAACGAGCCGACCGCGGCCCACACCTCGGTGCCGGGCGTCGCCGTCGCGCGCGGCGGATCGATCGCAAGGGTCCCGCCGAGCGATCCTGGACCGAGCGACGCCGGCGCGAACGACCGGTAGACGCGGGCTTGCGAGCCGGGCCAGAGCGGGAGCGTCGCGAGATCGAGCGACGGATCCGCACCGCCCGTAAGCGGCACGCCCGCGAGGAGCACACTCACCTGCGCCGAGGTCGAGCCGCGTATCGAGAGCGTCGCGAAGCCGTCGTCCGCACCCAGGCGCCGGACGTGCACGCCCGGCAACGGCGCGACGAGGCTCGCCGCGTCGGTCACCTCGCGCGCGGAGTCCTCCACGCGCGCGCGCGAAGCGAAGCCGCTCGCCTGCGATCCCAACACGATCACGTCGTCGGGCTCGGCACCGGCTGCGCCGCGCGATGCCGCGAGAAGCGCGACGCTGCACGCGAGCGCAGACGCGCGTGAGAAGAAAAACGTGCCTGCCATCGCCGCGCATCGCTCGTAGCACGGCGCAAAGGTCGTCGGGCACGCTTGCGACCCGCCTCGACGAAGTGCATTTTACACATGCGATGACGCCCTTGCCCGATCTCGACATCCCCGAAGAGCTGCGCGCGGTCGCAGGTTTTTCGGAGCTGTCGCGCGATCTTCTCGCGGAGATCGCGGCCGCGTCGTCGCAGCGACGCGTTCTCGCGGGCGTCACGCTCATCGAGCAAGGGATGGCCGCGACGAGCCTCGACGTGCTCGCGCGCGGCGCCGTGAAGCTCGTGCGGACGACCGAGAGCTCCGACGGCCAGTCGACGGTGGTGCTCGACGTCATGCGTGCGCCAGCCGTGCTGTTCGACGCGGGGCTTCTCGACGGTGTCGGAGCGTCGTCGAGCGTCGTCACGATGCGCGCGTCGCATCTCTTCTCGCTCGACCGTCGCGCCACGCTCAAGCTCGCGGGCCTCCATCCGTCGCTCGGGCGCGTGCTCCTCGGTCAGCTCGCGCACACCGTGCGTCGTCACGTGCGCCGCATCGACGAGGTCGCGTCGGGTCCGGTCGACGATCGCGTCCGTCGTCTGCTCGACGGTCTCGCGCACGATCACGGCACGCCGTTCGGACAAGGTCGCTTCATCGCGATCCCGCTTCGGCGCCGCGACATCGCCTGCATGGTCAACGCGACGACCGAGACCGTCAGCCGCTTGCTCGCGCGGTTCGAGCGCGAAGGTCGCGTTCGCAGCACGCGCGACGGTATCTGGTGGCGCGGCCCCGACAGCACGGCGCCGGCCGCGCTCGTCGAGCCGAAGTTTCCATCTTCGGCTCGAGCGACTAAGAAGAGGGCACCATGAAGCCTCTTTCGAAACGAGCCACTCCGGTATCGGTCGCAGCTGGGGTGCTCATGGCCGTTCTGCCGGGCACCGCGCTCGCGGACGACACGATCAAGCACCCTGGCGATCACCCGAGCTACTCGGTCGAGGCCGAGCCGCACGTGCTCCTCGGATGGGACAACATCTACGCATCGGGCGGCTACGGCGTCGGCGGCAGGTTCTCGATCCCGATCGTGCAGAATGGCTTCGTCCAGTCGATCAACAACAGCGTCGCGATCAGCTTCGGCATGGACCTCATGCACTACGAGGGGTGCACGTTCCGCGGGATCGGTTGCTCGGCGTCGTATCTGTTCTTCCCCGTCGCGATGCAGTGGAACTTCTTCGTGGGGCAGAGGTGGAGCGTCTTCGGCGAGCCCGGCCTCACGATTTTCCACGGCTTCGTCGACGACTGCGCACCCGGCACCAACGACTGCATCCGCCCGAGCGTCAACGGCATCCGCCCCGCGCTCTGGATCGGCGGCCGATACCACCTGAGCGAAACCGTGTCGCTCACGCTACGGATCGGCTGGCCGGCGTTCACCTTCGGAGTGTCGTTCTTTCCGTAGAGCTCATTCCCACGGAGAAGAGTGAGCCGGTTCGGTGCCCGCCGCCGCCTATCCAATGGCGAAGCGCGCTTGACCGTCTATAGTTGAAGAATGTCGGTCGGGTATTACATCATCGCCGCCCTCGGCCTCGCGCTGCTGATGGTCGTGCACGAAGGCGGGCATTACCTCGCGGCGCGACGCTTCGGGATGCGCGTGGTGAAGTTCAGCATCGGGTTTGGGCCGACGCTTTGGAAGCACAAGCCCAAGGACAGCCCGACGACCTACCAAGTCGCGATCATCCCGTTCCTCGCGTACGTGCAGATCGCGGGGATGAACCCATACGAAGAGATGGACCCGAAGGATCCCGGGAGCTACGCGAACGCGTCGCTGTGGGGACGCACGGTGACGATCGCGGCGGGGCCGCTCATGAACTATTTCTTCGCGTCCGTGCTCATCTTCGCGGGGCTCCTCGTCGGCGGCGAGCGCGTCGTCGATGAAGCGAGCATGCGCGTCGACGTGGATCCGGAGGGCGCGGCAGCGATCGCCGAGATCAAAGACGGCGACAAGATCGTCTCGGTCGGCGGCGAGCAGGTCAAGAACTGGGACGAGCTCAAGAAGGCGATCAGCAGCCACCCCGGCGAGACGATCGACGTCGTCGTCGAGAGGAGCGGCGTCGAGATGCACAAGGCCGTCACGCCCGCGGCCAAGGGCGGAAAAAACGAGGGGAAGATCCTCATCGGCCAGTACCACACGGTCGCGCCGATCAGCATCGCGAAGGCGGCGAAGCGCGCGGTCATCGATCCGCCGCTCGTCGTCTACATGACCGTGCGCGGGATCGGCCGATGGATCAGCGGCAAGGAAAAGGCCGAAGTGAGCGGGCCGGTCGGCATCGTCAAAGAGACGGCGCGCGTCGCAAAGCTCGGTCCGGGTGAGCTCTTGCACTTCCTCGGCGCGCTCAGCGCGTACCTCGGCGCGTTCAACTTGCTGCCGATTCCGGCGCTCGACGGCGGGCGACTCATGTTCCTCGGCATCGAAGGGCTATCGCGTCGAAAACCGAACGCGAAGCTCGAGACGCACGTTCACGCGATTGGCCTCTTGATGTTGCTCGGGCTCATCGCGATCGTGTCGTGGTTCGACGTCGTTCGAAAATGACCATCGGCCCAAGGCGATGGTCATCCTGAGGCGCGTGCGCCGAAGGATCTCAGGTAGTCGGTCGCCGCATCTTCGCGGCCATTTGCTCGCCGAGCTCGGCCGAGCGCTTCGTCGCGACCTCGACCGCGTCGATGAGCGTCCTGCGAAGTGCGCCCGACTCGAGCGTGTGAAGCCCCGCGATCGCCGTCCCGCCCGGGCTCGTGACCATGTCCTTGAGGCGGCCTGGGTGATCGCCCGTCTCGAGGAGGAGTTTGGCCGATCCGTAGACCGTCTGCGCGGCGAGGAGGAGCGCCGTGTCGCGGTGAAGGCCGACCTTCACGCCGCCGTCGGCGAGCGCTTCGATGATGAGCATGACGTACGCGGGCCCGCTGCCGGAGAGGCCGGTGACCGCGTCGAGGAGCACTTCGTCGAGCGTCACGACGCGACCGACCGCTTCGAAGAGCGCGCGGGCGACGGCGAGATCGTCCTCCGTCGCGTGCGTGCCTGCCGCGATCGCGGTGGCGCCGGCGAGCGCGATGGCCGGCATGTTCGGCATCGTGCGGACCAGGCGCGCGCCGCGCGGGAGGCGCGCTTCGATCGATTCGATCGGCACGCCGGCCGCGACCGACACGACGAGCGTCGCGGGGCGAACGTCTTTGCCGATGTCCGTGAGCACCTTGTCGATGACTTGCGGCTTCACTGCGAGGACGAGGACGTCGACGCTCTTCACGAGCGCGTGGTTGTCCTGCGTGATTCGAATGCCGTGCTCTTCGTGGAGCTGATCGAGGCGCTCGCGCTTCACGTCGCTCGCGATGATTCGCGCGGGCTTCACGGCGCCGGAATGGAGAAGCCCCTTGATGAGCGCGCCGGCCATGTTGCCCGCGCCGACGAAGCCGATCTTGCGCGCCTTCACCGCATCCCTCGCGCGATGCCAGCGAGCACTTCCGCGATGAACGCGTCGACGACACCGCGACCCGACTCGTCGCCGATGTCGGCAGCGAACCGCTCCCAGCGCGCCCCGAGGAGCGCGCGCCTCCCGAGCGACGGATCTTCCGCGAGAGCCGCGGCCCACGCGATCCCGAGCACCGCGCTTCGATCGTCGGACGATAGCGTCGCGTAGCGCCTCCCGAGCGTCACCGGCGTCCCGTGGCCGATCTGCGCGAGCCCTTCTTCGCGATAACGCCTCGGCAGCATGAGCGTCCCCGCGAGCGCTGCGAGCTGCACGCCGAGCCCCGGCGCGCGATCGCTCAAGACGAACCGGATTCCGTCGATCGCCGCGAGGCCGACCTGCTTTCGCGCGTCGATTCGTGCCTGCGCCTCTGCGCGCGTCGCCTCGACTTCGTCGACGACGACACCGAGCTTGTGCGCCATCACGCGAATCACCTGCTCCTCGCGCGGATCGATCGCATCCCACGCGGCCGCGAGCCACGCGCCGCGAAGAAGCGCGCGCGCGAGCGCAGGCTCGACCTCGCCGATCACTTCGATCGCTTCGGCGGTGCGCGGCGGCTCGACGTAGAGCGGCTGCGCGTCGGCATCCGGCAAACCGAGCGAAGCTATCACCGAGCTTATCGCCGTCGTCTCCTCGCGATCGAGCGCGCCGTCCGACGCGAACACCGCGCGGAGCAATCGCGTTGCGAGCGCGCCGTACCGCTTCACGCGCGCGACGTCCTTCTCACTCGGCTTCGACGAGAACAGCGACCGCAGGCCGCGCGCGCCGATCTCGAGCGTCACCTTCTCGCGCACGACGTCCATCATCGGCAGCCAGACCGGCGGCGCTACCGGCGCCATCGTGCGCGCCAGATGGATCTGCCACGTCTCGAAGTCGACGCCCATCCGCGGGATCGCCATCCCTTGGACGACCGCCGCGTACGATTCGGCGCGGCGCTTTCCGCATCCTTCGAGCGCGCCGGACGGATCGCCTCCGCCCGCCGCGAGCGCATAGATGGCGTCTTCGCAGAGCACCGGGACGAGTCGGGCGAGCGCTTCGCTCGCGAGATCGGGCGTGGCGACAGAGACGACGGGCGGTGCGGTCATGCGCGCGAAGGTAGCGCGAAACTTGGCCCGACGCGCGCGTTCGACGATGACCTGGGGAGCATGAAAATCGCCCCGCTCGTTCTCGCCATGACGCTCGCCGTCGCCGGATCGACGGCGTGCAGCTCGAACCTCTTCGGCAACGGAGACGCGGGCGCCGCACGGGGAGATGCTTCGAGCGGCGACGCGGCTGCGATCGCGGACGCTGGCGCTGCGACGGGCGCGGGATGCACCGACGATCTCGGCGGCGGCATCAAGCTCTGCACGTACATCAGCGTCTGCCCGACGCTCGGGGTCGACCACGATCTCTACCCGAACTGCGGCTTCCGCATCCGCGGCGCCGTCATCGATCTCGAGTGCGTCTGCCAGGGGATGCTCTGCCCAATGGGCGCGCCCACGACCTGCACGCAGGCGGCGCAGCTCATGACGAATCAGAACGAGATTCAGATCTGCCTGCAGGTCGACGAAGGTCGCTGCACGAAGCTGTGACCTCGGCCGGCGTAACCTAGATGATCGCGGCGCGCGCGTGGCGCGTGGCCTCGTCGCGCTCTTTGAGCGACTCGAGGATGATGACGGCGGTCTCTTCGATCGCGCGCCCGGTGACGTCGATGACGGGCCAGCCGGGGTGCGCGCGGAAGAGGGTCATCGCGTACTCGAGCTCTTCCTTCACTTGCTCGCGGAGCCCGTAGTTCGCGTCGACCGGCATGCCGAGCTGCTTCAAGCGCGCCTTGCGAATGTCGATGAGCTGCTGGAGCTCGATCGTCAGACCCACGATGCGATCTTGCGACGCCTCCTCGAGCTCGGGCGGCGGTTGCACGCCGAGGACGATCGGGAGGTTCGCGACCTTGAGGCCACGCTGCGCGAGCAACGTCGACAGCGGCGTCTTCGACGTGCGGCTCACGCCGACGAGGACGAGATCCGCCTTCCGGAAATTGCGTGGCTCTTTTCCGTCGTCGCTCTTCACGGTGAACTCGACCGCCTCGATGCGGCGGAAGTACTCGTCGCTGAGCGGGAGCATCGCGCTCGGCATGTTGATGGGGGCGCGATCGAGAAACGTCCCGAGCTTGCCGATGAGCGAGCCGATGAGATCGAGCGCTTCGATCTTCAGCTCGTAGCTCGACGCGTGGATGTATTCGCGGAGCTCGGGGCTGACGACGGTGAAGACGACGAGCGCGCCTTCTCTCGCCGCGCGCTCGAGGACGGGACGCGCTGCTTCTTTCGTCCGCACGCGCGTGTGAAGACGGATGTGCGCGCCCGAGTGCGGGAACTGCAGCATCGCCGCGCGGACTACTTTTTCCGCCGTCTCACCCGTCGAATCGCTGAGAACGTCAATACGCCGCTCGTCCAAAAAAGATTCTCCCATCTCTTCGTCCGGCGGCTCTTACGCATTGAAGCGCCGGATGCATAATGGAGTGTACCTCTGTCTCGGCACGGCGTCGCGCCTCCTTCACCACCGCTCATCACGGCAGTCACGGCAAAGCGCGCGCAGAAAGGGTGGGCACCATGAATCGGCGAGCCTTGAACTCTTCCGTCGAGCTTCCTTGTCCGTTTTGCGGAGAGCTGGGACTCATCACCGTCGACGAAGGTGGCGGCGAGCATCAAACGTACGTCGAGGACTGCAGCGTCTGCTGCAAGCCGCGCGTCGTTCACATCGACGCCATCCCCGAGTCGAGGCGCGGGCCGCGCGTCTGGCTCGAGCGCGAGGTCTGACGCGGCAAGCGACGTGGATCCACGCGTGGAGTCCATCGGCTCCATGGGTGGATCGCGATCGCATCGGCGTGTCGCGACTACAGGTTGCGATCGGCTCTGCCCGAAAAGGGATCCGCCCTGCGCGGAACGCACGCTGATCGAAAATTGCGCTGTATGCGGCCCGCGTTCGCTGCGCACGAAAGCTGCAGTGTCCCCGTTTGCACCGCGCGGTTCTCGTAGAAGCGCCTCCGCGCGCGGTTATCGCAGAAGGGGAAATCTTCGGTCATGGCAAACGTCGGTTCGACGAGGGAGACGCTCGCCCGCGGCGCGCAAATCGCGGGTCCGCGGCGTGTGCGCGCGACGCCGCCGCCGCTGCCGCCGCATGCGAATCAAGCGGCCGCCGCGCCTGCGCCGATGCCCGCCGAGCTGCCGCGCGAGCTGCCGCCGCTCGACTTCGACGAGCCGACGCTGCGTCGCCCGAGCGCGAGCCCGACGCACGCGGGAGCGCCCGTCGAGCGCCGCAGCCACGCCGATGCGATACGCACGACGGCGAAGATCGAACGGAACGTCGCGACGGCTGCCGAGCCGCGCTCGCGATCGGCGAAGTGGTTCGCGATGGGGCTGATCCTCGGCATCCTCGGGATCACCCTCGCGCGCGGCGACGCGACGCTGGGCATGCGCGCGGCGCGTCTCTGGAGCGCGAATACGCTGCGGTCGCTCAAAAAGACGACGACACCTGTGGCGACCTCGCCTGCGGACTTCGCGCCTGCGGTCGCGAGTGTCGAACCGCCGCCGTGCTCGCTGACCGACGATGATTGCGCGATCTTGATGGCGCCGTTCGTTCAGGCCGAGGCGAACCTCACGGCGTCGCAGATCGAGATTCCGGTCGTCGACGTGAGCTCGCTGCCGCGATGGAAGCCGCCTGTCGTCTACGTCCCGCCGCCCGCGAAGCCGGTCGACATCGCGGCGCCGGTCGCGCAACCCGACGCGCCCGCACCTGCGAGTCCACTGCCGATGGACGATGGCAAGCCGAAGCTCGCGACTCGCGCGCCAGGTCCGTTCGATGCGCCGGCACCGATCGTCGACAACGGCCCCGTCGTCGCGTCCGCCCCCTCGACGCCGTGAAACCGATCGGCGTCGCGAAATCGATCAGCTCATGAAGTCGGCGCGCGAGTAGAGCGCGACGAGCTGGAAGCCGGCGGCTTCGATCGCCGCGCGTCCGCCTTCGAGGCGATCGACGAGCGCGATGACGCCCGCGACGACGTAGCCCGCATCCTCGAGCTTGCTCGCGGCCTTCAACGTCGAGCCGCCGGTCGTCACGACGTCTTCGAGGATCGCGATCTGTGCGCCGCGCGCGAGGCGCGTGTTGCCCTCGAGGAGGCGCTTCGAGCCGTGGTCCTTCGCTTCCTTGCGGACGTAGACGGCGTCGAGCGGCGCGCCGCGCTGAAAGCTCACGACGGCGACGGCGCTCGCGAGCGGGCATCCGCCGAGCTCGACGCCCGCAACCGCGACGGGGCGCTGCGAAACCGCGAGCTGCGCGAGCGCGTCGAACATCAGCTCGCCGGCGAGCGCGTGTCCTTCGGCGGTGAGGACGGTCTGCTTGCAGTCGATGAAGAAATCGCTCTCTTTGCCGGACGCGAGGACGACGCGCCGCTTCTCGAAAGAGCGATCCGTGAGGAGCGTGAGGAGGCGGGCGCGAGCCGACATGAGCGAGCCGAGAAAGAGCGAGGTCGACAGGCGCTCAGTGCGCCTTCTTCTTGTTCAACGCGCCCTTTGCGCCTTTCTTCAGCGCGGGGACGACGGGCGGAGGCGGACCTTGCCGCCCTGCCGCGACCGGCCGCGCGCCGGAAATCGCGATCGGAGCGGTGCGCACGGGCGTCTCGGGACGGGACGGCGTCTTCGCGATCGTCGTCGTCTTGGGAGCGAGCTTTGCCGGCGCGGGGGCGACCTTCGCCGCAGCGGCGACGGGCTTTGCTGCGGGACGCGCAGCGCTCGTCGATGCTGCGCGCGCGCGCGGCGCTCCGTTGGCTCCGCCCGTCTGCACGTATCCTCGCACGAGCGCGCCCGGCGCGATGGCCACGCGCGGCGCACGAATGTCGCCGACGACGCGCGCGCCCTCTTCGAGAAGCACGGCCTCTTCGCCGGTGAGGTCGCCCTTCACTGCGCCGCGCACGACGACCCGCCGCGCGCTGACGTTCGCGCCGACCAGCCCTTGCGTGTCGATCGTGACGTCGCCATCGACGCTGACCTCGCCATCGACGTGCCCTTGGATCTCGAGACTTTCGCCTTGACCGGAAGAGGTCACCCGACCGCGAATGCGCGTACCCCGACCGATCACCGTGACGTCCGCAGCGCCCATCGAAGCCCTCACTCGCTCCCTCAAACGTCCATGTCGACGTTGCCCTTGAACTGGGCACCGTCCGCGATCGTGATGCGTGTCGCCTTCACGTTGCCGACGACCTTCGCACCGCTCTGCAAGTCGACGCGATCGCTCGACGTGATGTTGCCGGTGACGGCGCCCGCGACGACCATCGGTCCGCCCGCGACGTCGGCCTCGACGACCGCGCCCTGCTCGATCGTCACCGAGTCTTTGGCCGTCAGCTTGCCGCGAATGGTCCCGTGCACGACGATGTCTTCGTCTGCCGTGATCTCGCCTTCGATCGTGATCCCTGCACCGATGACCGTGCTCGCCATGTCGCGTCTCCGTGATCTAGTGAGATGAACTGTTCATCGACCGCGGCTGGCGGAGCGTGACGCGCCGCCGTCGCCGAGCTCGGCAGGCAAATCGAACTCGCACTCGAGGCGGCCCGCGAACTCTGCGCCCTCTTCGATGGCGACCGAGCTCCCGCGCAGGTCTCCGCGCACCTTCGAGCCCGCCGCGACGCGCACCTGGCCGCTCGCGTTGACGTTGCCTTCGAGCGCGCCCGAGATGGTGACCTCTTGTGCCTCGACGTCCGAGATCACCGATCCGCCGTCGGCGATCGTCAGGTTGCCGCGCAGCGCGATTTCGCCTTCGACGGTCCCTTCGATCGTGAGATCGCCGTCGCCGTGGACGCGCCCACGAATGCGCGCGCCGCTACCGATGCGTGCGGCGACCGAGTCGTGCGAGCTCTTCGAAACTGATCGCGGTTGGGCCATGTCGACGGCGGCGAAGCTAGTACATGCGCGTGAGGGTGTCACGGCCAACGGCCAGTGATTCAATCCTTCGCCCACACCGTCCAGTGATCGCTCTTCGACTTCACGTGGTACGTGCCCGGCGGCGGGTGGAAGCCGCTGCCGCGCGTGACGACGTAGTCGTAGTACGGGAAGATCTCTCCGATCACCGGCACCTGCTCCGGCGTCCATTCCCAACGCTGGCGCGCGGGCCCTCCCGGCGGCGGATAGTGCCCCGCCTTGAAGTCGATCGGCCAGTGCGCGTAGCCCGCGTACGTGAACATCACGACGCCGCCTTTGTGCACTTGGTAGTACGAGCCAAAGTGCAGGAACGGTTGGAACGACGAGCTTATGATCGACGATCCGCGATCGTAGATGAGCGCGCAGACGTGCTTTTTCGGATCCATCGCGGCGATCGCATCGTCGATCTCGCCGACCTCTTCGAGCTGGAACTGAATGAAGTGCTTGCACGTGTTCACCGTCGACGCGACCGCCAGCGCGACGGCGCCCGCGGTCACGAGCGCGCCGCGAGCGCCGCCCGGCATGCGAAGCAGCGGAATCCCCGTCATCGCGAAGAGGATCGGAAATCGCTGCGCGATGAGCCAGATGTAGCCGTGCGCTTGCGCCGACGTGAAATAGAAGAACACGCACGCGATCGGCAAAAGCACGTACGCGCGCGCCATGTTCGCGTTGCGTCCGACGCGATCGCGATCGCCCTGCGCGAGGCCCGCGGCAACGAGCGCGAGGACGAGCAGGAGAATAAGGATCGTTTCTTCGCTCGTGTCCTTGAAGACGTTCGTGAACCAGTTGTGCGCGTCGCCGATCGCGGCGTCGATCGGTTGCCGCGGATCGTTCTTGCTGTCCGTGAGTGCGCCGCGCGTGAGCTTTCCCGCCTCGGTGAAGAGCGTCCACCAGGTGAGCACCGCGAGCGCGGGCACCACCGGAAGCCCTGCTTTGATCCAGCGCTCCGGCTTCGTCCACGGGAACATCGCGGCGAACCCGAGGCCGAAGATCGCGAACGGAAAAATGTGCGAGTAGAAGAGCGCGAGCGCGAGCACGGCGAGGAGCACGCCGCGATCGCGCGTCGGTTCTTGGAAATGGCGCACCGAGGTCGCGAGCGCCCAGAACATCATCGGGATCCCGAGGAGGAACGGGAAGAGCCCGAACATGAACATCGCGTTGACGAGCAACGGGATGACGAAGAGGCACAGTCGCTCGTCCTTCCCCAGCGCCTTGAGCAGCTCGCGCAGCGCGAGCACCGTGCCGCCGAGGTACGCGCTCATCAAGACGATGTTCGCTTTGACGACGCCGAGGACGTACGCGAGCGCGCTGCCGAGCAAATAGTAGACGACGTACTGCGTGCGCCCGAGCGTGAGGTTGAAGTCGGTGTCGAAGCCGAAGTCCGCGCTGTGAAGGTCGTGGATGACGCGGATGGTCGCCAAGTGAAATGGCAGGTCCATCATCGGCGGGTACTTCACGATCCACGCGGGCGCGGTCGCGACGATCGCGATCGCGACGTAGAGGAGCGTCTGTGGGCTCGGGCGTTGGCCGAGGCGGAAGCGCACGGCGGGCACCTTAGCATCGTGCTGACGCTCGATGAGATTCACAGGAAGACGGAAAGACGGGAAGTCTTTTTGGATCAAACCCTCCCGTCTTCCCGTCTTCCTGTGAATCTCGATCTGAGTCTGATGTTGTAAGCTCCGCGCACGTTGGCGAAAGATTGGAAGCGCTGGGTGTTTGCCGTCGTGCCGCTCGTCGGCGTGATCGAGCTCGTGTCGCACGTGCGGCAGTCGCACGGCGCCGTGTCGGACGGGGACTGGCTCGCGGCGCGCGATGCGGTGAAGGCGATGGCGAAGCCGGAGGATCTCGTCGTGTTCGCGCCACAGTGGACGGATCCGCTCGGTCGGCGCTGGTTCGGCGCGGACGTCGCGACCGTCACGCGCGAGGCGCGTCCGGACGAGTCGCGGTTCGCGCGTGCGTTCGAAGTGTCGATCCGCGGCAAGCACGCACCGGAGCTCGCGGGCTGGCGCGCGTCGGGCGAGAAGAAGGTCGGCGCGATCACGATCACGACGTTGGAAAATCCGGCGCCGGTCAAGGTGCTGACCGACCTCGTCGCGCGCGTCGCTCCCGAGACGATGAAGGTCGCGCGCGTCGACGGCGGTCGCGAGCAAGAGTGCGCATGGTCGCGCGGCACGCCGCAGACCGGGAACCTCGGCTTCGGTCCCGCGATCCCCGGCGACAAGTTCACCTGCAGCAACGGCTTCGTCGGCGTGTCGGTCTTCGCGGTCCTCGACTACACCCCGCGCCGATGCATCTACGCATCGCCGCCCGGAGGCTCGGTTGCGACGCGCATGCGTTTCCTCGACGTCGCGATGGGGCGCGCGCTCCACGGTCATCACGCGCTCTACGTCGAGGCCGAGCGCCAGCGCGAAGGTGCGCCCGTCACGCTCACGTTCAAGATCGGCGAGCGTGCTGTCGGCAAAGTCGTCCACGTCGACGGCGACGGATGGAAGTCGTTCGAGCTCGAGACGAGCGAGTGGGCGGGTCAGTCGGTCGAGCTCGTCGCCGAGGTGACGGCGCCGAACGGCAATCGCCGCATGTACTGCTTCGAGGCCGACACGCGATGAGCCTCCTCCGCGATCTCGCCGGCAAGCTCCCGCGCCTTCCCGAGAAGATCGGTTGGCGCGATCAGTTGATAGGTCTCGCGCTCGCGACCCTCTACGTCACGTGGCTCCTCGCGACCGCGCGCTCGCTCGGCTTTCCGCGCGACGAAGGCTTTTATTTCCGCGCTGCGACGCAATACGGCGGCTGGTTCAAGCTTCTCCTCGAGCATCCCCACGACGCGCTCCAACGCGGCGCCGTCGACTCGGCGTGGGGCTACAACCACGAGCACCCCGCGCTCATGAAGAGCCTCTTCGCGCTCTCGTGGCTCTTCTTCCACGAGAAGATCAAGCTCTTCGCCGACGCGAGCAACGCCTTCCGATTCCCCGGCATGTGCATGGGCGGGCTCGCGGTATGGGTCACGTACCTCTTCGGCGCGCGGGCGTTCTCGCGCACGGCCGGGCTCGTCGCCGCCGCGCTCTTCGCGCTGATGCCGCGTGTCTTCTTCAACGCGCACCTCGCGTGCTTCGACGTCGGCATCACGGCGATGTGGACGCTGTGCATCTACGTCTATTGGCGCTCGGTTCAGAAGGGCGGAATCGCCTGGGCGCTCGCCGCGGGCATCGTGTACGGCCTCACGCTCGAGACGAAGCACAACGCGTGGATCCTGCCCGCGGTGTTCCTACCGCACGCGTTCTTCGTGCATCGCCATACGATCTGGCGGCAGCTCCGCGCCGGCCGCTTGCCGCTCCCGTCGAGCCTCGTCGCGATGGCGACGATCGGTCCGCTCGTCTTTTATCTGTGTTGGCCGTGGATGTGGAGCGACACGGGTCCGCGTATTCAGGAGTACCTGAATTTCCATTTGAATCACGAGTACTACAACATGGAATTCTTGGGCCGGAACTACTTCGGCCCGCCGTCGCCGCGCGCGTACATGCCGCTGATGATCCTCGCGACAGTGCCGACGGTGACGCTCGTTCTTTTCGCGATCGGCGGCTTCGATCGTGCGCGCGCGGCGTACGCGCGGCTCGCTCCGTGGCTCAGCGCGACGGTCAAGCGTGCGACGCCCGCCGCCGCGTCGTCGGAGGCGTTGGCGGATGAAGGCCCGCGCGATCGCGCGGAGACGGATCTCCTCTTCGCGCTCGCGTTCTTCGCGGCGATCGGCCCATTTTTCCTGCCCAAGACGCCGATCTTCGGCGGCACGAAGCATTGGATGCCGGCGTATCCGTTCCTCGCGCTCTTCGCGGGACGTGGCTTCGTTCTCGTCGCCGCGGCAATGAACCGCGCGCTAGAAAAATGGAAGCTCGACGACACGCGACGCTTGGGCGCGCACGCCGCACTCGCGCTGGCCGTACTGGCGGCGCCGCTCGCGATCACGGCGCACTCGCACCCGTTCGGGCTGACCACGTATGTGCCGATCGTCGGCGGTACCCCGGGCGGCGCCGACCTCGGGCTCAATCGACAATTCTGGGGATACACGACGCAGAATGCCAACGACTGGCTATCGCCGAATGCGCCGCGTGGCGCGTCGGTCTTCATTCACGATACTGCGTGGGACAGCTGGTCACGCATGCTCGAAGAGAAGCGCGTGCGGCCCGATCTTCGCGGCGTTGGATCGCCCGGCGAGGCAGAGTTCGCGCTCGTGCAGCACGAGCTTCACATGGCCGAGGTCGACTACCAGATATGGCTGGCGTTCGGGACCGACGCGCCGGTGTACGTCGTCACGCACGATGGCGTCCCGGTGGTGAGCATCTACAAACGCCCGGAGTGACCGCGGCGCAGCGCGATTCAGTGTTTGAAGTCGTGTTTGAAGTCGCCGAGGTTGCTGCTGCCGGCGGGGGCGGGCTTGGCGGTCGAAGGCGCCGTCGCGTTCGTCGTTGCGGTCGCTGTCGCTGTCGCGATCGCCGTCGCCGTTGCGGTCGCGCTCGCCGTCGGCGTGGGCAGCGAGCTCGCGGTCGCTGTCGCGCTCACCGATGCCCCGGGGACGGGCATCGGGCGAATGATGAGCTGCGACGCGGTCGGATCCGTCGCCATCGCTTGCTTCTTGAGTCCCACGGCCCACATCCGCATCGCGACGAAGATCGCGAACACGACGAGGATCGCCGCGAACAGAGCGATGACGATCCGCGGTCCTTGCTTGCGCGGCGTCACGACCGTCGCCTCGCCCGTGCGCGTCACCGGCCGGACCGACGGCGGTGGCGGGGCAGCGGTCTGTTGCGACGCGAGGAACTCCGCCCGCGCGGCGTCGATCTTCGCGCGCTCGATCCGTATCGTCGGGGGTTGGGGAGGTCGCTCGACGATCACCGACGGCTGCGGCGGAGGCGTCGGCTGCCCCGGAAGGAGCTTGTGCTCCACCTGGTACGCGGCCGCCGCTTCACCGCGCGACTGCGGCGTCTTCTTCGTTTTCTCGGGTTGCTCCCCCGCGATCCCTTCGAGCAGCGAGTCGATCGAATCGTTCTTCCCCGCGGCGACCCGCGCCGGCACACGCGGCGGTCCGCCCGCGCGCGCCGCCGGCACGACGACGGGCGTGCGATGCGGCGCGTTGCCTGGACCCGACGGTGGCGCGAGGCCGGGATCGGTCGAAGGAACGGCGCCGCGCGGATCCGGATCCGTGTCCGAGGCATGCGCGTGCGATGGGGCGACTCCGGGATCGGTCGACGTCCCGGCCTTCGGCGGCCTTGCCGACGACGTCCCGACCGGCGCGACCGAGACGATCCGCGCGGGCATGATGGGTCCCGCGGGCGGCGCTTTCGGCGCGCGCGCGACGGGGGTCGACGGATCGGTGTCGGTTTCTTTCGTCGCCATCGCGTGCCGAAAAGTCATACCGCGAACGGGGCCCGCGCGCGACTTCCGAACGCCGATCACTCGCTCGACTGCAGGACTTCCGCGGCGCGTGGCACCGACAAATAAAGCCCGCGCGCGTAGAGCCGCAGCTGCGACGCTTCGTCCAGATCGCCCGCGCGCCCGGACGTCGCCGCGTGGAGCAGGATCGCCGCCGTCACGCTCACGTTCAGGCTCTCGACGAAGCCGCGCATCGGAACGCGCACGGCGCGCGTGCACGCCCGCGCGATCTCGTCGCGAATGCCGTCGCGTTCGTTCCCGAGCACGAGCATCAGGCGCGGGATCTTCGCGAGATCCTCGGGCGCGAGCTCGCCGTCGGTGTGCGTGGCGACGAGCTCCATGCCGCCGGTGCGCGCGGCGGCGAGCGCCTTCTCGGGGTCCTCGTTCGCGACGACGTCGAGCCATTTCTCCGCGCCGCGCGCCACCGAGTGCGCGACGAGGAAGCGCACGCCCTTCCGCTCGACCACATGGAGCCGCTGCACGCCGAACGCCTCGCACGACCGCACGACCGCCGCGCCGTTGTGCGGATCGTACGGCGCATCGAAGATCACCGAGACGCTCCCGAGCCTCCGCGCGATCACTTCGCGAAGCCGTGCGCGACGACGGTCGCCGACGAGCGGCTCGAGCAGGCGGACGACGCGCGCGGGATCGGTGGCTTCCGCGTCGGCGATCCGCTCCTCGACGAGCGCCTCCTCGCCGATCACGCCCGGGGTTCGTCGTCGCATCGCGCCTGGCTATACAGCGAGCGGCAAGACGAGACATCGACGAATGTCGGTGGGCTACGTGCGCGCTCGTCGGCGCGCAGCAAGAAGCGCGCCGACAAATGGGCGCTCCGGCACGCACGACGCTAGAGTGGAAGAGCCTTCGTCCGTCCAACGGCAAGGCATCGAAATGCAGCGCGACACCCTCTTCACGACGCTCCCCGGACCGGCACGACGCCCCGCGCGTCGCACCGATTGGGGGCGTCGCGTCGCGCGCGTGGCGTGTGCGCTCTTCGCCATGTTCGGCATCCTGCCGTTCGCGATCTTCTTCATCGTCCGGACGCCGTTCGTGCGTGCGTGGGCGACGACGGAGAGCGAGCGCTTGCTGCGCGAGCAGGGGATCAGCGCGACGTACGGGATCGAGATCCGGCTGTGGCCGCTGTCGCTCGAGCTGACCGACGTGAAGGTGGCGGCGAGCGACGGTGGAGGGCCGCTCCTGACGTCGCGCGCCGTGCGCGTCCGGCCGCGCGTGTTCCCGCTCTTGTCGGGCAAGCTCGCGATCGATCAGATCGAGATCGACGCGCCGCACGTGCGCGCCGTGCTCACCGAAGGCAAGCTCGCGAACCTCGCTCTGAAGCTGCCCGAGTCGAAAGAGAAGAAACCGTTCCGAGCACCGTTCAACGTCTTCGCCGTCACCGACGCGGAGATCGACCTCGACATCGACGGCGCGCGCCTCCTCGCGCACGAGATCGATCTCGACGTCACCGCGGAGGACGAAGCCGCGCGCAGCGCGTCGACGCTCGAGATCGCGATCCGTGCCGGCAGCGCGACCTTCCATCGCTCGCGTTTGTTCGGCGATCCGGCGCACCCGCAGCTCGCCGTCGACGAGGACATTCTCTGCGGCCTCGACGGGCGCGTGCGCTACGAAGGCAACGAGATCACGATTCGTCGTCTGACGGCGCAAGGCTCGGCGGATCTCGAGATCGGCGACGGTACGACGCCGCCGTGCAGCTTGCTCCCGACCGACAAGCGTCGCGTCGACATCGCGCTGAACCACCTCAACGTCTTTCTCCCCGAGAAGGACGGCGATCTGCCGAAGGTCGACGGGCACGTGAAGGTCCGCTTCCCGGTCGGCCTGCTCGAGCGCGCGATCGCGCTGCCGCAAACGGACGGTTGGGTCGGTCTCGATCTCGACGTGCGCTACGCCGAAGACACGCTCATCCCCGACGTCAGCGGTCACATCGAGGCGCACGACATACGGCTCGACCAGTTCAACTTCGCGCGCGAGGTTCAGAGTGACGTGCTCGTTCGGCGCAACGTAGTCACGAGCGCGCGGACGACGGTGGCCATCGGCGACGGCGTCGCGGTCTTCACCGATACCGTCGTGGAGCCACTCACGAAGGGCGGCCTCCTCAAGAAGACGCGGCTCGACATCTCGAACGTCAACTTCACGTCGCTGCTGCGCGACCTCGGGATCCACAAGACGCCGCACGTCGCGTGGGACATCCGCGAGATCCACGTCCCGATGATCTCGGGGACGTTCTCTCCGCTCCACCTCGACGGCGACTTCACCGCGCACACGCAAAACTTCGGTATCTACGATCGCCCCGCGACCGACCCTGCGCGCGGTCGCATCATCGGCGTCACGCCCGCCGACATCGCCGCGCACCTCGCCGTCCGCCCCGACGGCGTGAAATTCCAGAACACGCACGTGCGCGCCGGACTGGGGAGCGAGATCTCGGGCGGCAACGTGTCGCTCGGCTTCAAGGACGATCTCCGCGTGGACATCGAACGCGCGGCGATCGACATCGACGACATCTCGCCGGTCGGGTCGGTGAAGATGTCCGGCAAGCTCGTCGCGAAGCTCACCGTCACCGGCAAATTCGGCCACGGCGGCGTGCCGCTTCCCGAGGGCGAAGTGTCGAGCATCTTGGGATTCAAGATCGGCGACGTGCAGTTCGGCGACGTCAGCGCCGCGAAATTCAAGATCGACGTCGTGCACCAAATCGTCGACATCGCCGGCCTCCACGGGAAAAAGGGGACCAGCGAGTACGACGTCCCGACGGCGAAGCTCGACTTCAAGAAGCACCCCGGCCTCGACGTCGACGCGCTCGCGTTCACGAATGGGCTCGAGCTCACGGATTTCTTGTCGATGTTCAACTTGGACAAGGATCCGCGCATGCAGGGGATCTCGGCGCGGATATCGACGAAGGCCGCGACCGTGCACGTCGCGATGGGAGGCCCCGAGGACGTGTGCGGCGGCGGCTTCATCGAAGTCCGCGCGAAGACGCACGCGACCCACATCGAGCTCTTCGGCGAGAAGTTCGAGAGCGGCGACGCCGACTTCGAGCTCGCCTGGCACGACCGGCAGGTTGGGCTCGCGGGCGCGGATCTCGACATTCGCTCGTTCGTCCTCAACAAGGCGCTCGCAGGCAACGAGTCGATCGGAACCGTGCTCGGCGCGGCATCCATTCGTCGTGGCGGCGCGCTCAGCGCGCACGTCGTGGTCGACAACATGCC
>JAYVXB010000001.1:0-9366 GCA_043785585.1 Deltaproteobacteria bacterium | reverse complement strand
ACGCGCTCGACACCATTCTCGACTCCCCCGCGTTCGATCCGAACGAAGCAACCGATGCCGAAGTCTGGCTCGTCGGTCGTGCCGAAGAAATCGAGGCTTTCGTCATGGAGATCGTTCGCGACTGGCGCGATAGCACCCTCGCGCAAGAGGACGCGGCGAGCGTGCTCGAGCGGTACATCGACAGCATGCATCGCGGCATGCTCTCGAACTTGAGCGTGCGCGGACCGCTCCCCTGCTGCGGTGCCGTCGATCTGACAACGACGCGCGTCGTCGATCATCTCGCGCAGACGCATCCGCTCCCGATCGCGCACGCCGAAACGCCCACGCCGAGCGGGTGCTGAGCGAGCGGGTCCGTCGATTTCTCGCAACGTCGATCCGTCGGTGCCGACAAATGAAGAACGGAACAAGTTCGTGCGGGTCGAGCCCGACCGGACACTCGAGGAAGACCACCATGAACCGCACGCTCATCACCTTCGTTTCTCTGCTCGCGACCAACAGTCCGGGTGCCCCTGATGAGCGTTCGTCGAATGTTCGCAACTGTCGCGCGAGCGGGCCCGATGAAAAGGGCATGGCTCCCACCTCCGGACGGACGCTCGTCAATCGAGAACGAACGATCCAGCTTCTCTCCATCGCCGGGCTCGCGTTCCTCACGGCGTGCTCGTCATCCGGCACCAGCACCGGCTCGGAGAGCGGCGCCGACTGGGCGCACGCTCACGACGGCGGTACGGCTCCAGCGCGCGCGTGCGTGTTCGACACGCGGAGCGTGACGGACTGCAACGGCAGCGCCACGACGGACGGCTGGCAGCACACGTGCCGTGACGTCCCCTGCGCAAAGGCCGACTTCAATCCCTACGTCGTCAGCGTTGGCGGGTGCACAGGCCAGTACGAGTACCGCGACGCGACGGAGGTCGACGCGACGTGCGACGCGTACCAACGCGCCGACGGGGCCGTCGCGAGCCCCCAATGCCATACGAAACGAAATCCTGACGGCCGACGTTTGCCGCGCCTGCTTGAGCGCATCGTGCTGCGCGGAAACGACCGTGTGCTTTGGCAACAGAGACTGCAGCTACCTCCACGGATTCATTGTCGTATGCAACGGCAATTCGAACGTGAAGGCGTGTCAGAAGGCGTGCTCGGCAATGTATTCGCCGGAGACCAGCCGCAAGCATGCGCTCTTCACGTCGTGCAGCGATTCGAAATGCACGAAGCCGTGCTTCTGATTTTGACGATTGTTCGCAACCACCCTTTGGCAGGTTCCGATGAAGAAGGGTGAAAGTGAAAGAAAGGAAGTGAGGACCATGAACATGACAATGCTGGAAGTGATGCAAAACGAGCTCCAACGGCAGGACCAAGAGCTCAAAGACGCCTACGCGCCGCTCGCCGAGCACGCCGACGTTCAGTGCCTCGTGGACGCGAGCGAGCTTGAGGCCATCGAGGCTTCCGCGCGGCCGGCAAACACCGTCCCGCTCATGGGCGCCATTCGCTGCTGAACCTTCAACGACTCGCAACGACTCTCAACTCAACGACGTACGAACCAAAAGGAAGACGACCATGACCTCGATGCACATTCCCCCTCCCGCAATCCCGATCAGCGGCCCCGTATTCACCGACAGCGCCAGCGGCGCCGCGCAGGCCTGGAACACCGCAAACCTCTCGCCCGAGGATCTGATCGCGTACTGCGGCGCTCAGCTCAATTCCATCGACGGCCAGATCAAAGACTTTATGGACGCGCAGCAGCGCGCGTTGCAAGAGCGTCAGGCGATCGGCAAAGCCGTCAACGTCCTCAAAGGGTACGGCGACAAGGGACCGCCGGACTCGGCGGCCATGAACAAGTGCTACTCGGCGATCGACGACGCCATAAAGTCACTCCCGGCCGGCGATCCAGCGATTGCGTCGCTCGAAAAATACAAATCTGACCTGCAGCACAAGTTCGGCAGCTCCGAATTGACGGGCACGGAGAAGGCGAGAGTTGCCGAGCTCGATGCGGCAGGGCCGTCGTACGTCGGGTTCCCCCTCCACGATGTCAACGCTGAGGAGAAGGCCGCCATCCTGAACGGCGCAGCCACGCGTTATACCGCGCCGCAGCCCGGCGAGTGGAGCGGCTTCACGGGCCAGTTGTCGCAAATCGGCGACGACATCAAAGGACAGGCAGAGCTCGACATGATCAAGCTCCAAGGCCTCGTCACGCAGCGGCAGTCGGTGGTCCAGATGACGACGCAGATGATGGCCAAGATGCAGGAGTCCATCATGACGATTGCCAAGAACGTCTGAAGGGCGCGGAAACGACCATGGACTCCGCTGCTCTTCTTGCCTCGATTCAGGGCGGCGCAACGGACCCGCGCACCGCGGGCCAACGCGCCATCGAAACGGTTTACCGCGCGGGCCACTACTTCCTCGAGCAAGGGCGCGTCGAGGACGCCGCAAAGGTGCTCCGCGTGATGATCAAAGCGGCGCCCACCGACGAGCGATCGTGGCTCGCGCTCGGTCTCTGCCATGAGCGCCACGGCCAGCCGAATCTCGCTCTCGAGCTGTACGGCACCGGTACCGTCGCGGCAGCGCCGGGCATCCGGTGCCACATCGCGCGCGTTCGGCTCTTGCGGTCACTCGGTCGTGACGAGCAGGCAGATAGGGCACTCGAGGCCGCGGAAGCCGCGGCCCACGATCTCGACGACGACGACGAGCTTCTCGACCTCGTCGCTGCCGAAAAGCGGGCCGCGTCGTGAGCGCGCTACATGGCGTAAGCGGCGCGCCCCCAGCGCAAGTCTACAGTTCCTCCAACCCAGCGGCTGGCGCTCCTCCGGCTGTGCCACCCATCTTGCCGCCGCCCACGGGCGGAGAGGGATCCATCGACGCGCTGTCGATCCTGTTTCTCGTCGAGTCGAAGGATCGCGACCTGAATCTTCAGCGCGGCAAGGGTGACGTGACAAGCGCGCAGAAGAGCCAGCACGACGCGCTCGCGGAACTCGAGAAGGCGATCAGCGACGCGAACGAAGCGGCCAAGCACCACAGCTTTTGGGACGATTTCGGGGGCGTGTTCGCGACGGTCGCCAAGGTGGCGGCCGTCGTCGCATCAGTGGCCGCAGCGGTCGCGACCGCGGGGGCCGCAACGCCGCTCGCGGCCCTCGCCATCGCGGGCGCGTGCCTGTCGACTGCGGGTTTCATTCAGGGCGAGTTCCACGTCTTGGAAAAGCTCGGCGTGAGCCCCGAAGCGGCGGGCTGGATAGGCACGGGGATGTCGCTCGGCGCAGGCGCTCTCGCGACAAGCGGGACCGCCGCCGCCGGCGCTGCGGAGACCGGCGGAAGCGCCACCGACGGCGTCGCGCAGGTGGCGCGCGGCGGGGCGACGGTCGTCGCGGGAGCGGCGACCGTGACGAGCGGCATTGCGCACATCGAGTCTGGACGCTTCAAAGCGAAGCAGGACCACGCGCTCGCCGACGCTTCGATGGACGACGCCACGTGGCGCATGCTTCAGCGCCGCGTCGCCGTACTTCTCGACGAGCTTCGCGACTCCGATCAGTCGTCGGGTCGCGTGCTCGATCGCATGGGCAAAACAATGATCGCAAAGGCTGAGACCGCCACGATGGCGGTCCAGTGGAAGGGGTAGCCATGTCGACGATTCATGGAGTGACGCACACGCACACGATTACATCCTACGGCGCCGGCGCGCCCGACGCGGCACCGTCGGGCGGCGGCGCATCGCCGCTCTTGCCCGAGCCGAATGATCCAGGACCGCTCGGCGGCGATGTCTTCACGGAGCTCGCCACGCTCCTCGAGAAGGCGGGCCAGAACGACCGACGCATGATCCGACGCGAGGAGGCGCAGTCGGAGATCATTCAAGCGCGGGAAGAAGCCGCGAAGGTGGCCGCGATGCACGCGAAGGCCGACGCGGAGGGCGCGCAAGGGTTCACCGAAGGCATCGCGCAAATCGGCGAGGGCGCGCTCGAATTGGGCGCGGGCGGGTGCGAGATGCGCGCGGGCGCTAGCGACGCGGACAAGTGGCGGGGCGCCTCGAAGCTCTTCATGGGAGGTGCCAAAGGCGCCCAGGCATACGGGAGCATCGCCGGCAAGGGATACAAGGCGGAGGCCGACCACCGCGACGCGGACGCCAGCGAGCACGGCGCCAATGCGGGCGCCGCCGAACGCGCCGCGAAGCACGCGCACGACGCCGTGCAGGAGGTGAACGAGTCGCTCCAGAAGGTCGCCAAGTTCCTCGAAGAAGTCGAGGCAGGGACGAACGGCGCTCGCAGCGCGGCCGTCATCCGCGGGTGACGTACCATGTCGAATGTTCGCAACCGCCGCGCGAGCGGGGCCGACAAAGAGAGCATGAACCGCTTTCTCGCCCCGCTCGCAACGCTCGCGTCGTCGGTTGCCCTGCTGCTGGCCTGCGCTCACCCCGCCCCGCTCCCGCCGAAGGCACTGGAGCTCAATCGCGATGGCGCGGCGGCGCTTGCCTCCGGCGATCTGACGACGGCCGAAGCGCGGATCGCACTCGCGCTCGAGTACAATCCACGCTTCACCGAGGCGTGGGTCAACCTCGGACTCATCGAGCTTCGCCGTGGCAACTTCGAGAAGGCGCGACGGGACTTCGTCAAGGCGCGCGATCTGAACCCCGACCTGCCCGCGCCTCACCATGCGCTCGGCCTCCTCGCCGACAAGGAGGCGCACGGCGCCATCGCGGAGCAACACTACCGGGCCGCCCTCAAGGTCGATCCGGGCTTCGCTCCGTCCAGGGTGAATCTCGGACGCAGGCTCTTCGAGCGTGGCGCGTTCGAGGAGGCACGCGAGCAGTTCCTTCGACTCACGCAGGTCGCTCCCGAGGTCGTCGATGGATACGCAGGGCTCTGCGACGCACTCCTTCGCCTCGAACGGATGACGGAGGCCGAAGACGTGCTCGCGAGCGCGCGCGAGCGATTCGGCGATCACCCTGGGCTGGTGCTCATCGAGGCGCGCTTGCTCATGCACGACGAGGCGTTCGCCGAAGCGGAGGAGCGCCTCATGCCCATCACGCGAAGTGCCGATCGACCACGCGCCGCAGCCGCCTGGGCGTGGATCGCCGTCGCGCGAGCAGCGCGCGACGATCGTGCGGGCGCGACAAGCGCCGCTCGCAACGCGCTCGCCATCAACCCCGATGAATCCGTCGCGCGCTACACCCTCCGAGCGCTTGGTGCTGGGGCGAGCGGCGCGACTCTTTGACGATTGTTCGCAACCGTTTCTGAACCGCAGTCGATGAATCTCTCCATAGAAAGGACAATGAAAATGTCATTCCAAGTTCCGCCGGCGGCGCCGGCACGTACAGACACGGTGATGGTCGAAAGCACCGCGCGGCCGACGCCGCGCCCGGCGCGCGTCTCGTTTCGCGACGTGGTCGCGGCGGGAGCGAACGGGCTCGTTCGCGGGGCAGAGATCGCGATGCACGCGCTCCCCGGTTCGCCGATGACGGCAGCAGCGGTGCGCGGCGGTGGGGGCAACGGCAGTGGCGCAACGCCTATGGTCAGCGTCGGCGGCGCGCGCGTCACGGCGGCGGCCGAGGGACCGGGCGCGACGGGAGTCGGCGGCGTCGGTGTCGGCGGTGTCGGCACCGGCGGCGCGGGCGGTGTCGGCGTGGGCGGCGGCACTGCCGGCGGCACCGGCGGCATCGAGGGCTCGCTCGCGCAGGCCCAAGAGATGAACCTCTACTACCTGCAGATCCAAGAGCAGGTGAACGCGCAGAATCGCACGTTCACCACGCTCTCCAACGTGCTCAAGGCCGAACACGACACCGTGAAGACGGCCATCGGGAACATCCGATGACTCTTCGGATCGGCGAGGCGCCGGTGACGCCGCCGGTGCGCGCGCCGGACACCGTGACGACGCCCGCGAAACCAGCGGCGGCGTCCGAAGGACCCTCGCCGTTCGCACGCCTCGTGCACGGCCTTGGCCGCGAGATGAACAAGGGCGAGGCGATGATGAACGCCGCGAAGCACGCGCAGGACTACGGTCCCGCGGCGCTGCTCGCGCTTCAGGCGGGCGTGTATCGCTACAGCGAAGCGGTGGATCTCGCCGCCAAGCTCGTCGATCGCACCACCAGCGGCGTCAAGACCGTGCTGCAAGGGAGCGGCTGATGGCGCGCGAGGTCGGCGCTGCCGCGGCTGCGACGCCGCCGCCGGCGAGCTCGCGTGCGCAGAGCACGTCGGCCCCAGTTCCGACCGCGCTTCAGAGGCAGCCGCGCGTCGCCTTCGCTGCATTGCTGCGCGCAGCGAAAGGAGGCCCTGGAAGCGCACGCTCGGTCGGTGCGACGCAGCGGGCCGCGCGCGACGTCGCGCCGCGTTCCCCGAGCCCGATCGCGCAAAACCAGAACGGCGGTCCTCACCCCACCGTGGCGCGTCCAACTCCAGAAGACAGCCGCCGCGGGATCGACGATGACATGATCGACCCCATTCATCGGCAACGCGCATTCCTCGCGCCGCCGTCCTCACTCGGAGCGGCGTCGCCACCGCCGCCCTCTCTCCTCGCGCCCATGACGCCATGGGCCGCCCCTGCGGGCGTCGAATCGCGTGCGCGAGCCTCGCTCGAAGAGATCGTCCACGCGCTTGTGCGGCGCATCGCATGGAGCGGAGACGGCCGGCGGGGCACAGTCCGGATCGAGCTCGGGGCGGGCGCTCTGTCCGGCGGCACGCTCCTCATCCACGCCGAGGACGGGCGCGTGCGCGTCCACCTCGATGCTCCGCCAGGCGCCGACGCCGAGGCGTGGCGCCATCGCATCACGGCGCGTTTGGCGGCTCGTAACATCGACGTCGATCGCGTGGAGGTCACGTGAAGCGCGCCGTCGCGCTCCGCTACGACGAAGCCGAAGGCGATCAGGCTCCAATGGTCGTCGCGGCAGGCGAAGGCGATCTCGCGGCGCGCATCGAGCATGCCGCGCGTCAGTACGGAGTCCCGATCGTACGCGACGTGCCGCTTGCGGACGCGCTCTCCGAGCTGGTGATCGGCGAAGCGATCCCCGAGGAGCTCTACGAGGCGCTTGCCGAGATTCTCCGAGACATGGCGCAGTCGGACGATCCTGGGGCCGACCAAACAGCGTCGCTCGGCACCCCCGTGTGACGAACGACCGGCGACAGACGCTTTTCGCGCAACAGGTTTCGAGGAGGGGTCGACATAGAGAGAAAGAAGGAGGTCGTCCGTGTTCATTCGCTCTGTCTCCGCCTCGGCGGCTCTCGCGCTCTCGCTGCTCGTCGCTGCGCCGGTCCGCGCGGAGGAACCGCCCACCTTCGCCGATCGTGGCGAGGACGACGAGGAAGAAGCCGAGCGCACGATCGCGATCGTGATCAATCCCCTTCAGGCCGCGGTCGGCGTCTACGGCGCCGAGGTCGACGTTGTCGCTGGTCGCCATGTCGTTTTGGGGTTCGAGGGCGCCATCTACCGCATCAACGACACCACGGCGCACGGCCTCGGTGCGGGCGTGCAGCTGTTCCCCTTCCACAGCGCGCTGCACGGATTTTACCTCTACCCGCGGGGCGTCTTCGCGCACGCCACGGCAAGCGCCGCGAGCGCGAGCGTGACGAGCGACGTACTCGGGGTCGGCGGCACCATTGGCTACCAGTGGACGTGGAACTACGGCTTCACGCTTCGAGTCGGCGGCGGCGTCATGTGGTTCACAGGCCTCTCGCGTACCGACGGTGATGGTGCGCAGGCGCGCGTCGCGCTCGACGGCGTGAGGCCGCTGCTCGACGCGAGCCTCGGGTGGGCGTTCTGATCGGAGTACGGAGCAAGCTATGGCGATCGATCGTATCGGCAAATCCAACCTCACCGTCCCGGCGTCCTCCCCGACAGGCACCGAGGGCGCGTCGCGCCCGTTCGCGGTGCGCGAGCCCGGCGCAGTAGGCAACACGCGCGCCGTCGCGCCCGCGGCATCGCCGGCACTCGAGCGGCTCCGAGCTGGCGAGATCAACGCGCCAACGTATCTCGACGTACAGGTGCAGGATGCGACAGCGCATCTGCGGGGGATGCGGCCCGATGCGCTTCACGCGATTCAGCGGATGCTTCGCGACGGCATCGTCACCGATCCGGCACTTGCGTCGTTGGCTCACCAGGTCACCGGGCAAGCGCCGACGCTACCCTCGGAGGAGAACGACGCTCCTTGAGCGATCGTGCCTGCTTCCGCCCGCTCCTTCGCCGCTCGCGGACGAAGCACACGTTCCACAAAACGCGAGAAGCCCCGCGATCCCTTCTTGGGATCGCGGGGCTCGATTCACACCGTCTGCGCTGGCGCGAGGAATTGCCTCCACCGTGCGAGCGCATCATCAACGTATTCGCGGAGCGCCTTCCTCCCATCTTCGACCGCGCGCGGATTGTGGAGCAGGTACTCGGCGACGCGCGCGACATCGCCAGCGTCGTCCGCATGCGCCTGCCATCGCTCCGGCGCCCAGTTGATGGCGCCGCTCACGACGGAGGCCACGCCTTCGGCGATGCCGTCGGCCGTCACGACGTTGAAGCTCTCCGTGAAGGATGGCTGAAGCAGCACGTGCATGTGCCCCACGAGCTTCCGAAACTTCGCCCACGGCTGCCAGCCAGCGTCGACGAGTCGGAGGTTTGGAACGCCGTCTGTGAGCTCTTGGATCGAGCGCATCGTTCCGCCGCCGTCCTTCTCGACGGACACGTGAAGCTCGGTCGGCACGCGAAGGCGCGCGGCCAGCTCTGCAGCCGCCGCAGCCGCCGTGAGTCCGTTCTTTAGAACGCGCGCCGCGCCGAAGAGCCCGATGCGGAGCGTGTCGCCCGACCACCCGGACCGCACCGGTCCCATCGGTTCCGAGAGATCGTAGAGGTTCGGGAGCGCGACGACGCGCGTTCCCCAGATCTCCGATGCGGTGCGCGCGAACTTCTCCGAGTTCCCGGCGACGCGGACGTTGTGCGTCGAGTGCTGGAGCTCGACGGCTTCGCGAAGGAGCTTCACTGCCCACGGATCGGCCGCGAGGAAGCCCCAGTTCGAATGGCTCACGAGCGCGAAGACGACGTCGGGAAACGCCAACGCCATCTCGGCGAGATCGCTCGTCGGGATCCACAGCGCGTTGATGACGACGTGCGTGAGCGGGTGCTCCGCGTCCTCGTTCGCGCGCTTGAGGCGATCGACGAGCATCTTCGCGTCGGAGCACGGCCACACTTCCGCCCAGATGCCGGCGGCGCGAAGCGACTTGGCGTTCGACGCGCATGTGACGCCGAGGCCGACGTGCGACGGGGCGTTTGGATCGGACGACTTGTAGACGAGCGCGACGCGCGCGGCCTCGAGCGTCGGCGCGACGGCGTGCGGCCTCACGAACCGCCGCCCGCGCGCCGCACGATCTGCCAGACGCCGAGCGCCAGCAGAAGGAGCATGCTTCCACCGACCGCAGC